>CAZCGF010000089.1:0-4536 GCA_964498115.1 uncultured Planctomycetaceae bacterium | reverse complement strand
CAATCGCATAGCCCGGCAGGCAAAGCAGCGGCCAGAAGAGCAGCGAAAGATACATCTACGAACCGCTCCCCGCCCCATGCGCCCTTGAGGTTAGCAAGTAGGCGACCACACCCTGAACCATGCCGACGCCGCGCCAGATCGACCGCAGAAATCCAATAGGGACAAACGCCAAATATCGAACGTTGCGCATCCGCCCGAACAGTCGCATGGCCAGGGGCAGTTGAAGCGCGGCCAGTCCCCCGGCAAGGCCCACGGGTATTGTCCAATAGTGATCAGTCGCAAGCAGCGGCAGGCAGGCGAGCATCAAGACGGCCAGCGGCGGCTGCGCATGATCCACCCACGTGCTGTAGTCGTCACCCATGGCCGTATGGCGATGAGCAATGTGCAGGAACACCCGCCAGTAGCCATGATGCCGCTGGGAACGGAGATACCGCGAAAGTCGTTTCGGATGAAAGTGCCGAACCAGCGAGCGCGGCTCGAAGCGCAATTCATTCCCCGCCGCCGCCACGCGATACGACAGTTCCGCATCCTCCGCACCCGGCGAACCGCGGCCGTTGAATCGGCTCTCGTCGAACCCCCCGACCTGCTCGAGCACATTGCGCCGATAAATGACATTGAACCCGCCGAGAAAATTCACCCGAGACGACATGCGTGCGTGCCGCAGCATGATCTCCTCATGGATCACACATGCCAAAAGCGACTCTGGGCACATGTTGCCATAGCTGCCGCCGACACCGCCGACGCGCGGATCGGCGAGGTGGGGGAGCAGCAGGTCCAGCGCATCGGGCCTCGCGACACAGTCCGAGTCAATGAACCAAACCAGCGGCGTTGTCGCCGCCCGCCAGCCGATGTTCCTCGCGGCGCCCGGGCCTCCGCCCGAACCAGTCAGGACTCTCACCGGGAATTCGCTCGCGATGCGGGCACTCGCGTCGGTCGAGCCGTCGTCGACAAAGATTATCTCGTGCAGGTTACAGCGGCCCGCCTGCAGGATGGTGATGACGGCCTCAAGGCAGTCGTGCAGCGTGCCTGCACAGTTCCGACCGGGAATGACAAGTGTGACAGCGTCTTCGTCCACCATGTACGGAATGTAATCAGTTCGCGGTGTCCTGCAATCGTGTGAGCGTCTCCAGGCTCCTGAGCGCAGGAACGTATTCTGGGTTGATGGCCAGCGATGCTCGATATGCGTCGATCGCCTCGGGAATCCGACCTTCTGCTTGCAGGGTCCAACCCAGACCGTAATACGCGGCGAAATGCGACGCGTCGTTTCGAACGGCAGCGCGATAGGCGTCGATGGCTTCAGGTCGGCGGCTCACCTTGGCGAGCGTGTTTGCCAGATTGAAGTACGCCTTCGCCATAATGGCGGGTGGCGTAGACGGCTTGGCCAGCTGGATTCCGTCTTGATACTCGGCAATCGCCTCGTCATGGCGGATCATGCGCGTCAGCGCATTGCCGGTCACGATATAGGCCTCAATCTCCCCCGGGTTGATCGACTTCGCGGCAGCCAGTGCGTCAATGGCCTCCTGATCGCGCCCGGCCTCGTAGTATCCGTTCCCCTGATTGAATGCCGTTGTCCACGACTCCGGCTGCAATTCCGCGACCTTGCCATACTCCTCTGCCGACTCAAGGCTGCGACCAAGCTTGTACAGCGTTTGCGCCAGGTTGGAGCGAGCCTTGGTGTCATTCGGCGCCACGCGAATCGCGGCTTCAAAATGCGGTATGGCCTCCTCGTATTCCTCCGAAGCGTAGTATGCGACGCCAAGGTTGTTTTGCGCCCGGGAATGCTCGGGAAACCGCGCCACAACGGACGACCACATGCCGATCGAATCGTGATAGTCCTGATTCCTTGAATAGCTTCTCGCTCCGAGAGCCGCCGCGACAGCAAGAATCGTTCCGACGGCGATGGGTCGCGCGGCCGACGGAATAAAGAGGCCCGCCTGGCATAGTCGCCCGAGAATCCATCGCGCTCCAATCACGAAGAGAACCGACACCGATGCCAGCGAAAGATACATTCGGTGTTCAAAGATGACGTCTTTGAGCGGAACAAATGAAGAAGTCGGCAGAAGCACCAGAAAGAACCACACGAACACAAACCCCAGAGCCGGCTTCTGCAGGTACAGGACCATCGAGCTGACGAGGAGTGCAATGACGATGGTGATTGCCCCGATCGCTTCGCCGGGTGAACTCACGACGGGCCATTGATAATCCAGACAAAGCGCATCGGGCCAAATGGCAAGTCCGAGGTAATGGAGAATCACTTCGGGTTGCGTAATCAGGTATTGAGTCGGCGTCATGCCGGCAATAGAGAACCCGACAGTCTGTTCTGCATCAGGCTCGCCTGCGAACACGCCGTGAAAGACGCCCGACGCCAAGAGGATGAGCCACGTCGCCCCAAGCGCCAGATGCAGCCAACCTCGCCGCCGCACAACGTCCCGCCAGTTGCCCGCCAGAAACGCGCGGTCGTACAGCAACGCCGCCGCCGGCGCGGTCACCATCACCGGTTTGCACACCATTCCCAGTGCACAGGCGGAGACCGTCGCAATCATCCATCCGGTCCCGCGCACCGCGGTGGCGGAACGAACCAGACAATAGAGCATCAGCAGGTAGAACAGCCCCATCATCGACTCGCTGCGCTGGATGATGTACGTCACGCTCTCAGTCTGGATGGGATGGACTCCCCAGAGCAGTGCGACGGCAAATGCGGTCCATAGCGTGGAGTCAGGTGAATGCAAACTGTTCCTGGAAGCTGGCTCGCCAACGCGTGAGAAATGATTAACGACAACGGCGATGCTCCGCCGAACGAGACCGAATAGGACAAGTGTTGCCAGCACGTGAATGACGAGATTCACCGCATGGTATCCACGTGGCTCCAGTTTGCCGACCGCGTGATTCAGTGCGAATGAGATATCAACCAGCGGGCGCGCGGTGTGAATTGCGTCACTGAAAGAGTACGAGCCCTTAGTCTGCGAGGCCGCAACGATCAGGTTATCGTCCAGCAGCATCGCCCCGTCAAAGCTGTTGATGTAGCAGGCGATGACAGCAAGCGCCAGCCCGGCGGACGCGACGAGCTGCAGCCGTTTGCCATCATTAGCTGATTGATTCCGCAAGCCTTGATCCTCGCGTGGGTTCATCGACTCAGGCGACGCCATCCTGCGTGTGGAGTGTACGTCTCGTAACATCAATTTTCACCTCCGGGCCCCACGACTTCGATGTGGATTCGCGCGTTTGAGTGCGGTAGCATCAGGTGCCGACTACTCACATGACGTTCGTCCGAGAACTGCAAAGCCATGCACAAGAATTCGGAGAATCCTGCCGGTCGCCGACCAGACACGGGAGATGTCTCGGTCTTTGTCGTCGTTCCGGCCTACAACGAATCCGAAGTCGTCGGCCAGGTCGTTGAATCGCTCAGGCGAGACTATCCCAATGTGGTGGTCGTCGACGACGGTTCCACGGACGAAACCCGTGAGGCTGCCAAGGCCGCCGGGGCCACCGTCCTGCGCCACGTGATCAACCGGGGCCAGGGCGCAGCAATTCAGACCGGCATCGAGTTTTCGCTTCTTTCCGGGGCAAACCACATTGTGACCTTCGACGCCGACGGCCAGCACGAAGTGACCGACATTGCCCGGCTCTTGGAGCCCATTCTTCGGGGCGATTGCGAAATCGCGATGGGCTCGCGCTTTCTCGGCGAGGCAATCGATCTTCCCGCATCGAGACGGATGACCTTGAAGCTGGGCGTTCTTTTCACCAGATTCACCAGCGGCGTCAGCTTGTCGGATGTTCACAACGGGCTGCGCGCCTTCTCTCGCAAGGCGGCCGAGCGAATCCATATCCGGCTCGACGGCATGGCCCACGCGAGCGAGCTGATCGATCTCATTCACCGTAGCGGTCTGCCCTACAGAGAAGTTCCCGTCACCATTCGCTATACCGAATACTCGCGCGCAAAAGGGCAATCCACCCGTGGCGCGATACGAATCGCCTGGCATTATCTGCTCGGAAGGGTTGTACGATGAATGGATATCAAATCATCGCCGTTAGCATCCTCGGTCTATTGCTCCTGATCAGCCTCACGGCCATGTTTCGCGGCTGGGCCACGAGGCGTGAGGGCGCCGCATGGTCCGCGATTTTTCTCGCTGCGATCGTGGCCACCATCAGGCCGCAGATCACCCAGGACATCGCCAATGCCCTCGATATCGACCGCGGCGCGGACCTCGTCTTTTACTGCGGCGTCCTGGTAATGATGGTCGGCTTCTGGATGACCTACCTTCGCATGCGCCGTCTTCGCCGCGATGTCACTCTCCTGGTTCGCCACATCGCCATTCTCGAGGCCCGAGGGTCGCGTGCCCCCCTTGATCGTCCATCGCCTGACGGCCATTAAGCCGGGAATCGCCGCTTTCCCGTAAGCCTTGCCACGCTTCCCTTTTACATCTATATCTGTGCGTCGCGGTCGAGCGTTCGGCCGCCTGTTTTGGCACTGGAACTCCACTCCATGACAACCGCCGCCATGAAGCCTCCCGCCGTTCAAACTCCCATCCCGCTGCT
>CAZCGF010000088.1:14309-16316 GCA_964498115.1 uncultured Planctomycetaceae bacterium | reverse complement strand
ATGGTTCCGGGCACCGGCTTCGTCGGGATCGGTACGTCGGCGCCGGCGCGCAAGCTTCAGGTCGTCGACAGCAGCACGGCTGTCACACGGTTTACCGGCTCCAACACGGAGGCGGCAGTGGTTGAGTTTCGCAGCTCCAGCGCGAACTCGACCTGGGAAATGAGCGTGTCCGGATCGGCCGGAGCATTTGCCGGCACGATTCCCGCCGGCACGGGCTATGTCTTCCATCAACAGTCGGGCAGCCTGGCGATGACATTGAATCCCACGAACGGATTCGTCGGGTTCGGCTCGGTGCCCGTTCCGCAGGCCCGCATCCATATCGGCGGCACGCCGGGCGTGGACGGCATTCGGTTTCCCGATGGGACGGTGCAGACGACGGCGGCGACCGGCGATCACGGCATGCTGATGGGGCTGCTGGATGACGATCATCCGCAGTACGCGCACCTTCCGGGGCGCGCCGGCGGCCAGGTGCTCAACGGCGGGACTGCGGCGGGCAACAGCCTCACCCTCGACTCAACGGCCAGCGCCTCGAAGGGTCCGGTCTTAATTAATCCCAGCGGCGGCAATGTCGGCATCGGTTTGTTTGCTCCGACGTCACGACTCCATGTCTTTAGTTCAGGGTTTCCAGCGGCAACGCTCGATAGCTCCTCGACAGTCGGCACATGGATGGCACTGGGTAACTCGTCAGCGGGCGGGCGATACTGGCAGCTTATTTCGACGGGCAGCGGCAATCCTGAAGGGGCGGGGAAGTTGATTGTGGCGTCGGGAACCGCGGCGAGCCTTGTGCTGAGCGAGCCGATGGTGATTCAGGAGACCGGCGAGGTCGGTCTGGGCACGAGCATGCCGGAACAGCGGCTGCACATTGTCGGCGGGACCGACGTGAACGGCGCGGCGGGCGGATTCCTTCAACTCGGCAGTTCGACGGGCCTCAACATCGGCATCGACAATAACGAGATACAGGCGCGCAGCAACGGCGTTCCCGCGGTACTCAGCCTGAACGCCGAGGGAGCCAATGTCCTCATCGGGAACGTGATTCCCGGCGGCAACCTGGGCATCGGATTGCAGAACCCTTTCTGGGCGATCGACGTTGTCGATGTGCAGGCTGTTGCGCGGCTGACGACGACGGCCGGCCTGAATGGCTCAGTCATCGAGCTTCGCAGCGACGTAGTCGGGCCGACGTACATCGGCGCGGTGAATTTCAACGTGGGTGCGGGATCTACGCCGGGACAGATCGGCTATCTCGGCACCCATGACCTGACGTTTCGGGTCAACGGCCTGGAGCGCATGCGCATCGATCCGACCGGCAACGTCGGCATCATGACGACCACACCGGGCGAGAAGCTGGACGTGGTGGGCAATGCCCGGGTGAGCGGCACGGTCTATACGCCGATGGTCTCAAGCCAGGGCGCGCCGCTGGAACTGAAGACCGACGATATGCCGCACATCCATATCGACGACATGACGGGCAACGTGGGCGTCGGTTCGCCGCCGCCGATTCCGCCGGAAGAGGCCCTGCATGTGAACGGCTGCGTCAAGGCGGACTGTTACAAGCTCAACGGCGAGAAGGCCCTGGAGGTCAGCCCGCTCGACGCGGTTGTCGCGGCCTCGAACCTGACGCTGATCCCCAGCCCGACGGGCACGATGCGCGTGCGGCCGCTTTCGACCGGTGTGCAGAACGTGATGGTTCCGGTCGCCGTTCCGACGTCGATCCTCGGGACGCCGCAGCAGCTCAATCGCATTCGCGTCTGCTACAAGGTGAACTCCTCGACCACCTTCATCACCACCACCCGGGCGCGCACGTCGCAGGACAACGGCGCGTTCACCGGCCTGATCGACAACCCGGACGACCGCAAGTCCAGCGCGTGGCAGTGCTACGAGATCATGGCCCCGATGATGTCAGCGATTGACGGGCCGCTGTTCCTGAACCTGGAGCTGTCGGCGGGCGGGACAGGCTCGACGCACGATATCGAGCTCGGACGCATCACGGTCTTCGTGAGCGACATCTAA
>CAZCGF010000088.1:11555-14209 GCA_964498115.1 uncultured Planctomycetaceae bacterium | reverse complement strand
GAGATGACCGACGCTGCTCCCGATATCCGGGCCGACAACCTCTGATAGAGATACGACGCGGCCAGCAGCAGGACGCCCAGCACGATGAAGGAGATGATTCGGTAGATCATTTCCAGGTGGGAAAGATCGACGACGAGCACCTTTACGATCGTCAGTCCGAAGAGCCCGATGGCCAGGTATCGCATGACGGCGACGAGTCGCGCGAAACCGATGATAAGAAGAATGATGGCCAGCAGGCTCCAGAACACGGACAGGGCGACGTGCATCGCCAGCTTGGGATCTGCGAAGCGATCTCGAAGCTGTTCAAATCTGAAGGCGCGCATGATCTCAAAGGTGGGGAGCCAGAGAATCAGCAGGACGATGGCAACGAGCATGTGCAGTGAAGCCGGTTGCACGTCCGCGCGCTGATCGGTATCCGGCAGAGGGCGGCGAATCGACCGATAGACAGCGAGGGCCACGGCTATCACCAAAACGCCGGACAGGAAGACTCGATTCGTACAGACGCCAAGCAGTTCCCGCCATCCCCCCGAAAACGCGTAACTCGCCGTGTCGAAGCCCGCGCATTTCACCATGCAAATTGCCAACAGGCCGGCGGCAAATACGGCAAGCGCCTTGTCTGCCCGCGCAAAGATGAACCAAATCACCGCCGAAACAATGCACCAGTAGCCCGTGAGAAACGGGTCCTTCGCGCTGATGGGCGCGGTGAAACGGTGCCGCCAGGGTTCGAAGTGAAAGATTCGCGCGATTTCAAAAGTGCCCAGGGCGGTGACGACAATGGCGGTCAGCAGGGCGAAGAACGAAGGGAACGGCAGCGATCCGAACAATTTATTTGCAGCGGTATCCTCCGGGCTCACCTTTGCAAGTCGCTTCGACAGAAACACACCGGCGAGGCAAGTCGCAACGACGAACAAGCCGACGACGAAGGCTCGGTTGGTTGCAATGCCCGAAAGCGGTCTCCATGCGTTGTCGATGACAGCGCCGGCGGTGTCATAAATCACGAACTTGGCGAAGACCACGAAGAACAGGCCGAGGGCGATGAATCCGCAGTTGGCATAGCGAAGGGCCGCCGCGCCCCAGATCGCGGCGAGGGCCAGCCACATCCATGTCGCGGCGTAGCGATCGAATTGGAAGCTGAACACGCCGAGGATGAGAACACATCCGAGGATGAGCAGCCCGGCGCTGATTTGACGGTCGACTTCGGTGGTCTCGCGCATCGCAATGAGGACCAAGGAACCCAAGTATGCGGCGACGCCGGTCGTGAGGAATAGGGCAATGAGCTTGTTGAAATGAAAGTGGTCAGAGTTCCAGAGATGGAACGTCATCGCCTGGTCCGCGGCGTCGAACAAAACGAGATGTGCCACCGCAGCGGCGAGAATACTCACCGCCTTGATGCGAAGCCACGGGCTCGGCATGCGGCGGCAACACCAAAAGGTGGCGACCGATTGGGCGCTCCACGCAACCACGACGAGGTAGCGATCGAACTGGATTGGCGCAGCGAGGGCGAGGAGGGCGAGGCCGTCGACCATGAGCGAGTTGCGAGCCTGCTGCACGCCCTCGCGTGTGCGCAGCAGCCAGCATGGGACCAACTGCGCCAGGGCCGTGGCGAGGCAAATCAGGCCCAGCCAGCCGCTGAGTTTCTCTTCGCCGAGCAAGTACGTGCTCGCGAAGAAGGCGGCGGTGTTGAGGCGGATGATCCAGGAGAGACTCAAAGTGGCCGAGTCGGGGCGGCGGAATATCGAGCCGATGGCTTCCAGATGAAAGAGCAGGAAGAAGGCGAAGATGAAGCCGAGGGTGCGCGCCATGGCAGCCTCGTCGTAAAACCGGAAGTACCAGCCGGCGAACATGACGGCCGTGCCGGTCCAGCAGAGGACGCGGAGTATGTGCCAGCGCCGCACGGCCGCCGTCAGTAAGAAGCCCAGGTCGAGGACGAAGATGTACGAGAGCAGAATGACCTGGCGGTTCTGGCCGGTGCTCAGTGCCAGCGGCGTCCAGAAGCCGCCGGCCAGCGCAAGGATGGCGATCGCGAGGAGGTTTGCGTGTATCGCGATGACCGTGGAGAGAACGGTAACGCCGCACAGGATGGTGAAGGCGGTCTCAACGCTGATGAGGTGATAGAACTCGTAGGCAGCGAATGTGGAGAGGTAGAGGATGGCGACGCCGGCGCCGAGCAGGCCTCCGGCGAATTGTCGCTGGCCGCGCTTGAGCGACCACTCGCCGATGGTGATGAGGGCGATGCCGGTCATCCCCGCGAGGCTCACGCGAAGCAGCGGACTGATCCAGTCGCGATCGAATGAATACTTTACAAAGAAGCCGACGCCCAGGAGCAGGATGATCGCCCCGATGCGGTTCATCCAGGTCTTGCCGATGCGAATCTCGACGGCCTCGGTCGCCGGCGCGGCGTATTGCGCCGGCGTCAGTTTGCCCGGCGTCGGTTTGCCCGCCATGGGTTTGTCCGATGGTGAGGGAGGCGTTTGGGCGACCTGTGGCTGATAGTCGGCCGACGATTTCTCGATGGGGGATTGTCTGAATTTTTCGAGGAGGTCGTACCTCGGCAGCGGCGGCGGTGCTTCGATCTTCGGTGGCGCGGGAGCTGGCTCAGGATCGGTCACTGGGGCACTAGGACTCGCCTGAGATTTCCAGGCCCATTCCAGCGC
>CAZCGF010000088.1:6466-11455 GCA_964498115.1 uncultured Planctomycetaceae bacterium | reverse complement strand
CGGTGCAATTCACAGGGCGGCGAGGAGCGTAAGGCCCTTCGTCTCCGTTCGTTCTGAGTAGCATGGCCGGGCGCTTTGCTTCGCGGCAATCGGCATGTGCGCCCGTTTGTTTTTTGCGGGGTGGTCGTTATACTTTCCCGTCTCCACGGAGGGGCGGATCAAAACCAAGGTAGGCATTCTTGAACGGATAATTGCCCCCTGCTGCGGGGTCTTGGAGGATATGGAATCATGGCCGACATGAACGGTGAATTTCCCACAGTCATCGGGCCGGACGCGAAGTTCAAGGGCGAACTGTCATTCGAGAAGGGCGTCCGGATCGAGGGCGGCTTCGACGGCCATATCAAGTCCAAGGGCACCCTGCACGTCGCCGAAGGCGCGAAGATTTCGGCGAATGTGGAGGCCTCCAACGTCAAGGTGGAGGGCGAGTGCAAGGGGAATCTCGTCGTATCTGAGAAGCTTCACCTCCTCGCCACCGCGAAGGTCGAGGGCGACCTGCGGACGACCAGGTTGGAGATCAACGACGGGGCGATCTTCGTCGGAAATGTCATCGTCGGTCAGGCGGCGGCTGAGGCGGCTTCGCGACGGTCAATGCCGTCGGAGTCATCTTCGTCCTCGTCGGATGGACCGCGCAGCTCGCCACAGGGAAGCCCCGGCATCGTTCGCCCGGCCCCGCGCCCGGCGGAGATTCGCGTTCCGGCGAACCCGTAAGTTCATCATCCCTTACGCAGCACGAAGAAGTAGTTGTAAAGGCTGAGGCCGGGGCGGAATTCTTTTTCGACCTCGAAGCCCGCCTCGCGCATAGCCGCGCGAATCCTTCGCTTCGGGTATCCCAGTCGATCGAGCTCCCAATAGTGCTGACCGTCGAAGCGCGGGCGGGAAAGCTGGCGGAAGCCCAGCGCCCAGAAGCGCGGTTCGAGAATCGGGACATTGAGCCCGATGTTGAACCCGACAAGCGGACACGGCAGCGTGACGATGACGTGCCGGCGCGCGACGCGGCGCAGCTCGACGAGTGCCGGCACGAAGGCATCCCATGGCAGATGTTCGAGGACTTCGGCGATGAGTATCGTGTCGAAGCTGTTGTCGGCGAGCGGCATGGTGCGCAGATCGCCGGCAACGGTCGGTCGCAGCGCCGGATCGAAGTCGAGCGTTGAAAGCGACAGCCCCCAGCGGCGAAGTATCCACGCGGTCAGCCCCATTCCCACGCCGATCTCCAGCACGTCACGCCCGCCGCAGTCGCGCACGGTCTTCGCCTGATACCAATAGGTGATCATGCGCGGGAGATTGAGATAGTCGCCGAGGTAGTGGTCGGCCGTCACCTGGATGCGGCTCTTTTTTGGCGGATCGGCAGGAATTGCGCGGGCCGTCACTTCCGGCGATCGAGGCTTGGACGGTGGAGGTGGTGCGGTTTGGAGGGCCATACGCGTTTCCGGGCGGAAATAGGTGAGGCGGAACATCCGCCGGACCGATAGTCCCAGCGTTTGTATCGGTCGGGGGACGTGCGGGGGCGCACCATGCGTATGAGTTCTGACAATCAGAGGCCGCTTATTCTCGTGGCGCTTTGCGGCGGGGGCTGGCACAAGGAGACGTGTCGCCTGCTGGAGCGGCTTGACGCGAACGCGTATCGGTTCGCCTATGTGTACGGCCATTGCAAGGGCGTCCACGGGGCGAAGCGACTTTCGACGCCGCATCCGGGCGAATGTTATCCCATGCACTATCTCGGTCCGACGCGCAAGCATCCTGTGCGATTCGTGAGCAACCCGGCGCGGATGCTGATGAGCTGCGTCGAGGCGTTTACGATTGTTCAGAAACTTCGCCCGTCATGGATCCTCGCCGTCGGCACGTCGATGGCCGTGCCGCTGTTCGCGGCGGGCCGGCTGTTCGGATCGCGGTGCTGCTTTATCGAGTCTCTGACGCGCGTGGACGAGCTATCGCTGACCGGGCTAATTCTCAAGAAGCTGGGGCTTCCACATCGGCTGTACGTTCAGTGGCCGGAGCTTGCAAGCGGCGAAGGCGATCTTCGATATGCGGGGGCGGTGATATGATTCTCGTCACCGTCGGCACTCAGTACTTCGATGAGCTGATCGACGTGGTCGATGACCTCGCCGGTCGCGGTGTGCTGGAGCAACCGGTGTTCGGGCAGATCGGTCTGGCCAAGCGAACTCCGCGTCACATGAAGTACGTCGCTTTCGACAAGGACATCCTGTCCAAGGCGGCGGACGCTGACCTGATCATCACGCACGCCGGCACCGGAAGCCTGCTCGAATTCATTTCCCTCGGTCGCCCAATGATCGCCGTGGTCAATCAGGGTAAGGCGGGCAATCACCAGCTTGAGTTTGTGAAGGCCCTGGAGGGGGTGTGTGATTTTTGCTGGGTGGACGACCCCGCGAAGATCGAAGGCGCGCTGGCCGATGCCCGTCCTCCGGAGATGAAACGCCCGGACCTTCTGGGTGAACTCGCGGCGGACCTGGACTCACTTCTTAGGACCTAGCCGACAACCCCTGGTAATGGAATCATCCGTTCCACCCTCGCCCGGGGGGATTGCCGCGGCCTGTTTACATTGGCGCTGGCGTCGATGCGGGGGTAGCACTATGCTGTGCATTCCAACAGATCGGAGGCCGGCGCGGTGCTGGATATTTCCTCGCAATCGACAGAACTAATCGCATCTTTCTGGACGGCCGTGGCGCGCAACTGGGCGCTGACCTCGATCATCCTGACGCTGATCCTCCTCGTCGTCATCCCGGCCCTGGTTCTCGTCAAATACCTGCGAATCTGCCTGAACATCATCAGCGATACCGAGCCGCCCCTTTCGGTGCCGCAGTGGTCTTTCCGCCCCATTCCCGGCGAGGAGCGAGACTTCTACGCGACCGACGGGGTCCGGCTTCGGGGCGTCCTGATGCACCCACCGCCCGAGGTGGAGCGCCGGGGGACGATCATTTTTGCCCCGGAGTTCAAGAGCACGCGTCTGTCATGCGCCCGGTATTGTCGGCCGTTAATTGATGCCGGATACGACGTCTTCTCGTTCGATTTCCGCGGCCACGGGGCCAGTGCTTCCGAGGAGGGCTATCGAGCGCGGCAGTGGGCCAGCGACCGAGAGGTCTCCGACATGATGGGGGCCATCTCCACGGTCGAGCAGTGGCTGGAGGAGCAGGGTCGTCCGATTGAGATCGGACTCTTCGGCATCTCCCGCGGGGCCTGCGCGGGGATTCTGGCGAGCGAGTCGTGCGCCTCAGTCCGGGCTCTCATTACCGACGGCGCGTTTTCATCGGACTGCACGCTGGAACATCTGATGAAGCGCTGGGCGAAGATCTACGCCCGGGTGAAGATCATCTATGAGAACCACCCTCCGGAGTTCTGGAGGTTTCTTCGCTGGTGCCTGTTCCTGACATGTCGCGTCAAGTTCAAGTGTCGATATCCGTCGGTTCGCAAGACGCTCATGCGCATGTTGCCCCGCCCGATGCTTTTCATTCACGGCGAGCGGGACAGTTACATTCCGGTGGAGCAGTCGCGGCTGCTGTACGCCCTCTCGGCACAGCCCAAGTATCTCTGGGTGGTTCACGGGGCGAAGCACAATCAGTCGGTCGATGTTGTTCCCGAGGAATATACGCGACGCACCGTCGAGTTCTTCGATCGCTATCTTGCCCGGCGCGAGGATGCGGACAACATGTACAAGCAGGGGCGGTTTGTTGAGTTCGCGCTGGGCGCTCTGGCCGAGCACAATCAACTCGCCGCCGCTGACGAAATGGGGCGGACCGTCACACGGCTTCGGATTCCCGCCGAATCGCCGGAAGAACTCGACGAGATCGAAGTCAACTGAGAAACCCGCTATGATGCCCGGTAGCTAAGCGCCCCTGTTTTTCGGGGCGTCTCGCAGTCCGCGCATCAAGGAGTCACCAGGGGCGTGTCCGACCGGACGATTCTCGATTCGATCTTCGCCAAGGCTGCCAGCCTGCAAGCCTCCCGCACGACGCGAAAGTTCATGGCCGAGCTTGGCTCGGCGATTCGCTGTCAGCAGAGTCTTCTGGACCGGCTGATCCGGCGCGGCGCCCTCACGCAATTCGGCCGCGATCATCGACTGGATGCGGCTCAGACCTACGATCAGTTTCGCACTCGCGTCCCCATCTGTACCTATGAAGAGCTTTCGCCATATGTGGAGCAGGTGCGCGCCGGGCGGGTCGATGCACTGCTGCCGCCGGGCGAGCGGGTGCTCATGTTCGCGCTGACCAGCGGCACGACGGCGCAGCCCAAGTACATTCCCATCACGCCCTCGGTCCTGGCGGAATGCCGGCGGGGATGGAACATCTGGGGCCTGAAGGCGATCATGGATCATCCGCGATCGCTGCTGCGACACATTCTCCAGGTGACCAGCTCGATGCGGGACCACACCGCGCCATCCGGCGTGCCATGCGGAGCGATCACCGGCCTGCTCGCCGCGACGCAGAAGCGGCTCGTGCGGAAGTATTACACATCGCCCGCGGACGTGGCGGGGATCAGCGATTCGACGGCGAAGTATTACACGATCATGCGGCTGGCCATGCCGCGCGACGTCGCCTGGGCCGTCACGGCCAATCCTTCCACGTTGATGCTTCTCGCGAAGACGGCCGACGCGCACAAAGAGCGGCTCATTCGCGACATCCACGAGGGCACGCTCTGGGATGATCTGCCGGTTTCAAGTGAAATTCGCGCCACGCTGCGACCGCGACTGGCGGCCATGCCCGACGTGGCCCGACGACTGGAGCGGCTGGCTTCCGCAAGCGGCTCGCTCTATCCGAAGGACTATTGGCGATTGGATTTCCTCGCGCACTGGACGGGCGGGACGATGGGGCTGTATCGCTCGCAGATCCCGCGCTACTTCGGTGACGTGCCGGTGCGCGACATCGGCCTGATCGCCAGCGAAGGGAGAATGTCGATCCCGCTGGCGGATGAATCGGCGTCAGGCGTGCTGGCGATCACAAGCCACTTTTACGAGTTCATCCCCGCGGAGGAATACGG
>CAZCGF010000088.1:0-6366 GCA_964498115.1 uncultured Planctomycetaceae bacterium | reverse complement strand
GCGTCGAAGCGGTCCACCCTGCGGCTGGGTGCGCTGGAGATGTGCCCGCTGCCGGCCGGCACGCTGACGCGGCGGGATGAGGCGCAGCGTCGGAATCGATCGCGCACGTCGGAGCAGTTCAAGCATCAGTATCTATTGGCGGCGCCGGGGCAGGATGGGGAGCTGGCGGATTGTGTGCAGAATTCCTCGGCGGCGTCGGAATCCATCGAGCAATCGTGATCAATACTTCTGTGAAGCGGGCTCGGTCGGCGCGGATGCCGCGGCGGCGGGGGCATCGCCCTTCGACTCCCGGATGATCGCGATGCCGGCGCTGGCCCCGATGCGGGTTGCGCCTGCTTCGACCATGGCTTTGAAATCGCCATAGGATCGGATGCCGCCTGCTGCCTTTACGCCCATGCGCGTCCCGGCGACGGCTTCACTCATCAGGGCCACATCGTGCGCCGTGGCGCCGGTGGAGGCGAAACCGGTGCTGGTCTTGACGAAATCTGCGCGGGCTCTTCGCGAGAGAAGGCATGCCCGGACCTTTTCGTCGTCGGTGAGCAGGGCGCACTCGATGATGACCTTGCAGATCGCCCGTCCGTCCATGCAGGCGTCGACGACCGCCCTGATATCCTGAAAGACGAGTTCATCGTCGTTGCTCTTGAGGGCACCGATGTTGATGACCATGTCGATTTCCCGTGCTCCGTCGCGAATGGCGCGGCGGGCCTCGAGTGCCTTGACCTCGGCCACATGAGCGCCGAGCGGAAATCCGACGACGGTGCAGACCGCGACGGGCGAACCCTTGAGGATGCCCGCTGCGATCTTGACCCAATTCGGATTGATGCAGACGGAGGCAAACGAGTGCTCCTTCGCCTCCTTGCAGAGCTGCTCGATCTGCGAGCGGGTCGCTTCGGGCTTCAGCAGGGTGTGGTCAATGTATTGAGCGACGTCACGCGGAATGGGCCCGCCGCCGAGACCCATGCCGATTCGACCGGCGCCCATCCCGATCAGGCCTCTGACCGTGTCCGGGCCGGTCTCGGCGCAGCGACCGCGGCAATCCTCACCACAGCAGGAACAGGCGGACTTCGTCGGCCACCCGCTCTGCGACATCATGCCGGCGATTCGTTCGGCGATTTTTTCCAGGTCCGCCTGAGACAAGTTGGTCATGCCGCTCATGTTTCGAATCTCATCGGGGGTCATTCGGCTTGGCTGCTCCGGTGTTTGCGTGATCGTCGGCGCGATGGCGGCCTTCGTCGCGGGACTCGGCCGCGATCTTTGCTTTTCCTCAATATCGCCGATCATGGCGACCCGGCGAAGATGTCGCTCGGCGGTGCACTCGGTCTTGAGCCAGACGTCGGCGATCTGCTCGGCGAGGGAGGCGCCGATCAGGCCTGCGCCGAGGGTGAGTACGTTGGCATCGTTGTGCTCCCGGCTGTTGTTGGCCGAGGATACATCATAACAGAGGGCGGCCCTGACGCCGGGAAACTTGTTGGCGACCATGCACGAGCCGATGCCGGCGCCGTCGATCAGGATTCCGCGGGAAGCAGCGCCGTCTGCCACGCGTCCGGCCACGGCGGCGGCGATCAGGGGGTAATCGGCGGGGGATTTGTCATGGACGCCGCAGTCGTGAACGGCGTATCCGCGATCGGTCAGCCATTTCTTCAGGTGCTGCTTGAGCTCGAAGCCGCCGTGGTCTGATCCCAGCGCGATTTGGTTGCTTGATGAAGCGTCAGCCATGCGTGTCCCGGAGTGTGTCGGCAGCCTATCGCACCTGCGTCAGGACTATTAGGCTCTCTTGCCGGGAGAGCGTCAAGTCTTTCGGGCGAAACAACGCCGATTCGTGTTATGATATGGGTGTTGGTCGATTCATATCGAGTTCGTCCAGGAATCCTGCTGCCTGTCGTTTTGCAGCCGTCACTGGGAGCCACGCAAGGTGGACAATACCGTCGTTTGCCTGATGTTCGATGATTCCGTCGCGGAACGGATACCCTCGGCGATTCGCTCGCTTCAGATCGGGCTCATTGACGAGCAGGTCACTCCGATCCTGACCGTGCCGGATTCGCCGACGTGCATCGACCTTGCCGTGGGCCCGACGGCGGTCATCCCCTATCGGCCGGATCGCTGGCCACGACTCAGTCGCGAGTCCGACGCGGCGCATTCCATTCTTGCCCAGCTCCGATCGCTCAAGCTGGATGGCGCGCCGCTGATCCACTGCCTCGGCGGTTCGGGCACGTTTCGGACGGCGCGGGAACTGGCGGACCTGACCGACGGGCAAATGATCGTTAGCGTGTTGTCGATTGAGGATGCGGTGGAGTTAGGGGCCCGGCCCGGCGCAGATCAGGTGCGCGCCATGTTCCTACCCTCTACGGCGATGGCGGAAGCGCTGGAGGGGCGACTGCCGAAGGGGTGTCGGAGTCTGGTCGTCCCGCTGGGTGTTACGCACGAGAACACGGCGCGGGAGCCCGGCGCTGAAGAGGTGCGCCCGATGCTTGTCTTCGCGGGGCCGTTGGGATCGGCTTCGAGCCTGATGATTCTGCTGCGCGGACTTCGCCGGTTGATCGAGACGTATCCGTGGCTGTTGCTCTTCGTCATTGGGAAGGGGCCGGCCGAAAGCGCGCTTCGCAGCGCGGCGGAAGACCTGGATGTCGCGGCGAGCGTCATCTTTACGGGGCGCATCGAGTATTTCCGCAATGTTCTGAGCGAGGGGCAGGTTTTCTGCGTTCCGAACTGGGATGGCGGATATCGGGAGGAGACCGTTCATGCGATGAGCGCGGGAACGGCCATCGTCGCGGCGCGCGGCGGTCCCCATGATGGTCTGGTGCACGAGGAGACGGCGATTCTGTACGAGGAAGGCGATGAGGATGGATTCGTCTCGGCCGTGACGCGGCTTCTGGGCGATCCGGATGTCGGAAGTCGTCTCGGGAAGAATGCGCGGGCCTTCGCGCGCGAGCATTCTTCGGTCTCCAAGATGTCGATTGGATACGCGGCGATTTATCACGAGCTCGGCGGGCGAGACCGGACGCTTTCGATCGGTGATTTCAAAGGGTGATCGGCAACCTAAGAGAGGCGCGGTGACTGGCGTCGACGGTAAGGGCTATGCCGACTCGTCCTCGACTTCCTTCTGTGACAGGCTCAGGGTTTCGGGGAAGAGGCGGGGATCATTGACGGGCCGCACGGGCAATTTCTCGTGAACCTGGTCTTCGGAGATTCGCTCCAGGAATTTCACGCCGGTTTTGTAGTTCGACCTGGTGTTGTCCCTTCGGCACCAGCTGACCAGCCCACGCACCCAGACCAGATTGCCGCCGGCCTCCAGTCTCACGTGTACGACTTCGCCGCGATACATCGGTCGATCGGTCCACATGCAGAGGCCGCCGCGCGACAAGTCCTGGAGCGGCGCGACGACTTTGGTAGCGCCCTCTCCACCATCGAGAAGTTTGCCGACGTGGACACATTGCACTTCGGTGCGTCCGCGGCACATGAGCCTGGGTTGCGAGCGGGGCGTGTCGGAGGTTTTTTCCTGACGATGATCGCTGTGGAATGAGTGTCCGCCGTCTTCCTCGGTGACAGGCTGATCGACAATCGTTTCCTGCGATTGCCAGCACTTGTGGAAGAGTCTGATCCAGACGGAGTAAAGCTCCGGGTCAAACTGCGATCCCTTCTGGTACATCAGCACGCGGGCGGCGTCGACGGGCGACATTCCCTGGCGATAGCTTCTGCGACCGATCAAAGCGTGGAAGGCGTCGACGATGGAGATGATCTTGCTGCCGGTCAGGAGGTCGTTGCCGCCGAGTCCCAGGGGGTAACCGCGGCCGTCGAATCGCTCGTGATGCTGGAGGATCATCTGCTTGACTGTTTCCGACACCTCGGGATTCGCACCGATGAGACGAACGGACTCGATGGGATGGTGCTGGATGATCCGCAGTTCTTCGGTTGTCAGGGGTGTCTGCTTGTTCAGGATAGCGCGGTCGATCTGGAGTTTGCCGAGATCGTGCAACATGCCGGCGAGGCCGAGTTCGCGGAGTGTCTTGTGGTCGCGGCCGAAGACTTCGGCGCCCAGCAGGACGGCGAGGGTGGAGACGGCGAACATGTGACTGGCGGTTGTCTGGTGGTGGCCGCTCATACAGAGCAGGTTGGCGGCGACGGCGGGCTGGGACAGGACGCCTTCCATGATGGTGTCGAGGAAGTGGGAGGCGCGGTCGATCGACTGCGAGGTGTCCTCGTTGCTGATGAGCTCTCTGACGACGGCGGTGCCGACGCTGTGGACGCAGGAGGCCTTGTGGTCGGCGGGAATGGACGCGTCCATGAGGAGGCTCGAGAGGTTGTCTTCGAGCATGGTTTCGTATTTGCCGAGGTCGTCGCCGTGAACGAGGATCGTCTGGACGCCGGTGCGGCGGAGGCGCTTGAAGTCGGGCTTTTGCAGACCGGAGCCTTCTTCGCGGTAGAGGACGGGGGCGCTGCCGTCGGCGCCGGGGAGATAGACGGCGACGTCGACGGGGGCGAAGGTGATTAGAGTTTCGGCGGCGTCGATTGAGACTGATTTGAGTTTCTTCTTGTTCGACACCGATTCGCCTCCTCTTTCGCCGTCGCCTTTTTAAGGCCGCTTGCCGCGGCTGAGTGCCGAGCGAACGGGCCTGCGCATTCTCCGGGGTGTTTTCACAGGCTTTGTGTCATCGGCTAACCGCGGCTTAGCCTGTGGATTTCGAGGTGAATGTGGTGCGGGGGAGATTGCATCAAATGTGATGCCGAGAAGAAGCCCGGTCGCGGGCGGGGGTCCGGTGAATTATTGGAGGCCGGGGATCGATATGCGGACTTCGTCCGGGAACGACTTTTGGTTTCTGGCCCGATGAAATAGCGAGGACGGAACCGGTTGCTTATTGGTCCGGTGCGTCGGGGGAGGTCATGGGGGCTGTCGTGGACATGTCGCGGCGCATTTTCTGGATGATCTCTTCGATCATCTGATCGCGCGTTTCGAGGATGTCCGGGGGCAGTTCCTCGGCGCGGATGAGGAACTCGAGGGTGTAACTGCCGTCGGCGCTGGGGACGGCGATCTTGCCGACGTAGGGCGAAGCGCGAACGGAGGCCTGCTTGCCGCCTTCGTGAAGGGCGTCGGACAGACCGATTCGGACAACCTCGCGCTCGATCTCATACTTGAGGCCGGTCTCGGCGCAGATGAGTTCGAGGGCCTGCCTGATGGAGGTGGACTGGAGGAGCAGGGCGTAGCTCTGGACGGTGTTGGGGGGGAGCTTGAGCATCATGCCGGGCTCGAGGACGAAGGCGGTCTCGGCCTTGTCGGACAAGTCCATCAGGACGCGGGCCAGGGGCGTGGCGGTGTAGCGCACGGTGATTCGCCGGGCGAGTCGATTGGCGATCTGTGCCTGCTGAGTGCGGATGACGATGGCGCCGTCATTGGGGAACCAGACCCAGCCGAGCGATGCGGTGGCGACTTCGAGCATGTCGGCCATCGTGCCATTGCCGCTCTTGGTGAGCTGGTGACTGAGCATGTTGGCGGCGTCGACCTTGCTGCTGATGCGATACTGGAGATCGAAGTCCTTGAGGTTTTCCGGGGTGTATCTCGTCTCGCGGCAGCGCTGGAGCAATTGCAGCTCCTGCCAGGTTGCCCGGCGATTGATACGTTTGAGCGGGTCGGAGGCGAAGACGAAGATGTCGTCGGCGCGGACCTCGTAAGTCATGCCGATGGCGCCGAGGAGCTGGGGGAGGATTTCGCGGAGCGAGGCGTTGGTGATGTTGACGCTGGCGAGCCGGGTCTGCGGCCCCCAGGGGAGCAGTTCCAGCGATTGCTCGTCGAGGGTGAACTTGACGCCGGCCTGATTGCCGATGTCGGCGAGGGCGTCGGCGATGACGGCGTCCTTGACGGTGAGGGCCTCGACCTTGCGGTCGATGGCCGCGGCGACGTCGGTAGGCGTTTGAGCGCCGGCGGTCGGCGGCAGGATGAACAGCAGGGCTGGGATGAGCAGGATTCGCATGGTCATGGTCCGGGTCCTCGTTGTGCGGCCGATTATGGAGGCATGCGCGCAGTTTGGGCAACCGTGCGAATGCACGCCTAAGGGAGTGGACCCGGCGGACGGCTGATGGTTAGTGATTAGGGGCGTTTTCATGATAGAAGGCCCGTTTTGGGGCGAATGGGGGAGGAATTCCAAGGTGACAATAGGCGAAAAAGATCCGGGCGGGCGATTGTAAGCGCTTGGGCGGGCATGTGTTGGGGGAGCTGGTGGAAACGTCGAAAAGTCGAAAAATCGAAACGTCGAAATGGTGCGCGGCGGCGGGGTAGCGCGGGGGCATTCGTGAGGTGACCCCTCCCTGACGGTCGGGGCTCTGAATGGGGCGCGGCATCGATGATTTGCAAGGTGACATAAGGTGACACAAGCC
>CAZCGF010000087.1:13318-16389 GCA_964498115.1 uncultured Planctomycetaceae bacterium | reverse complement strand
TCCTCTGGAAGGCCGGAGGCAACTTGAAGAATACTCCCCAGCAGTTCGCCTGCCCGTCGATGCTTAATTGGGATAATCGCCAGTTCCGGGTCGGAGCCGGTGTCCATATCCGGGATGTCGAGTTCCTTGAGAAGCTCCGTCACCTGCTCGATCTCACGAGGCGTCCCCATGAAGAGGATCTTGCCGGTCGCGGGCATGGCAACGACCCGCCCGTGTCCGTAGAGCTGGCCAAGATAACCAGCCAAGTTTAGCGGATTGGCTCGGGAAACGTTGAAGCACTCGACTGCCGGTCCTTCCTGTTCCGAGGCTTGTGCGACAGTGCCGCGACCGCCGCGTCCGCGACCGCCGACATCACCATCCTGCTGCGCAAACGCGATCGGCGAGATGGCCCACGTTGAAAGCTGTGCAACCGACAGAATGAGAATTCGCATCCACATGATCAAAGTCTCCTTGCGGGATTGAGTTTGGTATCAGTTTCGTCCTTCGCCGGAGTCGCCGGGCTCTGACATTCTCCGTACAGCCACACGATCTGGATTTTCGGATTGGAGGTCTGCACGTTGACCGCGACGCACTCTGGGCCTCCCTTGATGCTGATTTGGTTTGCATCGATCCGGCTGACCATCAGGTCGCCCAGTGGAAGAGGCTGCTCGCTCGCGGCGATAGGCAGGACAGGACTCTCACCACGCCCCGGCTCCTGCGCGATCCTCCATGAACGCGCGAAGTGCGTCCCGGCCCAGACCAACATTATCGCTGCGGCTGCCGTCGCGGCGACACGGCCGACGCGCCAACTCCGCCTCGACGCAGTCCGGGACTCTCCGGTTGCGATTCGATCTGCAAGAGCCCCAAGCTCGACCAGGTCTCCCTGCAAATCGAGCTGCCGCTTGAACAGCGCCCGGCACTCGTCGCAAAAGGCCAGATGATCGTTGACCTCGCCGCGCGCCGATTCATCGAGCAGGCCGTCCAGCCAGTCGTCGAGGCGAATTCGCGTCTTTTCGCAGCCCATCATGATCCACTTCCCTCGAACAACTCTGAGAGCTTCCTCCGCGCCAGATGCACGTGACCTCTCACCGCCGCTTCCGACAATTCCATGACCACGGCAATCTCCGCGTAGCTCATCTGCTCCATGCTCCGCAGCGTGATTGCCAACCGTTGCTGTGCCGGAAGCCGCGAGATCTCCAGTCGAATCCGCTCCAGTCGCTCACGATGCTGGGCAATGTCCGACGGCGTCTCGCTGGTCTTCGCATCGATCCACGGTCCCAGCGGTTCAGCGCGCCGCCTGCGACGAAGATTCAGACACAAGTTGCCCACCGTTCGGAGCATCCACGGCTCGAATCTCTCCTCATCAAATCCCACGCCCGACGACACCGCGATGCGAAAGGCCTCCTGCACGAGTTCCTCCGCGTCCGCGGCATTCCACACGAGCTTTACCGCGAGCCGGGTCGCGCGCTGCCTCAGGGCGTCGATGCGCAGAGACGTCACCGAGTCCGCAGCCGATGCCGGCGCCTGTCTCGATTGATTTGGGACGTCCGGCATTCCCTGTGTCCGTTCTCTCACGGGCCATCCATGACATACTGTTATGAGCCGCTGATTCGTTTGACTTGTACCGTGGTTTTTTTCTCGGTCGCAGTGTCTCTCAGGCCCGCCGCATCCTGCTCAGCGCGCTGCAAACCCCGATCGCAGCGGGATATATGAGACGTCAGCATCCTCCAGGTTTTTTCCGTTTCCCGGCAGGCCGAATCGTAAAATTGTCTTTGGAGATGTCGCCTTCCAGCGCGAGCTCCATTGGGGGAACAGGGGATGACAACAACAGATTCCAAGACAACAGATGGCACAACACGTTGCCGCCTGCTCGCGCCGCTGGCCCTGCTCGTTGGGGCCTCGCTGTGCCTTACAGTAATTCTCTGGGCAACACCGGCTCGCGGCGACGTCGAACACAAATCCGAGTTCGATTCCCGCGCCGTCGTCGTTCCGGAGCCGGCAACACTCGCCTACGTCGCCGTCACGGCCGCAGCGCTCTTCCGCCGTCGTCGCCCCAAAGCCATTCATCAGGGCCGCAAGTAATACACACCCAGCACCGGGTTCTTTTCAGCAGCCGGATTCGGCGGATAGCACTCATCCGGCGACTCGGGCAGCGGCGTCGATCCAATCTTCTTGAAAGCCCACACCTTCAGTGGCGTTTGCCAGCGGCTTTGAAACTCGCCTACGAGTTCGTAATGCGTGGCATCACGCAGTTGATCAAGGTCGATCCGGTGATAATCACTTCCGCTGTACTCCGAATCCCACAGCACGATGGTCCCCACCGGCATCGAGGCTAGCAGCGTCGGACCCTTGTGCGCCCGCGGATTCTCAATCAGATCGAGGTGCAACGAAAACCACGGATTCGTCGCGAAGAACGGGCCATCCGAGTATCCCTGCTTCTGCAGCCATCTGGCGATGTCGCGCGTGAAGCGCTGCGCTCCCCGCTCGCGCAGCGGCGTGACAATCACGATCCACTGAGCCAGCACGGTCAGGCCCAGCACCCCCAGTCCCGCGCGCCGGGCCCACGCCGATCGGGCAGCGCGTCCGAGCCAGAGCGCCAGCACCACAATCGCCACGACGCAAATCCTCAGCGACCAGATAAGTCGATCATCCATGACGAATCGACCCGCGGATCGCTGTTGCTCGATCGCCGCGAGCCCGATGAGCCACACCGCCGCAATGACGACCCACGGCCCGTATGAACGGCGGCCGCTCCTGGAGAATGCCCTCAATTCCTCAAGGCCCGCCGCCGCAAGAATGGCGACCAGCGGCGCGACCGTCACCATGAATCGCCCATAGCCGCCGCTCGCGAACACGCCGAACCATCGAACGAGGATGTGCGTCAGTAAGAATGTCCCCGCCAGCGCAGGCGTCAGCCACTCGCCGCGCCGCCACATTGCCGCCCCACCGACGATCGCCAGCGCCAGGATCAGCGGCGTCATCGCATAGAGCGCATCCGGCACATAGCCAAGCGGCCCGGCGGGAAGATACTCCGTCGATCCGGTGGCCTGACTGAAGATGGAGAACGGCCACGTCCCAAACGTCGCGAAGAA
>CAZCGF010000087.1:1266-13218 GCA_964498115.1 uncultured Planctomycetaceae bacterium | reverse complement strand
TCGCATCGCCAGCCGCGCGGCGATCAGCGCCGACGCCGCGGTCGCAACCGCCGACAGCAACCGCGCACCATGCCATGCCGTATCAATGTCCGACAGCCACGACACCGCGGCAAGCGGGATTGTCAATCCCGGCCTTCCCCAGACGTGCAGCAAATATGAAGGAAACCACCCCGCCCATCGAGCAAAGAGAAAATGCGTTAGGTCGTCATCCTGATATACGCCCCTTGATGCAAGCCCCAGGGCCGCCGTCAGCAGGAAGAACGCGCCGAGCGTCAGCGCGAGCCATCGCCCCGGTTCGGCCGGCTTGATCACGTCAGTGCCTGGCCCCACTTGAGCTTCTGAACCAGCGTGTCCCAGCTCTTGCGCTGCGGATTGCGCACAAGAAGGAAGCTGCTCGATGAACGCCGCAGTTCAATCCGCGTCCCACCGGGAATCGGGCACACATACTGTCCGTCCAGAACCATCGCCGCGCCCTCGCTCGTCATCCGTACCGCGATCGAAACGACCGCCTGCGGCCCCACGACCACCGGCCGATGTGTCATTGAGTGCGGGCAAAGCGGAGTCAGAATAATCGCCTCAACATCCGGCTGAACGATCGGACCTCCGCACGACATGTTGTGCGCGGTCGAACCGGTCGGCGTCGCGATGATGAGCCCGTCGCTCACGATCGTCGTTACCGGATGATCGTCAATGTCCACCGACAGCCCGACCGTTCGAAACGGCTCGGCCACGCGAATCACGCAATCGTTCAGCGCAACGCCGGCAAGGCGCTTCTCATCGGATTCGGTCAACCAGACATCGAGCATCATGCGCTGCGTGACGAGTTCCTGGTCGCTCAGCACCTGATCGAAGTGAACGAGCAACTCCTCCGCGGTGAAGTTGGCGAGGTAGCCGAGCTTTCCCATGTTGACGCCGACGATCGGCACCTGCTTATGCTGCATCGCCTGGCCCACCGACAAGATCGTCCCATCGCCGCCCAGCGCGATCACCATGTCCGGTCCAACTTTGGTGATCTCCCCGAGCTTGCAGTCGAGGTCCGAGCCCACGAGCAGGCCCTTCGATTCGAGCATGCCGCGTAATCGGGCGAATGTCTCAGGGACCCCCGGTTTGGCCGAGTTCCCGATAAGAAATATCCGTTTTTTCGCAGGGTCCTTCGTCATCCTGGGCTCCAGCCCCTTCGAGCTATGCCGCGAATTCTTCGGCGACCACCATTAACCACGAGTCGGCCCTTCATGGCAACCGCGCGCCTCATATGTCCACAAAGTATTGTATGGCCAATATTTACGACCGCAACCCGCAAGCACTTCAATGCCCTTAAACCCGCATTGGGAATGGGCAGACACCTTGCGATCCACAACAATGAAGCAGGATCGCAGGGCTGGGTCGCGGCAGCGGGCTATTTCCGCTAAGCGCGTTTGACGCCGTGGCTTACCTTCTGCACCGCGCTTCGATGCGACCGTAAGCACGGCCATCGGCGGCGGTCGCGATCCCGTTGTGGACATACAGGCGGAGTCGTTGCCATGCCCAAATTCCAGTACGAAGCGATGAACGCGGCGGGTCAGGAAGTCAAAGACGAGATCGACGCGCCGACATCCGAAGACGCAATCGCCAAGATTCGCGGCCTTGGATATTTCCCAACCAAAGTCAAGCAGAAAGGCGGCGCGAAGAAGGCCGCCGCGGCCGGCGCCGGAGGAATGCCCAAGCGCCGAAAGGCCGCACTCGGCAAAGTCTCCACCAAACAGCTCACCCAGTTTACTCGCCAGCTCTCCACACTCATGGACGCCGGTCTGCCGATTCTTCGCTCGATTCGCATTCTCGAACAGCAGCAGAAGCCCGGCACCCTGCGCGTCGCCCTTCGCTATGTCGGTGAAGACGTGGAAGGCGGCGCGACGCTCTCCGAGGCGATGGCCCGTCACCCCAAGGTCTTCGATCGACTGTACTCAAACATGATCGCCGCCGGCGAGGCGGGCGGCGTGCTCGACGTCATTCTTCAGCGCCTGGCCGACTTCATGGAAAAGGCCCAGAAGCTCAAGCGAAAAGTCATCGGCGCCATGATCTACCCCGTCTGCGTCATCGGCTTCGCCTTCATGATCGTGGCGGGCATCATGTACTTCGTCGTTCCGAAGTTTAAGACCATCTTCGCCGACTTCGACACCGCCCTGCCCGGCATCACCCAGCTCCTCCTCAACCTCTCCGACTGGATGGTCGGCGACACCCTCGACGCCAATGGGCAACCGGCCAAGATGCTTATACCCGGCTGGGCTTATATTCTCGTATGCCCCTTCGCGATGCTGATAGCCTACAAGACGGTCATGCGTTTCCAGGGAGGGCGCATGTTCCTCGACATCGTGAAACTCAAAATCCCCATCCTCGGGACGATCCTCAGTAAATCCGGCGTTGCCAGATTCACCCGTACCCTCGGCACCCTGGTCGCCGCGGGCGTCCCCATCCTTGAGGCGCTGAACATCACCAAGGACACCTCAGGCAATGAGGTGTATGCCCGAGCCCTGGGCAAGGTTCACGACTCCATCCGCGAGGGCGAGTCTTTCGCCGGCCCGCTGAAGGCCACCAAGGTCGTCGATAACCTCGTCGTCAACATGATCGACGTCGGCGAAGAAACCGGAGACCTCGACAAGATGCTCATCAAGGTCGCCGACAACTACGACGACGAAGTCGAGACCCTCGTCGCCGGTCTGGTCAGCCTTCTCGAGCCGGTCATGGTCATCGTCCTCGGCGGCATCGTCGGCTTTATCGTCATCGCCCTGTTCCTCCCGATGGTCAGCCTCGTCAACAGTCTGACCGGCGGAGGCGGCGGTTGATCGCCCGCGATGACTCTGAAGTGTTCTCGTCTAATGGTTTGCTTGTCAGGACGACAATGATGCAGCTTCGAACGACATCCCGAACGACGCGCACACGGCGACTCGCATGGTCGCTGGCCGAGATTCTGGTCACCACCGGAATCATCGGCATCCTCGGCGGCGCTCTCGTCGTCGGCAGCCGCGTCGTCAGCGCATCGCGCAAGGGAGCATCCGCGAAGCTGCAGCTCCGTCTCATCGCCGAGGCAGCCGACCGCTACGCTGAGTTCTGGCCCAAATGGAAAATCGGTTCCGTCACCCTCGCCGACAAGGGCTGGCCCGACGCGTTTCCAGGTCGCGTCTTCGCGACGTGCAACAGCACTTTCGGCCCGTTTGAAGAAGTCATGAACTTCAATGACACAATCGATTTGTCCACGCCCGCCGATTGGATTGCTCAGTCAGGTCACATGATCAATTCAAACGTCTGCCTCGCCTATCAACTTCGCGCTTCGGCCGGCAAGGGCCCATTCATTCGCGAACCGCGCGGCGTGAACCTCGTCACCAGCGAGACGGTTGTCGGCGTCGGAT
This sequence comes from uncultured Planctomycetaceae bacterium, assembly GCA_964498115.1. GTDB lineage: Bacteria > Planctomycetota > Phycisphaerae > UBA1845 > UTPLA1 > UTPLA1. The sequence continues at coordinate 9,835 of CAZCGF010000087.1, read as the reverse complement.
CACCCGCTGTACTTGTCCCGAGTTTCGATACAACTTGCGTCCCCGCCGGTGGCGTTGCCAAGCCCGCCGAAATATTCCTCGATCCCTGGGGCACGCCGATTCGCTATTTCTGGGTTTATCGCGACGCCACGCGCACGTCCCATCGAGGATACATCCCCGTGGACTTCGCGCCGCTTGCCGATGACTCGAGCCCGCTGGGCGTCTTCAACATGGCCTTCAACCAGCCCGCGGCGGGGACCGCAACGCAGGTGGCATCAGGCTATGTTCTGGAGTCCGCCGGTCCCGACAAGAGATTCGGCAACGTCTGGAAGATCAACCCATCCGTACAGGAAATCGCCGACGCGGAAGACAACCCGGTCGTCATGCACCCATGAATACGATGCGCTCCGACATCTCGACCGCCTGCCAGTCACGCAGCGACCACGCGCCCGCCGCCGTGCCGTCGCGCGCCGGTGACTCAGCGCCTTCGTCCCGTGTCGCTACGCGCAGCGGATTTACTCTCGTCGAAATGCTCGTGACCGTGGCCGTCGTCTCCGTCGCCCTGTCGTTCAGCGCCTTCGCCTTCAACAAGGCGACCGAGGCGAACATTCTCGCCCAGGCGAAGAACGCCGTCCTCACTTATGCCAAGCTCGCTCGAAGCTACGCAATCGCCAACCAGATCGAAACCATGCTGGTCGTGAATCCCTACAACGGCCGCTTCGAAATCTGGCATCTCAATCCGCCGCCCGGAGGCGGCCCCTTCGACGTGTTCTCGTCCGGCACGCCGCCCGCCCCCGTCACCGGCCCGACGAACATGGACAGTTATGCGTTCGCCCCCGTCCTCGATTCCGGCGCCCGCCTGCCGTTCGACCGCCGCGGTCGTCCGCTAGCCCTCGTCCATCCCATCGACTTCGACGACGACCTGCGACGCCCCTTCTCAGGCGACACCGATCAGCAGTTGGACAATCTGACCTGGGCTGCGTTCTGTTTCGATCGATCGGGCGAACTCGTCATCCGCACGCGCCGTATCGCGACGCGGTCCTACACGCTGCGAGACGGCTCGCTTCGTCCGGCCGGCGAGCGCAACCGACTTAGCGATGAAACACCGGACCTGGCGATCTTCATGGACCCCTCCCTGCCTGCCACGGACCGATTCCTCGTCTACGGCGGCCCGTCAGGTGACACGCCCATTACATCGACGCGCGGCTTTGTCATCTCCGAGGGACCGAAACTCCGGCAAGTCGTTCCCGCATCCACGGAAACCTCCTCTCGAATCGTCGGGCTCTGGCTGTCCGAGGCCCTGCCCGGCGGGCTCTACGCTGATTTCGCGTCGACCGTCATCCTGAACCGCTACTCCGGCGAAGAACTTACGGGGGACCGCTGATATGACCACGCTCTCCCGTCAGTCTGAGGCCATTCGTCAAAGCGGCATCGCGCCGACGGGTGGCAATCCGCGCGAGACGCGAAGGCGTCCCGGTGGTTTGCGGTCGGCCTTCTCACTCCTCGAGACGACCATCGCCCTCAGCATCCTCGGCGTCGGACTCATCATGGTCGCCGCCGTCTTTCCCGTTGCGCTGACCGAACACCGCCAGAGCACCGAACAGTTCCGCGCCATGGAATTATTCTCCAAGGCTCAGGCCATGATCGCGGCCAAGGTGAATACCGCCGATCTGTGGGTGGATCCCGTCTATCTCCCGGGAGGCCTGCTCGTCGGCCGCGACTCACCGTGGTACCTGCTCCCGACGTCCAACGTCGCCCTCGGCAACGATTGCTGGGATGCGATGATTCAGGGCCTCGCCCCCGATGACGAGCTCTATGCCAATTTGGCCAACGGCTATCTGCCCGGCGTCACCGTGACGCCGCCATTCCCGAATCGTCTCACTCTGCTCGGCCTCGATATCCTAAGTGATAAGCTCGCCCCCTTCACAAACCTGCGCAACAGCTCACCATGCATGGCGATGGGCTCGGGTGTTCTGCCGCCGTCCGCTTCGCCCTTTACCGATGCCGAGCTCATGACCACGCCGAACCGCATCGTGTGGTACGGCTTCTATCGCCGTCTCGCCGTAGGCACGTTTGAATTCGCCGCGGCAGCCTGCAAGCAGCGCCGCCGGCAGTTCTTCGCCGAGCAGGACCTCGTCACCGTGGTCGCGCCGTTCACACCCTACTCCAGCCCCGCTTCGATCCGTACTGATCGGCGACTGCCGGTGCCGTGGCGCGTAACGGTTGCCGCCGATGCCCGATTCAACAACGTGATTTCCAATGCGGCCGTTCCCGGCGGAATTCTCGCCGGCTCGACCGCCATCGGCACCATCGCCCCGATCGGCTCAAAGCTGATGGTCAGCGGCTTCGGCCAGGCATTCGGTATCCCGACCCTGCCCCCCATCCCGTCCGGCAGAATCCTCACCGTCTCCGACATCATCGATGATTACACCGTTGAGGTCGTCGGCGAACTCTCATTGCTCCCCGTCTTCGACTATGCCGGCAGCGTCGGCACCACCTTCGATGTCTGGGTCTTTCCGCCCGCCTTTGAGTCAGGCTTCCTCGGTCGCGAGGCGCCGGTGCTCGATTGGAGGGTGCCGCTATGATGGCACGCTTTAATTCGCCGCTGCGCCCCGCCCGTCGCGCTTTCACTCTCCTCGAGGTCTCCGTGTCGATCGGCCTGCTCCTGCTCGCCATGGTCACTGTCGCCGGCGTCCTCCACCTCAGCTCCGATGCCGCCGGCCGAACCGCCGCGCACGCCCGGGTCGTCGAGGCTTCGACGGCCCTTCAGCATGAGCTGACCGACAAGCTCGAAAAGATCGTCCCCGGTCTTCTCATCATCGAAAGCCCGCCGCCCACGCTCGCCCGCGTCGAAGTAAAGGGCGGCTCGCGCTACTTCCGTCTTCGCCGCGACCGGCTCGTCTTCATCGCGGCCAACGGCGGCGAAAGTGCTTTTGAGTCTTTCACCGACCCCACGCGCGGCACGCCCGCTAACCCGACATTCGCACCCGCTTCCGCCGACGAAGCCCTGATGTACTTCGGGCCAGGCATCCCCGTCGTCGCCGATGGAACGCCCGCAGGCAAACGAAGAGGAATCGAATTCGGCTCCGATGATCCCGATCTCAGGGCCTCGGAATGGATGTTTCTCCAAAGGGCTCTGATCTTTCTGCAGACCAATCCGCCCGTTCCCGGCTGGTTTCCGCCGGATATGAGCATCTTCTCCGGCGGCGCAGGAATGCTGGACGGCGCTGACCTCAACACCGCCCCATCGCTCATTCCAATCTTCGAAAACCGCATGGACGCCGTGGTTTCTCAACCGCCCCCTGGCCTCGCGGCCGGTGGCGCCAATCTGATCGCACATATTAATGATCGCGTTGCCTTCCCCGGCGCCTTCGCGGCCCTCTTTCACGGCCCGTTGCCTTCGGCCCGAGCCCTGTGGCAGGCCAGTCTTGCCCCCGTTTCAGTCAGCTACACCGACGAAAACGATATCGATTTCTATACTCGCTCCGGCGCCACCTTCTCGACGCGCCTCGCCGATTTCAGCATTGAATGGACCGACGGCGGTCGAGTGGACCCCTTGGGGCCCGACAATACTCCGAACACCGGCGATGAGGATTTACGCACCCGTTGGTTCGGCCTCGCCCCCGACGTGACCGACACCTTTGACATCGCCAACCCCGACGACCTCAGGTTTCAGGCCCGAATGCGCGGAACGCCCAACATCATCAATCCATCCAATCCAAACCCTGCCAATCCCGACAATGACCCTGCCGCGACGACCGCCTACTTCGATCGAATTGAATGGTCGCCGATCGGTGTCTCACGAGATGCAGGCGCCCGCTACCGGGCGGTTTGGCTCGGCTCCGACTACGAACTTCATCCCAAGGCCCTGCGATTCACCTATCGAATCTTCGACGCGAACAATCGCCTGACCGAAGAGACAACCATCGATCTCAACGAGGATGGAATCCCCGATCCCGATGCCGCGTCGTCGCCGTTTCTCGTGCGCCGCTGGGGCCGCCAGTTTTCCATCGTGGTCCCGCTCCCCTGACCGCCCTTCCCGGTTGAATTCCTCGACGCGCAATCCTAAAGTCCATCGCCATTTGACCCGCCCCGGGCAGCACCCGACAATACCGGCTTAAGCACTTTCAATCAGCGAGGGCGAAATGAAGAACGAAGCTATCAACGCCGCGATTTCCTATCTCGATCAACACAAGGACCGCTTCCAGAACGAGCTGTTCGACCTCTTGAAGATCCCAAGCATCTCCGCTCAGAAGGATCATGCCACCGACATGCGCCGCGCCGCCCAGTGGGTCCTCGACCGGTGCAAGACCGCCGGCCTTCGCGCCGAAATCGTCGAGACCGAAGGCTGGCCTGCCGTCCTCGCAGAGGGCCCGCAGCATCCCGGCCGCCCGACCCTGCTTGTTTACGGTCACTACGATGTGCAGCCCGAGGGTGACTTGTCGCTTTGGCACACCGGCCCGTTCGTCCCCGTCATTCAGGAAGGCAAGATCGTCTGTCGCGGTTCCGCCGATGACAAGGGCCAGATGTTCTGCGCCATTCTCGCCGCCGAGGCATGGATGAAGACCGCGCGCGACATCCCCGTCAACGTGAAGTTCTGCATCGAAGGCGAGGAAGAAGTCGGTTCGCCCAATCTCGCCAAACTGATTAAGTCGCACAAGGAGAAACTGGCCTGCGACTACGTCGTCATCCACGACACCGCCCAGTTCGGCGAGGGAATTCCCGCCGTCACCGCCGCAACCAAGGGCCTCGTCTACAAGGAAATCATCATTCGCGGCCCGAAGAAGGATCTGCACAGCGGAACCTTCGGCGGCGCTGTCGCCAATCCGGCCAATGTCCTCGCAAAACTCATCGCTTCGCTTCACGACGCCGAAGGCCGCGTGAACATCCCGGGCTTCTACGATTCCGTCCAGGAGATGTCGGATGATGAAGTGAAGATGATGAACTCACTTCCCTACGACGAATCAGCCTTCCTCAAGGACCTCGGCAGTCCCAAGGGATGGGGCGAGCAGGGCTACAGCATTCTTCAACGACGCTGGGCGCGGCCGACGCTCGACGTGAACGGCATCTACGGCGGTTACATGAAAGAAGGTTCGAGCACCATCATTCCGTCGATGGCCGGTGCGAAAGTCTCCATGCGCCTCGTGCCGAATCAAAGCGCCGAGGAAATCGAACGCCTCTTCGAAGAGACCGTCCGCGCCCGCGTACCCGACACCGTCACGGTCGAAATCAAGACCCACGCCAGTTGCGACCCCTATCTCGCCGATCTGCGTTCCGCCGGCATGAAGGCCTCGCGCCAGGCCGTCGCCCTCGGTTTCGGCAAGGAGCCCGTCCTGATTCGCGAAGGCGGCAGCCTGCCGATTCTGCCGATGCTTAGGCAGGTTTTGGGCGCCGACAGCCTCATGCTCGGCTACTGCATGCCCAACTGCAACGCTCACTCACCCAACGAATTCTTCCATCTCCGTGACTTCGAAGCCGGCATGCGAACGTCCGCCGCGTTATTCGGGCTGATAGTTTGACCCGCCCCGCAGTTGCCCTCGTTAGCGGACGTCGCCCTGCCCTATTTTGTATGAGTCATATCCGCCGCTGATCCATCCCGAGACTTATGGCCCGCCCCCAGGCCGCCGATATCTCCGTGAGGCCTTGCAACGCGCCCAGAAGCGCGATTTCGCTTTCACCGCCCGGAGGTTTCCGCCATGCAGCTTCGAAAAACGCTCGTCTTCATCATCATCCTCTCAACCGGGTTCATCGCGCCCAGCGCCGAGGCCCAATTCAGTGGATTCCAGCAGTTTCTCTTCCAGACGTTCCGCCAGGCAGGCGATCGCACCGCAAGCATCTTCCCGGGCGGCGGTCCCCTCTTCGAAAACAACTTGTTCGATCAGGCCATCCGCTACAATCGCACCGGCGAAGGATGGACCTACGAGGAATACCGCTTTTTCGGGGCCGACAGTTTCGGCAATACAGACACGCTCGATCTGGGCCCGCTCAAGATTCAACTCGGCGTGGATCCGACCCTCACCGGAAGTCCGCAGCCCGTCGGCATTCACAACAGCGTGGGCTACACAACCCGGTTCATTCCCGAAGTCTTCTTCGAAACCCAGACCGGCCAGCGCGCCTTCGATATCTTCAGCGGCCAGACCAACTTCACCCCCGTGCCGATCCAATACGAAGTCACGGCGAATACCGGCTTTCAGGACTTCCAATGGGCCGGCAACATCCTGGTCGACGCCAACGGCCGTTTGAACGCCATGGGCTTTTACGACCTTGAGATGCGCGTCATGAACGTCGGACAATCCACCGCCGACGGCTTCGTGGTTCACGATGAGCAGGTCACCGACTTCGATACCGGACCGATCAACGTCTCCGGCCATATCCTGTTCGACGCACTCGCCAGCCTTGCTCAGGGCCTTGGCCAGACGGACGCCGCTGCATTTCCTCGTTCTATCTCCGGCGCATCCGGTGATATCGACTCCTCAAAGGCCAAAGTCGAAGAGATCATGGCCCGCATTCGAGCAGGTGAACCGGTCAGCGACGAGGACATGGCCTTTATCATGCAGCAGATGTTCGTCACTGCCTTCCTCAACGACCCCCTCGGCTTTATGCAGAATGGCATGCCCGGCGTCGTCCCAGGCTTTGAGGGCCTCGAATTGGCTGTTTCGGAAGACCAGCCCGATCCCGAGACCTATACCAGCGTCCCCGAACCCGGCACTCTCCTCCTGCTCGGCTCAGCCGCCGCTGCCACCGGCCTCCTAAAAAGGCGACGCAAGGCAGTGTAAGCCCACAAGCACTCTTTTTTCCGACTTTCAACGGGCCCGGCGATCGAGAGATCACGGGCCCGCCTTTTTTTGCGCCGCCTCTCCCAATCGTTGTTTCATTTTCGGAACAAGGTTCCCCACACCAATTCTCTGACCCGCCGGAAAATTCTCCGCGCCGCGAGTTCTCGTATATATAATAGACAGGGGCGGCCGATCCGATTCACTCATTGACCACCTGAAATCCGGCCGGCCCCGGAGCGAGGAACATGCTCGAAATCAGCTCCATCCGTGCCGAAATGCCGATCACGCGGCAGTACAACTACCTCGATCATGCCGCCGTTGCGCCGATCTCCGGCCGCGCCGCCGCCGCCATGACTCGCTTCATTGAAGAGGCTCAAAGCCATTCCTACGCCCGCGGCGGCCTGTACCCCGAATCCAAGCGCGTTCGCCAGCTCACCGCCAAGCTGCTCAACTGCCACGCCGAAGAAGTCACCTTCGTGAAAAACACCGGCGAGGGTCTCAGCTACGTTGCCAACGGCCTGTCCTTTTCCAAGGGCGACAACATTGTCACCGCCGGTTGCGAGTTCCCCGCCAACATCTATCCCTGGATGAATCTCCGCTCCGCCGGCGTCCAGCTCAAGATGGTCCCCGAAGACAAGGGCCGCGTCCCGCTGGAGCGCCTCGTCGAGTTGATCGACGACCGCACCCGTGTCGTCGCCATCTCCGCCGTCCAGTTCGCCAGCGGTTTCCGAACAGACCTCGCCAAGCTCGGCGCCATCTGCCAGGAGCGCGGCGTCCTCTTCTGCGTCGATGCCATTCAGGCGCTCGGCTGCGTCCCCATCGATGTCCGCGCCATGAAGATCGACTTCCTCAGCGCCGACGGCCACAAGTGGCTCCTCGGCCCCGAAGGCGCCGGCATCTTCTACTGCCGCCACGAATTGCTCGGCCTGCTCCGGCCCACCAGCGTCGGCTGGCTCTCTGTTAAGAACCCGCTCAACTTCTCCGACTATCGCCTCGACTTCCGCGATGACGCCCGAAGATTCGACGGCGGCAGTTACAACCTCGCCGGAATCTGGGGCCTCGGCGCTTCCGTCGAGTGGCTCCTCGAAATCGGCGTCGACAAGATCTGGGAGCGCGTCCAGTTGCTCACCGATCGCCTCGTCGAAGGCGTTCGCGAGAAGGGCTATCGCCTCGTCAGCTCCCGCCTGCCCGGCGAGTCCAGCGGCATTGTCGCCTTTGTCTCATCCACTCACGATCACGCGCGCCTCGTCTCCCACCTTCGCCAGGAATACCGCACCGTCATCGCCGCACGCGAAGGCCGCCTCCGCGCCAGTCCCCACTTCTACAACACCGAGGACGAGATCGACCAGCTCGTCGAGCACCTCCCCGGCCACTGACAATCTCGTCACAGTTGCCTCCCGCGAAATGCTCGGTTAGCACTAGCGCCCGATGACCCCAGCCGCCTGGACCATCCTGTCGATCGTTCACTACTCCGCGACGATCGTCGTCATCGAGCACCTCCTGCGCAAAAGGCACGACCCGCGCGGCACCCTCGCGTGGATCTTCGCCCTCCTGCTCCTGCCATTTGTCAGCCTCGCGCTTTACCTGCTCATCGGAAACGTCCCCATTCAGCGCAAGGTCCGCCGCCGTCAGCGCCGCCGCAGGTTGATCGAGCCGAACCTCCGCCGTCAGACCACCGACGCCGTCGCCTCGCACGACGCACGCGACGAGCCCGGCCTGGAGCCGGCGCAGCGCTCGCTCATTCGCATGGCCGTGCGCATCGGCGAGTCCATCGTCACGCGCGGCAATGATGTCTCCATCTATCACGAGGCCGA
>CAZCGF010000087.1:0-1166 GCA_964498115.1 uncultured Planctomycetaceae bacterium | reverse complement strand
CCGTGGGGGCTCACCGGCCGGCGCTTTCACGTCAACTGCCGAAACCATCGCAAGTCAGTCATCGTCGACGGCCGCATCGGCTTTTGCGGCAGTCAGAACATCGGCGATGAGTACCTCGGCCGCCGCCGCAGATTTGGCCCGTGGCGCGACACCCACCTTCGCATTCGCGGGCCCGCCGTGGCCCAGCTTCAGGAGGTCTTCATCGAAGACTGGCACTTCGCGGCGGGCGAAGACCTCTCATCGAGCGACCGCTACTTCCCCGAGCCGCATCTTCCCGGCTCGCAGATGGTGCAGATCATCGCCAGCGGGCCCGATCGCCGGGCGAACATGATGCACCAGCTTCTCTACGCGGCCGTGTCCGATGCGGATCATCACGTCTCGCTGGTGACGCCGTACTTCGTGCCCGATCGTGCCATGATGCTGGCACTGGCGTCGGCGGCCTTTCGGGGCGTGCGCGTGCGGCTGATGCTGCCGGCCCGGTCGGATCATCGCATCGTCCTGTGGGCGGCGCGGAGCTATTACGAGGAGCTGCTCGACGCCGGGGTGGAGATTTACGAGTACGCCGAGGGCATGCTCCACGCCAAGACCGTCGTCGTCGATCGTCGCTGGGCGATGGTCGGCTCGGCCAACATGGACGAGCGGAGCTTCCGCATCAACTTCGAGCTGACCAGCCTGCTCTACGACGCCGGCCTGGCCCAGGACCTCCACGCCGACTTCGACGCCCTCCGCGAACGGGCAGTCCGCATCACGCCGGAGTATCTGCAGAAGTGGACCTACCTCCAAACCCTCGCCATGGGCGCCGCCCGCCTGGCAACCCCGCTGCTGTAAAGCGGAAGGATTCCGCTCGTGCGTGAATCCCTTCTCGCCCGGCCCACCGGTGGGCGAATCCGCTGGTGCGTGATTCCCATCTCGCACCCCGATTGGATGGGAATCCTTCCCATGTCGAGGTTTTTCTTCCCCTCCTAATCCTGCTCCTGCTCTTAATCCTAATCTCCTCCCTCGCGCGCCCCGCCGCGAATTTCGGGCCCGATGCGAGGCGCGTAAGTCCTGCAAAACCCAAGGTGACAATAGGCGAAAAAAGTTCTGGCGGACGCGGGCAACTCCTGCCCCGGGCATGTGTTGGGGCGCTTCGCTTTTCCGGCGGTTTTTGGGTGAAAATGGCCTGA
>CAZCGF010000086.1:3035-16403 GCA_964498115.1 uncultured Planctomycetaceae bacterium | reverse complement strand
CGCAGCGATTTGAACTTCTCCAGATACGCCCCCATTGCCTTCTCGTGCCCACGGTCGGTGGGAACATAATAAGTCTTGTCCACGCCGAGATAGTCCTGATCGACCATGCCGCCGGGCGCATCGTGCGCGTACTGATAGCCCTCGCCGTGGCCAAGTTGCCCCGCGCTCTTGTAGTGCGTATCGCGCAGATGTCGGGGAACCGGGATCGTCCGGTTGTTCTTCACGTCGCTCGCCGCGTTCCAGATGGCCATCGCGCTGGCATTGCTCTTCGGGGCACAGGCAATGTAGATCGCCGCCTGGGCCAGCGGCAACTGACACTCCGGCAGGCCGACGAACATCGTCACCTCCGCCGCCGCGTGCGCCAGGACCAGTGCCATCGGATCGGCATTGCCCACATCCTCCGCCGCGCAGATCGCGATTCGCCGGGCCAGAAACCGCGGGTCCTCCCCCGCCTCCAGCATCCGCGCCAGCCAATACACCGTCGCGTCCGGGTCGCTGCCACGCATCGACTTGATCAGCGCGCTGGCCGCGTCGTAATGCTCGTCGCCCGTGCCGTCATAGACGATCGCCTTGCGCTGGATCGAGTCCTGGGCCGTCTCCAGCGTCACGGCGCACGACGTGGCCCCCGGCGACTGCTGCGAAAGCACCGCCACCTCCAGCGCCGTCAGCGCCCGTCGGGCATCGCCGTCGCTCGTCCTGGCGAGAAAACTAAGCGCCTCGTCCGTGATCGTCGCGCTATATTTCCCCAGCCCCCGTTCCACGTCGGCCAGCGCCCGCCGCATCAACTGACACAGATCGTCGTCGGTCAGCGACTCGAATTGAAATATCTGGCTCCGCGAGACCAGCGGCGAGTTCACGCTGAAAAACGGGTTCTCCGTCGTCGCGCCGACCAGAATGACAATCCCGTCCTCCACGTCGCCGAGCAGCACGTCCTGCTGAGCGCGATTGAATCGGTGAATCTCGTCGAGAAACAAAACCGTGCGCCGGCCGTCGTCTTCGAGCCGGTGCCGCGCCCGTTGAAGGATCTCGCGCACCTCTTTGACGCCGATGGCCGCCGCATTGACCGACTCAAACGCCGCCTGCGTCCGCGCCGCGATGATTCCCGCCAGCGTCGTCTTACCCGTGCCCGGCGGGCCGTAGAAAATCGCGCTGCTCAGACGATCGGCGTCCAGCAGTCGGCGCAGCAATTTGCCCGGCCCGAGGAAATGCTGCTGCCCCGCGAACTCATCGAGGCTCGTCGGTCGCATTCGCACCGCCAGCGGCTGGGCTCGCGCCAGGGCTTCTTTGCGCTTTTCGGCGAATAAATCCACGCCTGACATGATACTTCCCCAGGGATTACAAATCATTTGCCTTTCTCTAATGGCCCGACCGCCGAAAATGAACTATTCTTCCAACGTCACTTGAGTGGAAGGACCCGACATGCAGGCTAGCGCCACCGAAAAACCCATCTCGACGGGCCCCTCGTGCCGCCTCCCGGCAGGCATGGAGCGCCCGCTCGCCGATCTGCGCGACCTTCTCGAGGCCTTGGCCGCAGACGACCTCCTCGGCCTGACCGTCTTCGGCCCGGTACTCGAGCCCGAGTTCGAGAAATCCGACCTCGGCGCGACGACCGTCATGGTCCTGCGCAAGATTGACCTAATGATGATCCGCCGCCTCGCCACCCACGGCCCGCACATGGCCCGCATGCGCGTCGCAGCCCCCCTCACCATGACCCCGGAGTACATCGCCTCGTCGAGCGACTCCTTCCCGCTGGAACTCCTGGAGATTCACCAGCGCCGGCTGACCCTCTGCGGCCGCGACTACTTCGAGCAGATCAACATCCAGCCGGAGCACTTGCGCCTGCAATGCGAGCGCGAGTTCAAGCGCATCCTGATCCGCCTTCGCCAGGGCCTGCTGGCCACCGGCGGCAAGGTGGACTTCCTCGTCGATCTCGAACGCGACATCGCCCTTCAGACGCTGCGAACCCTCCGCGGCATGCTCTGGCTCGAAGGCCGCAAGGACTACCTCCCGGCGTCCGACGTCCTCGCCGCATGCGAGTCGATCGCCGGCCGCAAGCTCGCCGGGCTGCGCGAAGCCGTTCGGCCCGACGCCGAGGGAAGCTGGGATGAATACGAGGCCGTCTACCAGGACGTCGAGTATTTGGCGATCAAGATGGACGGCCACTTGAGCAACAGGAAGTGAGAATGCCCTATCCACCCTGCGGGATGGGCCATTCACAAGACGCCCATCGCAATAAGTTCAATCGACGATTCCGATCCGCCGCGGTGCTGATCGTGCTCATCGCCTGCGTGCCCGTCGCCCGCGCGGATCAGACGCCGCGCACCGGCGTCATCGACGACGCCGGCGTGGTTCGCCCCGAGACGATCAATAACATCAACGCCTGGCTGCTGGAGCTGGAGCAAAAGACCGGCGCCCAGATGAAAGTCTGGACCATCGACTCCACCAACGGCCGCGACATCTACACCCTCGGCATCGAGACCGCCCGAAAGTGGAAGCTCGGCCAGAAGAAGGACAACAACGGCTGCCTCATCGTCATCGCAGTGAACGATCGCAAGTGGCGCATCATCACCGGCGAAGGCATCGAAGACGCCATCCCCGACCTCTACTGCGACACCGTCGCACAGCAATACTTCGTCCCCTACTTCCGCAAAGGCAACTACAGCCAGGGCATCCTTATGGGCACGGCGGCCCTGGCAAAGGCCGTCGCCAAGGACGCGGGCGTCGAACTGACCGGCATGCCGAATATCAACGTGCGCTCGCGGCGGGGTCGTGGCACCGCGGCCGGAGGAGTCGCCTCCTGCTTCAGCCTCATCGTCATGATCGTCATCTTCAGCGCCGTCTTCCGCGGCGGTCGCGGGCGACGTCGCTACGGCTGGGGCGGCGGCAACTTTGTCACCGGCATGATCCTCGGCAACGTCCTCAGCGGCCTCGCGAATAGTCGCCGCTCAAGCTGGGGCGGTGGGTCAAGCTGGGGCGGCGGCGGATTTGGCGGGGGCTTCGGCGGAGGAGGCGGCGGATCGTTCGGCGGCGGCGGCGCCGGCGGCGGCTGGTAATCGCGCCCCTTTCCATGCGATAGAGATTGAGGTTTCAAATGACGAATTGCACACAGTGCGGACAAGCAAACCCCGGCAGCGCGAAATATTGCGGCTCCTGTGGGGCAACTCTTTCACGAAGCGGAGGTTCTGGTATGAGTGCATCGAAGGCAATCCTACTGTTCATTGTCGTACTCCTCGGCGGCGGTCTGCTCGCCGGCGGCTGCGCCTACAGCGGCTACAAGAGCACGATCACCATGGACGAAGGCGTCAAGAAAACTTGGGCCGACGTCGAAGTCGTCCTCAAGCGCCGCTTCGACCTCATCCCCAACATCGTCGAGACCGTCAAAGGCTACGCCTCGCACGAGAAGGAACTGCTCCAGGGCATCGCCGACTCGCGCAAGGCCTACACCGGCGCAGCCAATGCCGGCGACCGGATGAAGGCCAGCAACGCCATGGACAGCTTCGTCTCGCGCCTCCTCGTCATTCAGGAGCGCTACCCCGAGCTCAAGGCCAACGAAAACTTCCGCGCGCTTCAGGTGGAATTGGAAGGCACCGAGAATCGCATCGCCGAGATGCGCAAGCGCTACAACGACGCCGCCTCAAAACTCAACAGCTACATCCGCGCCTTCCCCGGCTCCCTCTACGCCGGCTGGACAGGCGTCAAACCCGCCGAGTATTTCAAGGCTGGCGAAGAAGCGAAGGAAGTGCCTAACGTCAAGTTCTAATCGCGCGATCCGGCCCGCCAGGCGAGCGGCGGGCCGGGGTCTTTCTCAGATTCTTGCTGCCCCACGAAAATAATTGGCCTACTGGTCGTTAATACCTGTCATCAGGAGCAGGCGGTCCGTCCGTTCGAACGGGATTGCTCTGCCCTCCGGAAAAACGACCAAGAGTAATCGCCAACCTTTGGCCCTGCTCCGCTGTCAGATACTCTCAAGGAGACACAACATGCACGAAACCCGCACCCTCGCCCTCGTCAGCCGCCAAAACCCATCCCGACCGCAAATCGCCCTGCTCCGCCGACCAGCCGCCGCCCTCTCCCTCCTCGGCCTCTTCCTCGTCGGCTGCGGAACCCCCTTCGCCACGCGCGACCACCTCACGCTCTCCGCCCCACGCCCGACCGACAGGCTCGTCGTCGACAACTCCGTCGGCCGCATCACCGTCAAGGCCGACCCAGCCGCCACCGAGGTCAAGGCCGAGATCATCAAGATCGGCAAGGGCTGCAACCAGCACGAAGCCGATCAGGCCGTCGCCGACATCGAAGTGTCCCTCGCCAACGCCGACGGCGTCGTCCGCGCAGAAGCCAAACACCCGGGCGGCACCGGCATCCGCGGCTACGAAGTCCAGTGGCAGATCACCGCCCCGCCCGATGTCGACATCGACGTCACCAACGACGTCGGCGATCTCCACATCTCCGGCTTCCAGAAGAATATCTCATTGAAGAATGACGTCGGCGACGCGGTCGTCATTGCCGACCCCGCCGACGGCGAGCCCGGCGGCATGGTCAAGGTCACCACCGGCGTCGGCAGCATCCGCGCCGACAACGCCCGTAACGGCCTGACCGCGACGACCGACGTGGGCAACATCTTCGCCCTCGCCGGCGGGGCCGTAGACCTGCGCAGCGATGTCGGCAGCGTCAGCCTCAAGCTGCTCCCCACCACGGCCGACACCGTGAAGCTCGCCACCGACGTCGGTGACGTGCGGATCTATCTGACCCCCGATCAGCAGGGCAGCATCCTCGCCGACTGCGATGTGGGCGACGTCCGCCTCTCCATCGACGACGCGAAAATTAAGACGCTCCGCGAGCGCCGCCACCACTGCACCGCCCAACTCGGCGAGTCAAGAACGCCCGCCATCGACCTGACCTCCGACGTCGGCGACATCCGAATCAGCAGCTTCGACCCGGCGGCGGCTGCGAAGCCGTAATTATCCTCCCCGGCATAAGAGGCGTAACACTCCGCGCAATAAAAAAGCCCCAGTCACATGACTGGGGCTTTCCTTTTAGCGAAGTCAATCATCCGCCTTCCCCGCATCCTTAATCACAAACCGCGCCTTCAGCCGCGCCACCTCCGCCGCAAGCCCCGCCAGCTTCACCGACCGAAGCACCTCGTCAAAATCCTTATACGCCGCCGGCGCCTCGTCCTTCGGATACTGCCGGCAATTCGTCAGGATGTCCTTCCTGTCGAACGACGCGTCGATCTCCCGCTGGTCCAGCGCCCGGATCGCCGCCTTGCGACCCAGCACCCGCCCCGCCCCGTGGTTCACGCTGTAGCACGACAGCGACGCTGTCTCCTCCGCCACCATCACCGCCGACCCGCGCTGCGGATCGCCCGGCAAAAGGATCGGATGCCCCGTCTGCGCAAACGGCGTATCCGCCAGCGCCGCATGCCCCGCCGGAAAGGCCCGCGTCGCCCCCTTGCGCATCACCCACATCGGCCGCTTGTGCACGATCTCCTTCCGCGCGATGTTGTGGCTGATGAAATAAACCAACTCGCCCTTCACGCCCGGCAGCACCTGCGCAAACGCATCGAGCACCAGCGCATTGATCAAGAGATGATTCACCGTCGCGAAGTTCGCCCCCAGCGCCATGTCGTCCAGATACGCATCCGCCTCCGCCGTCCCCAGCGGCGCATAGCAAAGCTCCTTGTCGCCCCCGGGAAAGGCGATGCCCCACTCCGCGAACTTCCCCTGCATCGCCCGAAACTGCCCCATCGCCAGGTTATGCCCGAACCCGCGCGACCCGCAGTGCGACAGGAATGCGACATGCCCGTCGCGCAGGCCAAACGTCTCCGCGCATCGTTTGGCGCGCTCGCCGTGCCCGACGTGAACCACCTCGCACTCGCCGAAGTGATTCCCCCCGCCGTACGAGCCGAGCTGCTGAATCTTCTCGCCGAAATCTGCAAACGTCCGCTCGCCGATGTGCCGCTCCAGCCGATCGGCCAGCGCATCGCGCGTATCATCATGGCCCAGGTGCGCCGCGTCCTCGCAGCGCTGCGCCCAGTGCGCCGGAACGCCGATCGCCTCGCACACCGCCGCCGACGCCCCCTCCACCGCCACGCGCCGGCCGACCTCCGCCGAAACCCGGCGCGACTTCGGCGCGCATCGCTGCCCGCGCCCCGGCCCCGTCGGAACGCGCTCGCAAATCGCCTCAATCAGCGCCCGCCGCGTCCGCCGATCCTCAATCGACTCCGCCGGCAGATCGAGCTGAAGCAGGCTCATGCTGCACTTGATGTCCACCCCCACCGGCCCCGGATAGATATGGCTCCCCGACGCCATCACGCAGCCGATCGGCGCGCCGTAGCCGATGTGCGCATCGGGATTCAGCACGACTTCCTCAACCCCCGGCGCCAAGCGCGTGTTCACCACCTGCTGAAGCGTCGCATCGTCAAACGTCGCCCGAATCGCCTCGGTGCCGATCACCGTCACCGGCCTCACCCGCCCACCCTCAATGGGAAGAATCGCCGTTGCCTCGCCGGTCGGAATAAGTTTGTGGATTCGTTCAGCCATGGTCGCTCAGCAGTCCTTTGCCTGCGCATCGCAGTATATCCGGACAACCTTCAGCCAGCGGAATTTCGCAGCCTAAGGAGCCCTGGCCCTAAAATCCGCGCGCACACGGAGCAAGTTTAACTGACAGGAGTTCAATCCACCCATGCCCGACAGGATCGCGCGCGATGCACAATCCAAATCACTCGGCCCTTTGGCCCCCGGACCTCCTGGCCCCTCCTCGTGTCACGCCGTTTTCACCAAAAACCGCCAGAATTGCGACCTGCCCCAACACATGCCCGCCTCAAGAGTTGCAAGCAAAAAAAATCGGCTGTGTCACCTTATGTCACCTTCAATTCCGTCGCCCCCCAGTAGCGTCCGGCGCCCCTGCCGGACGCATCACACCAGCGCGCTGCCGATCCCCCGCGCAGCGCCTCCGCCGCGCACCATTTCGACTTTTCGACGTTTCGACTTTTCGACGTTTCCGATTCCCGCCGCAACCCTCGGCACGCGCACACCGCGCCGCGCCCGCGCGCCTACTTCACCGCCGGCGAAGCCTGCAGGACCTTCGCCGCCCCAAGCTCCTCAAACCGCGAAAGGTCCGTCCAGAACGTCCCCTCGCCCGCGTAGAAGAGCTTGATCGATTCCGGCGAAAAGTTCTCCGCGAAGGTGTACAGGTTGTAAGCCTGCGGCGAGCCAAACGCCTCGACGAGCAGCTTGTACCCCTCGGCCTCGGCGTCGTTCTTCATCTTTTCCACGTCGGCCCTCGCCTGACCGAGGATCGCGATCCGCTTCGCCTCCAGTTCGGCCACCTGCTGCTGAATCGTCGCGACCTCCAGTGCCGCCTGCGCATCGACCTCCGCCGCCGTCTTGGCGCCCGTCGCGGCAATGCCCGCCGTCATCACCCGCGTCTCCGCCTTGATATTCTCCCGGGCGATGTCGACCTTCTTCTTGCTCTCTTCGAGCTGCGCCTTCACCATCGCCGCCTCGCGCTGCTTGTCCTTGGTGATACGGCTCTCCGTGGCGATGTAGCTCTGCTGAATCGTCCGCTTCAGGTCCTCGATGACGCTCGCGCCCTCGCCGCCGGTAGGCGACGGAGCATGGACTTCGATCTCGCGCACCAGCGCCAGCAGCACCTCGATGTTCTTCGCCCGGCAGATGCGCTGAAGCTCGCGCGTCAAATCCTGCTGGAAAAGCTCGCGCTTCTCGCCCTGAATGAAATCCCGCGCCGCATAGGTCGAACCGATGTTCCGGCAGATCGACCGAAGCTGCGGGGCGATCACCTTGTCCAAAACGCCGTCCACGTTGCCGAACTCATTGATGATCTCCGCCGCATGCGAAGGATCGACGCCCCACACCACCGTCACGCCGACGGTAATGAGAAAGCCCGTGTCCGACGGAAACGAAATCTGCTGGCTCAGCTCGCCCTTCGTGTGCAACTGCGAATACTCGTGAAAGCCGATCTCCACCAGCGTCACCTTCTTCACCTTCGGATTGATGAAGTAGATGCCCGGCTGGAGCACGTCGCGCAGCGTGCCGCGCTGACCCGGCGACGCCAGCGGCCGCACGTGCATGTCCAGTTCGGGGCGAATCGCTTCTTCTTCCGGCACGCCGACCGACGGAGCCGCTGCCGCCGATGTGGCCGACGTCGCTTGCTCAAACGCCGCCGACGATTCCCGCGAATTCATCAGATTCGTCACCACCCCGACAAAGCCGGTCGGCACCACCGTCGCCGGATACAACGTCACTTCATAGACATTCGGATTGAGCTTGTACGTCCCGGGCGTCAGCACCTCTTCGAGAATGCCCTGATACCCGCTCGATCGCTTCACGACGAGCTGCCCCGGCGGCGGACGTTTGCCGACGCGGCGCGTCACGACGCCGATCTTGGGCAGGTCCTCCGCCATCGCCGCCATCACATTGCGAATGGCGTCCGGCTGATGAGCGAGAATCCGCGTATTGAACTTCCACTTGGTGGGGTCGCCCGCCGGAATGACCTGCTGATCGACCAGCTTCCACTCCCAGCGAAACGGATCGCGGAAGTGCCGACCGGGGCCGAGCACTTCCTGCTGAATGCCGCGCTGCTTGTCGTTCGTCGCGACCGACTCGCCTTCCGGAAGCATCGCGCCCGTCTTCTTGATCAGAACGGCGCACTTGTTCGTCGGCACGTAAATCCGAAAGCTGAACCAGCCGATCGTCGTAAGGACGCCGAGGGCCATCAAACCCACGCCCGCGAGTATTTTGATTCGTCGCATTATCGCTTCTCCTTCACGCTCGATGTCCGGCCGAACGATTGGAATTCCTTGAAAATCTCAGCAAAAGGCCCGTCCGTGTTCGACGCGATCGACTGAATCGCCGGCGCCGTCTTCTGAAGGAAGAAATACTGTGCGTAAGTCATCCCATCACCGAACGCCGCCACCGCCTTACCCAGCGGCTCCGCCTTCGCCTGATAGCCGAACAGAATCACCTTCGCCTCCGCCTCGCCGCGCGACCGAATCGCCGCGGCCTCCTTCTCCGCCGCCTCAAGCTGCAACCGCGACACCTCCAGTGCCCGGCTCGCCTCGGTGATGGAGACGCCCTTGCGCTGCTCCGCCTCCTTCGTCACCGTCACCACCTTCGTGCGAAAGTCGCCGATCGACGCGTTGCGATCCGCCATCTCCTGCTGTTCGACCAAGAGCGCCTCGCTCTTCGCCTCCTCCATCCGGTTCGTCGAGCGCTCCATCTCCTGATCCGCCTGCTCGCGCTGGCTGATGAGCGCCGCAATCTCCGACGGCGGCTGAATGTCGCGCACCAGCGCCGCGCGAATGTCGATCCCCTGCTTCCAGCACTCCTCTTTCAACTCGGTCAAGAGACGCGTCTGAAACGCCGACCGCGTCTTGCCGCTGATGAACTCCCGCGCCATCAGCTTCGACCCCTGTATACGGGCGATGCTGCGGGCATTCGGCAGGATGACCTTGTTAAGAATGTCCTGAACGTCGCCGTAAGCCACCGTCACCTCAGCCACGCGATCGGGCCGGATGGCCCACTCGATCGTGCCCTCGATGGTGATGGTGAAACTGTCGCTCGACGGGAAGTAAATCGCCTCGTCGCCCACCGTGTCATACTTGTGGCTGCGGATATCGACGGTGTCGATCCGCTTGAGATACGGATTGAAAAACTCCAGCCCCGGCGGAAGCGTCTCGCGCTGCACGCCCTTCTCGCCCGGCTCGACCGTGTAAGTATTCTTGACGCGCGGCTCGGTGCCGCTCAGCAGCGTAACAACGCCGACGTGACCTTCCGGGATCAGAATCGCCGGAAACTTTTGTACATCGTATGCCAGCAGATTGACGTCGTGTCGGCCTGGATTAAGCACCTGGGCGACGGGGCCGCGCTCGTCCGGCTCGGTCGCCACCGTCTTCGGATAAGGAAGCGGCTTACCGAACCTGCGAATTAGCACGCCCACTTCGGACTGGCCGATGATGGTCGTGTCGATGACCCGCGCTTCGCGGGACCACGGATTAGGGAAGTAGCGACCTTCCTTGCGCACCTCATATTGAATGCCTTTGAAGCGCTCGCGGATCGTCGCCTCGTCCTGGTTCGTCTGTGCGGCGATGGCCGCGACCAGCTCAGGGTAGAGCACGACCTGATCGCCGAACTCGTCGCTGAGTTCATCCGGGAGCACGCTGCCGGTCTTGTTGACAAGCACCAGCAGCCGGTTCGTCGGGATCTCCACGCGAATCACGAACCAAAACACGAACAGCACAAGCAGCACCAACCCGCCGGCGCCGAGCATGAGCATCGCCAAAAGCGACGGTCGATTAAATGACGGCCGCTTGTACGAGGGCCGGTCGGGGTAATCTTCAATTCGGGACATCGTTAAACTCCTTTTTCGATCCAGCGAAAAACCGGTTGGGCTCGGCTTCCCGTCAGAAGTGCTTACCGCAATGCCCGCAGAATACCGCGCTGGGCGGCGAATCCAAGCCGCAATGCGGACAGGTCTGCGGGCGTTGATACTCGACGGCGCCGTTGCTCGCCGCACAATTGCGACGCACACCGCGCAAAAGCACGAGCCCCAGCGAGATCGAGCCGAGAATCAATATGAGGACGATGATGGTCATTTGTCTCGCGACGCTGCTTTCAGAGGGGAACCCGGGCCCACCGCCCTTAGGACAATCCGAACTCGGGCCGCCCCGCGAATAGAGTATATAACGCGAACCGGCGCGCCACCGTTATAAACCGTGGCCGATTTTTCACCCGTTGGTGCGTGAGATTTGCGCCGTTTCGCCGTTCTAGCAGCGGCTGCGACGACTGATCACATGGCATTTTTCAACGATTCAATCGCCTTGGCCTCAAGCTGCTTTGCTGATTGGAGTACCTCCGCCTGCTTGTTGCGAACCTTGGCCGGTGGGAGCGAGTCCTTGAACTCGTGTTCCGGCGGAACGCTGCTCAGGTTGTCGAGCAGCAACCGCACTTCCTGATCGTAAAAGTCTGCCGCCGCCGCCACGTGAAGCTGTTTCGTCCCGAAGTCCCTGGCAACGCCTCGCAGATAGCGCACCGCCGATGCCCTCGCATCAATCAGACAGATATACGTCCAGAAGTTGGCGTGAACGTAATCCCGATCCGCGACCGTGCGAAGAAGCTGAGACCACTGATCGAAGGCGTGCCCCCCCTGCGCGAAGGGCCCGACGGCCCGCTTCTCCCACAGTTCGATGGCGTTCTTCACCGCCGCCATCCGCATGCGCTCGCGAACCGGGGGAGACAGTTTTTCCGTGAGGATCACCACCGCCGTCGGCCAGCCCTTGGCCGGCTCATCAATCGTCAGCGCACCGTCGTTATATGACCGGCAGAGATAAGTGCGATCGCGCCGATAGCCGGTGATGATGCCCCAGTCCTCCGGCGGAATGATGTTCGCCGCAAGGACCGGCATGCCCGCGTCGATGCTCCGGCAGATCGCCCGATGCAGCGCGTCCTTCTCCGCGAGCTCGTCGAGACGCACAATGCGCACTTCATACTTCCAGCCGACCGATTCGAACAAGGCATCCAGCCGCGTATCGCCGACCAGCGGGTCGGGATTCCCCACGTCCCAGCGATCGACGCGAAACTGCGTGCGAAATGACATCCCGCTGACCGCCATCAGATCGTCGTAGCTGATGCGACGACCGGCGGACTCCAACAGCACCTCAAGACACCCGATGAAGGTGCAGTCGCGGCCCTTTGCAAATCCCGCCAGCGGCGCGACGCCGTCAACCCGCACGGCATCCGGACCCTCGCGGACAACCGAAACCCGGGCACGTTCGCGGACAGGCTCCGCGCCCTCCGGGCCGCCGCAGCTCGTCATTCCAAAGATCAGAATCAACCCGCCGAGAGCGACGCGATGTAATCGAAAAATTGACAAGCGGGATAGGCTCAAGAGATGACGGGCTCCGGATTCGGCTGTTCGCCGACGAGTCGTTGCAATCGCGCTGCAAGGTTCAGCCACATGATGATCGGCACAAGACGTCCGGCGACCATGCAAAGCATCATGGCAAGGCGTCCAGCGCTCGTCAAATGCAAAGCAAGACCGGTTGAAAGTCCGACGTTGCTCACCGCGGCGACGCCATCGAACGCCCGCTCGTACGCCGTGCCGTCCGTGGACATCGACAGCGCCAACACCCCGCCGACATTCAGCAGCAGCGTGACCGCCGCGATGCGCGCCGCGCCGACAAGCAGGCAACGCCGCGCTTCCATCCCGCCCGGCCGCGAGGCCCACCCGAGCCTCCCGCTAAAAAGAACCAAAAGCGGAATCAGCAGCGCGGAGACGCGCATGCCCCCCGCGACGCCGCCCACTGACCCTCCCAGCGTCATCATGCCGAGCATGGCGAAATACGTCGGCCAGGACATCGCCCCTTCGGAAAGCGGCGTGCTTTGAAGGCCCGCCGAACGCAGCGTTGAAGAAATGAAGACGCTCATCGTCCAGCGCTGCCGATGACCCATGTCATCGCGCAGACACACGCGGTCGCCCCCAAAATCGACCGGCCGCCGCGGCACCAGCGTTTCCGGCATGAAGCGCGGCGCCTCGCAGACCCAGATGAAACCGGCCAGACCCACCAGCAGGATCAACGCCGCCGCCGCTTCCATCTGCGGCACCGTTTTCCACGGCGCTGCCCCGCCGGAATTCCCGTTTGTCGCGGCGCCCCGGCGCGTCAGGTCGATGAGAATCGGCAACCCGATCGAGCCCGCCACCGAGAGTAGCGCCATGACTGAATACACGCGCGGCTCGTTGAAGTACGCCGCCATGCCGTCGGCGCGAAGCGTCCAGCCGGAGTTGAAGATCGCGCTGCCCACATGCGTGAGACCCCAGCCCGCGCGCGCAGCAGGGCCGCCTACGTCCGCGTCGTGCCACGATGTCCAGATCACCGCGATAGCCACGACCTGAGCAACGGCGATGCACTTGAACACCGTGCCCAGGCGCACCTCGGACTTGAGGAAGGGCCGTACCATCGCCAGCCCCATCGCGGCAAAGAAAAATCCCGCAAGCTGCGTGGTGACAACGATGACCGCCTGACCAAAGAGCGCGTACTCCGCGCCGAAGCCATAGGTGCTGGTGCCGACCAGGCTGGCGGCGCTCACGGCGTTGAACGCCGAGTTGGCGACGTGCAGCCAGAAGTTGTGTCGATAGTCCGGCACGCCTGATCGCGTCGCCAGCGGAATGGCAAGCAGGATGGTCGTAATCAGGATCAGGCAGCCCCATGGCCGCAAAGCGACGCGCAACAACTCCACCGGCCGATCCATCCGCGCTTGCAATCGCGCGAAGAACCCCGCGATGAACTCAACCAGCAGCAGCCCCGCGATCAGGCTCGTCATCGTGACCGCCAGCGCATCGAATCGCCCGGTC
>CAZCGF010000086.1:0-2935 GCA_964498115.1 uncultured Planctomycetaceae bacterium | reverse complement strand
CCATCACCGGATTTCTCGCCTGGCTTCTTACCGGAAGTCTTCGGACGCGGCGGCTCAAAGTTGCGGCTGGTCTCGGACCCGGCGACGCGGCCCCCTGCCGCCAGGGCGCCCTGCGTCGGCGGCGGAGCCTTGCGCGGCGCCGCTGCAACGGTCGCGGGCTTAACCGGCGCAGGTCGCGACGGTCGAGCCGCGATCGCCGATGCCGGCGCCGCCTGCCTCTCCGCTCCCATCACCAGCGCAGCGCTGCCGCGGCGAAGATAGTCCGCGCTGACCAGCGCGATCTTGTCGCCATGCTCAGCCTCGATCCGGCGAATCAGTTCCGGCGCGTTGGGATGATTCGGCATGATGTCCAGCACGCGCATCAGCAACCGCCATGCCTCGTCGTACCGGCCCTGATCCATCGCCGTGATCGCCGCGCTCTCCGCTTCATCAGCCGCGCCCGGCGCCGTCCGCTCCAGCGCCGCGGCAACCGCCCCGCTGCGACTCGCCGCGCCGGATCGGCAATATGCATCGTAGGCGAGTGACGAGTCGCCGCGCTCCTCGGCCTCTCGCCCCACGCGATAGTGCTTGTCCACGGCGCAGCCCGCCCCGGTCAGCGCAAGCAGAACAATCATCGCAATCCGGCAACGCGATCTCATGACTTCGGACTCGCAGTGCGCATCTCGGCGCGCGCGACGACGGAGCGATCCAGCGGAAACGGCGCCGGCGAGAGAATCCTCGGCGCGATCACCGTGCCCACGAATCGACCGTCAGTCACCGACGTGTGGCTGCCCGTCCAGCCAAAGCCCAGATACGAAGGCTGCCACGGCAGAACCACCACGCGATCGTAAGCCTCGACCGTCTGCGCGCTGGCGGCGGTCGGCAATCTGAATCCAACCCGACCCGCCGGCGCCCCGCCATGACCGTCGGCATTCGCCGGCAGCCCCGCGAGAATGGCGTCGTGCGTGCTGGCCGTCGCATACAACCGTCCCTTCACGTGCGACATCGCACGTGTCAAATTGTGCTGAGACGAAACCGACGCCGAAAACAGCACGACGCAGTCGACCTGCACATCCTTCGGCAGTTCCTCCAGCGCCCGCAAAACAACCGCCGTCCCCGCCGACAAGCCCATCAGATGAATCGATGATTCCGGATCGAGCTTTCGCTGCGCCTCAATCCGCCGAGCCAATCGCCGGCCGACACCGCGGCTGTTCGCATTGACGAAGTGATCGTGCGCGGGCCCCAGAAACGCGCTCCACGAAAACGTCTCAAACCGGCCCGTGTAGCCCGCCTGACGAAGCCCCGACTCCACCCCGCCCGAGCTGGCGTACCACCCTGCCCCATCCAGAAAAATCACCGTCGGACCCGACTCCGGTCGACCGCAACCCGCACCGGTGGCGCAGAAAACCAGCGCAACGGCGATGAAAAGGCTTCGCGTCATGATCGCTTCAGAGTATAGGGCCGGCCCCTTGACGAACGACCGGCCTGACGTGTCCCGTCGAATCACGTGCCGCCCGGCTCGGGGATGTCCCAGCCCTTGGCCTTCTCGTTCTCCTGAATCTGCTCCAGGGTCAGCGCGCCGGGCAGGGCGTCCTTCTTCTCGGTGATGTTCGTGCCCTTGCTGAACAGGTCCTTGTTCTTGCCGATCCACTCCTTGTACGGATCGGGGCACTCATCCTCGGTATAGATGGCGTGGATCGGACACTCCGGGACGCACAACCCGCAGTCGATGCACGTGTCGGGGTCGATCACCAGCATCGCGGGGTCTTCGATCTCCCAAAAGCACTCGACCGGGCAAACCGTGGCACAGTCGGTATAGCGGCACTTGACGCAGCGTTCCGTGACGATGTGAGTCATAGCTCGAATCCTTGGTACGGGTTCATAAGTCGTTCGTCATACCCGCCAATCCTCGGGGCGAACAGGCGTGTAATAGACAAAGTTGCGGCGGTCGCGTCAACATCACAAAAACGAAGCCCCGATGGCACTGAAAATCGACGAATCTCCGGCGTTGCGGACCGGCCGCAACCGGCGGAAGATACCCCCTCGTTTGCCCGACACCAGAAGTCAGCCGCCTACGCCCAAGCCGGCAGGAGCGAGACCATTGGAGACCATCCCCGACAACTTCCTGGGCCTGCCGCCCCGGTACTGCGACCCCAAAAAGGCCCGCTACGCCATTCTCCCGCTCCCCTACGATGGCACCGTCAGCTATCAGACCGGCACCCGCAACGGCCCCCGGGCCATCATCACCGCCAGCCAGCAGGTCGAGCTCTTTGACGAGGAGTACGGCAAAGAATTCACAGCCGCAGGCGTCATGACCTGCGACCCCGTCGCCCCGGAGATGGCCGGGCCCAGGGAAATGCACGAATCCGTCTATCAGGCGGCCAGGCAGGTCCTCGCCAAAAAGAAATTCCTCATCGCCCTCGGCGGCGAGCACTCCCTCACCTCCGGCCTCGTCCGGGCAGTCAAGCAGAAGCACAAGAAGCTCAGCGTCCTACAGATCGACGCCCACGCCGACCTCCGCGCCGAATATGAAGGCACGCCCTACAGCCACGCCTCCGTCATGCGCCGCGTCGTCGAGATGGGCATCCCCGTCGTCGCCGTCGGCATTCGCAACTACAGCCTCGGCGAGCACCAGTTCATGAAGAAGCACGGCATCACGCCGGTCTCGGTGCGCGAAGTGCGCACCAACGCCGACTGGCTGCAACAGGTCGTCGAGCGATTGACGGACAATGTCTACGTGACGATCGACATCGACGGCTTCGACCCGGCCTACGCCCCCGGCACCGGCACCCCCGAACCCGGCGGCCTCGACTGGTTCCAGGTCACCGACCTGCTCAAAGCCACCGCCATGTTCCGCAACATCGTCGCCGCCGACGTGGTGGAAGTCCTCCCCCAACCCGGCACCGCCCAAACCGAGTTCCTCGCGGCCAAGCTGATCTACAAACTCATCGCCCAC
>CAZCGF010000085.1:0-16551 GCA_964498115.1 uncultured Planctomycetaceae bacterium | reverse complement strand
TTAAGCCTTTGCGACACGGGAATCAATTCGGGGTTGCGTCTTATCGGGCTTGGGGGGAGTAGTTTGGAGGCCTTGGGCTGTAGGCTGGAGGCTTAAGTGAATCTCGACACGATTCCTGCGCTCGCTCACAATCCCGTTATGAAATCGGGCCTTATGACCTCAGTTGAGTTTGGTGCAGATGTGATTGCGCGGGCGGGAATATGGAGTTTGCACTGTGCAAACCGAGCCATCTTGGGACGAGCGATCTATGCCGAAGAGCTCGAGCATGAACCCATTAGAGGACTGGTAAAATGGCACCAAATGCCCTCAATATCAAGATAAGTCAAGAAAAGTCTAGACTTTTGATTGACCGCAGCCGAAAGATTGCATATCCTTCAGCCAGTACACCCGCCGGGCCTCTGCCGCAAGGTAAGCTCACTTCGGCGGGTTTTTCTCATTTTACGGGGGTTCGGCTATGAGATACGCCAAACCGCCGCTCACTATTGAACAACAGGCTGATCTCTTGCTACGGCGCGGGATGAGTGGAGACCGCGAACTCATCAAAGAGCGATTGTCCTCTGTAAGCTATTACCGCCTCAGTGCATATTGCTATCCATTTCGGAACAAGGACGACTCATTCAGACTCGGCACCTCATTTGATACCGTTTGGCAACATTACGTCTTTGATCGCCGACTTCGGCTCATAACGATAGACGCAATCGAACGGATTGAAATTGCGATCAGAAGTTGGCTCGCCTATCACCACGCCCACAAATTCTCGGACGCATTTGCCTACGCCGACCCTCCGAAGACATTGCCTGGATTGAATCCAGAAAAGCGACAGCAATTCTTATCTAGATTGGCAACAGAGGCAATCAGGAACAAGGAGCTTTTTGTTTCCCATTTTCGAGAGAAGTATGGAGATGAGCATTCTTACTTGCCAATTTGGATGGCCACAGAGATCATGACCTTTGGCTCTATCCTAGACCTGTTTCGTGGGTGCGATCAAAGTGTTCGACAGCGCGTTTCGCAAAACTTGGCGGTTCATGATACCGTTGTTGAATCATGGTTACTCGCGCTCAATACAATTCGAAACATTTGCGCCCACCACGGACGGCTTTGGAACCGAGTACTTGGGATTAAGCCAAAGATTCCAGAGAGATTACCCGATTGGCACTCCCCGATACCTGTAACAAATGATCGAGTGTTTGGAATTCTTACCGTTTGCAGGTATTGTTTGTGTAAGATCGCGCCTCAAAGTAACTGGGCAAATCGACTTCAGATGCTCCTAGCCGAATACCAAACGATTCCAATTAAGCACATGGGGTTTCCTGACGACTGGAGAAAGTGCCCAATCTGGGCGTGAATTGGTTGATTCGGGATTAATCCCTCCTTGTCCCCTTGTCTTAGGCACGCCTGTAATCTTGGATGGGACTTAGACAGGAAGATCGCGGATAATCGCGTCCCGGACCGGAATCAAGTGTGGGTTCATTTCCCGAATCACCCATTTGCAACCGCCGCGCGGACGCGGAGCAAGTATGAAGGAATGGAGGTCGGACCATTCGTGCCCGGCGAGGGATTTCTTGATGCTTGCGCGATGTACCAGTCAGACCGCTCGGCGCTCTGGCCTGCCGACTCATCGGCCCCTATCTGTGTCACGCCGATTTCACCCAAAAATCACCCGCCAACTCGCAGCGCCCCAACATGTGCCCGATGCAAGTGTTGGGGTGATTTGCGAGGGCGCTGTGTCACCTTATGTCACCTTGGGTTTGGCGCGAGCGGGGTGAAGAAAATGGCCGACGGGGCGGACATGGGAAGGGATTCCCACTCGCGCGTGCGTGCGAGAAGGGAATCTCGCACGAGCGATGGTGGGCAGAGCCCACCCTACGGGAGTGCGGGGGCGATTCGATTATTCAAAGCAGAGGAAGATTAGGAGTAGGAGCAGGATTAGGATTAGGAGTTTGGCGCGCGAAACAAAAAAAGCCCCAGGCGGACGGGCCTGGGGCTTTGGGGGTTCTTGAATGTGCTGCGTGAATCTACACGCGTGCGCTTA
This sequence comes from uncultured Planctomycetaceae bacterium, assembly GCA_964498115.1. Lineage (GTDB taxonomy): Bacteria > Planctomycetota > Phycisphaerae > UBA1845 > UTPLA1 > UTPLA1. Next base: position 14,519 of record CAZCGF010000085.1, on the reverse strand, counting down.
GGCCGTTGGGTCCGGCGAGGTTGGGCGCATGACCATGTCGCCGATGGCGGTGACGGCTTCGGGGCCCTTTGCGAGGGTCTTGCCGAGCTTGTCGGAGGCGGCGGTGAAGCGCTCGACCATGGCCTCGGTGATGTTCTTCTGTCGGCCGAGCTCGAGGATGCGCTGCGGGGGTTTCTTCAGGTCCCAGACGACGCCGACCCAGGAGAGGGCGCGAAGCATGTAATAGGTGATGTCGATCTGCCACCAATAGAAGCCCTGGTTGACGGAGCCCTGGAAGAAGTGGTGGTTGTTGTGCCAGCCTTCGCCGAGGGTGACGAGTGCGAGGATGAGGCTGTTCTTGCTGTCGTCGGTCGTGGGGAAGCGCTTGCGGCCGAGGATGTGACAGAAGGAGTTAATGGCGAAGGTCGTGTGATAGAGGACGACGGTGCTGACGAAGGTGCCCCAGACGACGCCGGCCCAGCCGTCGATGAGGTAGCAGAGGCCGCCCATGACGAAGATCGGCACGAGGTGGTAGTCGTTGAGCCAGCGGAGCTCGGGGAACTTGGCCATGTCCTTGATCTGGTCGTACTGAGTGACGTTGTATTGCGGGGAGAGGACCCAGCCGACGTGGGACCACCAGATGCCGTCGCGGGCGGGCGAGTGGATGTCCTCGGGCTGATCGGAGTACTTGTGATGGTGGCGGTGATGGGCGGCCCACCAGAGGGCGCCTTTCTGGGCGGCGCTGCCGCCGAGCCACGCGAGGACGAACTGGAAGAATCGCGAGGTCTTGTAGGAGCGGTGAGAGAAGTAGCGATGGTAGCCGCCGGTGATGCCGAACTTGCGGATCACGAAGAGGGCAATCGCAAGGATGATCGTCTTGGTCGTCGTCGTGCCCCAGATGCCGGGGAGGAAGACGAGAAAGCAGGCGGCATGGATCATGAAAAAGGGAATGGCGGAGAGCGGAATCGAGCGTTGTTTTTCCATGGATTACTCACGAGGGTCGGCAGGTCAGTGCAATCGGCCTCATGCCTGAATTGCAGCGGATGCCGGAAACATTTCCAGCCCAATGCGGGCTGACTGAAGAATCGCGTTTAACGAATCACTTCAAAGTAAATCGGCGGAGTGGGCGTCCACATGAAAGCCAACGTTTTCGACCGCGCCGATCAGGCGTGACTATAGGGTGGAATTCGCGTCGCTTCAACCCGTCGGCAAGTGGCCTAAAACGCCCCTGGGGGCCCGGATCACCAGAAACGCCAATCGGCTGCCCGAATGACGTAAGAATATAGCGCCAGATTTGTTATGGCGTGGGTGAGGATGAGGCACTTGAGGCTTTTGGTCCAGTAGAACATGGCGTTGAAGAGGAGCCAGCAGCCGATGCTGACGCCCCAGTTGTCGGGGTGCTGAATGGTGGAGAGGAGGGCCGAGCCGATCATGGCTTTCCAGGCGAAAGTTCCCCAGGGGACTTCTTCGGGGCGGCGCCAGCGGATGAAGGCGCGGAGGATGAAGCCGCGCCAGAAGAGTTCTTCGACGAGGGGGACGATGGTGCAGGCGCGGGTGATTTTGAGAACGGCGTAGATCCAGAAGAGGTTGCCGGTGCCGAAGTCTTCGCGGGGATCGTGGGGTTCGGGGACACCGGGATAGAGCGGGAGTCTGCCGCCGAGGTCGTGGCCGGCGATGGTGGTGCCGTCGAGCGCGTGCTGGCCGGCGACCCAGAGCCACGCGGCGGCGAGCCCACCGACGAGGGCGATGGGAAAGCGCCAGTCACCCATGGATGGCCAGTGGCGGCGGAAGAGCATGGCGGCCCAGAAGCCGAGGATGATGTGCAGGACGATGGCGACGGGGAGGAGCTTTGTGGGGAAGGCGTCGTTGAAGGCGAGCAGGACGAGATAAGCCATGTAGGGGACGATGAGCGGGGCCGAGGGCTCGGCTTTGACGACGCCTGCGAGCCAGGGTGGGTCGGGGCGGTGCGAGTTGTTGGGGGTATCCGCCATCGTGGTCCTGCTCCAAAGACTGCAAGGCGGAGGATTGTCGGTAGGCGGGTCGATTCGTGCAACCGGGCGAAGATCGGCGGGCGGACGAGGAGGATGGGAGGAATCGGCGAAGAAGGTGCGAATGTGAGAAGTGCTCGCTCGGCTAAACGACCCGGGTGACGCATAATCCCGAGTCATGTGCGGCATCACCGGTCTCATTTTGACGGAGCTCGACCCTGAGGCGGGCCGATTGATTACCGCGATGACGCAGGCGGTGTTTCACCGGGGGCCGGACGACGGCGGCGCGGTGGTGTTCGGTCTGGGGGGCAAGCCGGTGGTTCATCGGCGGCTGGGGGCGGTGGATGCGGAGGTGCAGTGGGATTATCTGTCGGGGCAGGTGGCGCTGGGGGCGCGGCGGCTGGCGGTGATCGACACGACGGAGGCGGGGCATCAGCCGATGACGGCGGGCGAGGATCAGCCGTGGCTGGTTTTCAACGGGGCGATCTACAACCATCGGGGATTGCGGGAGGAGCTGAGTGCCGCGGGGATGGCATTTGGCGGGCGGAGCGATACGGAGGTGGTGCTGGCGGCGTATCGGCACTGGGGGGTTGAGTGCTTCAGGCGACTTGAGGGGATGTGGGCGCTGGCGATTTACGATCCGGCGGCGGGCCGGGTGGTGCTTTGCCGCGATCGCTTCGGGATCAAGCCGCTGCATCTTACGCGGACGCGGAATGCGATTGCGTTCGGGTCGGAGATCAAGTCGCTTTTGACGGGGGTTTCGCGGGATGCGGATGCGTCGATGCTGCGGGACTTTCTGGCGTATGGGTGGGTCGATCACAGCGATCGGACGATGTTTGAGGGCATCTGGTCGATGCCGCCGGGGTGCGTGCTGACGTTTGATCTGCGCGGGGCGCGCGACGGACCGAGGGGGACGCTGAGCAATTATGACGAGGCGCCGGAGAGGGCGCCCCCCCACTCGGGCGGGACCGGGTCGGCGGAGATTCTCGAGTCGATCCGGTCGGCGGTGCGGTCGCATCTTTTCAGCGATGTGCCGGTGGGATCGTGTTTGTCGGGCGGATTGGACAGCTCGCTGATTGTGAGCCTGCTGAGCGAGATGGGCCGGAACGGCGGCGAGTGCGGCTGGTCGCAGCACACGTTTACGGCGTGCGCGACGGGCGAGGCTGTTGACGAGCGGCGATATGCCGAGGCGGTTGTCGGGCAGTGCCAGGGGCTTAACGCTCACTATGTGGAGCCGACGGGTGAAGGACTCGTTGGGGACATGGCGCAACTGCTGTGGCATCAGGAGCAGCCGTTCGGGTCGCCTTCGATTTACATGCAGTGGGAAGTGATGAAGGCTGCGCGGGCGGCGGGGGTGACTGTGCTGCTGGACGGTCAGGGGGCGGACGAGCTTTTCTGCGGGTATCCGGGGTACTGGCCGCCCTACCTGGCGAGTCTTCTGCGGCGCGGGCACGTTGCACGATTCGCGGGGAATTGGTCGGGCGCGATTCGCGAGGGGCACTACACGCGACGGTCGCTGGCGGCGCATACGGCGGCGCACCTTTGGCCGAGTGCGACGCGGGATCGACTGCGGGCGCAGTATGCGCGGCGGCGCAGTCCGTGGCTGGTGGGCGAATTGTTCGGCACGGAGGAGTCGGCGGATATTGTGGAGGGGCTGGGGCTGGAGGATCGGCGGAGGAAGGAGGCGTCGGGCGGGACGTCGTTTGATGCGTTTTGCCGGCGGGTGATTTGTCAGGAGAGTCTGCCGTCGCTGCTTCGGTTTGAGGATCGCAGCTCGATGGCGCACTCGATTGAAGCGCGGGTGCCGTATCTGGATCGGGGTGTCGCGGCGGCGGCGCTCTCGGTGCCTGCGGAGGAGCGGCTGCGCGACGGGCGACTCAAGGCGATGCTGCGAGATGCGGCGAGCGGTCATGTTCCTGAGACGGTTTTGAATCGGCGCGACAAGATCGGGTTTGCGGCGCCGACGGTCACTTGGATGCGCGGGGCGCTGGGGCCGTGGTGGCGGGAGGCGATTGGTTCCAAGACGTTTCGAGAGCGGGGGTGCTTTTCGCCGGGGGGCGCGGAGAAGCTTGGGCGGCGATTCGATGAGGGGGACGATTCGGCGGCGCTTGCGCTATGGCGGGCAGCGCTGACGGAGCAGTGGGCGCGGATTTACCTGGACAAGTAGAGCAAGTGACGCGGGGGTGTCAGTGGTGGCGCATGCCCTCGGCGCGGATGTGCTTGCGCAGGCGGACCAGCTCGGCGAAGGCGCGGAGGATGACCTTGAGGTTGGCGCCGGTCTGCTGGCCGGCGACGCGGGGGTAGTGATTGACGCCGACTTCGGCGATGCGGAGGCCCTGGTATTTGGCGCGGGCGAGGAGCTCGGTGCTGATGAGGGCGCCCTGGCTGCGCAGTTCGATCTTGTCGATGAGCGACTTGGGGAGGAGCTTGAAGGCGCAGTCGATGTCGCGGACCTTGAGGCCGAAGAGTGCGCGGACGAGGACGCCCCAGCAGAAGGCGTTGGACCTGCGGATGAGGGGGTCGGCGCGCTTGATTCGATAGCCGACGGCGAGGTCGCAGCGATCGAGGAGGTTGATGAGCTTGTCCATTTCGGCAAGGTCGAACTGGCCGTCGCCGTCGGTGAAGAAGATCCAACTGTAGCGGGACTCGCGGAGGCCGCGGGCGACGGCGCCGCCGTAGCCGAGGTTGGGATTGTTGTGGACGGCGCGGATTCGGGCGTCGGCCTTGGCGAGCGATTCGGCGATTTCGCCGGTGCGATCCTTGCTACCGTCGTTGACGAGGATGATCTCGAATTTCTCGGCAAACTGGGAGGCGGCCTCGACGGCGGCGCGCGCGACACGCTCGACGTTGGCTTCTTCGTTGTAGCAGGGAAAAAAGATGGAAAGTTCGGGAAGCTGCTTCATCAGATGCTCATTGAAACCTCGACCCTGCACGCTGTCGATGAGGGACACCAGCCTGTTGATTATTGGGAACTACGCATGCCGGCGGCGATTGTTCTCTCCGGCCGGCGCCAAGAGTTACCGCAAAATCGGCTGGAGAAGAAGGGGTCTATCGCATATACTGTGGGTGTCCCATAAGACGCGGCGATGGGGAACGCACGGACAAGTCAGGGAGCGGGGATGTTGAAGCGTCGTTTTTATTCGATTGCCATGATCTGTGCCATCGGCATCGGCCCGATGGGCTGGGCCGGGTGCGATGCGATGCCCGGCGCGGCGACGAATCCTCTGACGAGCGGCGGGACTGCGGGCGACCTGACCAACAATAACGCGGGCGGGCCTGGGCCATCGATTTCGGTGAGCGCGACGCAGCTCGAGCAGTTGTCGCTGGAGCGGATCAATCGAGCGCGACTGCGGCCGGCGCAGGAAGCGTCGATGAACGGGATTGCGATTGATGAGGGGGCCCCGGGGAAACTGGATACGGTTCCGAAGCAGCCGGTGGCGCTGAATACATCTCTCAATCAATCGGCCAAGACGCACAGCCGGGACATGCTGGCGCAGAATTACTTCGAACATAATTCGCTGACGGGGAAGACGCCGTTTCAGCGGATGAGCGATGCGGGGTATCTGTACGCTTCGGCGGGCGAGAACCTGGCATGGCGCGGGACGACGGGGTCGGTGAACGAGACTCAGTTCGTCGAGCAGCAGCACGTCGATTTGTTTGTGGACACGGATATCGTCGGACGCGGACACCGACTGACGATGCTCAACACGGCCTTTCGCGAGGTGGGCATCGGCATCGTTCGGGGGTCTTTCACCCACAACGGGACGCGATACGACTCGATCATGCAGACGCAGGACTTTGGGGCGCCGCCCAATTCGCCGACGTTCGTGCTGGGCGTGGTCTATAACGATACGAACAGCAACGGGCGGTACGATTTCGGCGAGGGTGTGCCGAGCTCGCCGGTGAGCATGGGCGACGCGACGCGGTCGACCAACTCGGCGGGCGGTTATTCCTTCACGGTGACGGAGTCGGGGGCCTATACCCTGCAATTCAGCGGGAACCGATTCCAGAGTCTGAACATCGTGCGCGGCCAGAAGAACATCAAGGTGGACCTCGTTAACGGTAACACCGTCGTGGTCAATCTGGGCGTCGGCATTCTGAACTAGGGGCCGGCCTCTTTCTGAGGCTACGGAGACGGCCCTCCCCCCCCACCACTACCACCGAAGCGTCCGCAAATGCGACCCCCCCTGCGGGGCCTTTGGGCTTTTGAAATTTTTTGATTGGACGATTTGATTTTCGCGTGGGCGGGGGCATATCAATAAATGTAGCTGTCGTGTCCCTTTCAACGACCCTGCAAGTTTCCAAGCGAGACTTGCAGGGTTTTTTTTTGTTGCGCCCCCTCCGTGATCGGACGTGCCTGGTTGTCGGGCGGCGCGGTTCGACCTATTCTCCGCCGATCGGAGAACAGGGCGCGATGCTGCGATTTCTTCAAATACCGGTTTCGGGGCAAGCCATTGCGGCGAGCCTTCATGTTCCTAAGGCGACGGGCGGGCCCTGGCCTTTGGTTGTGTGCTGTCACGGACTGACGGGGACGCGGATCGGTTCGGGCTACCGTGCGGTGTCGCTGGGGCGGGGTTTGGAGGAGCTCGGCGTCGCGTGTCTGCGATTTGATTTTCGCGGATGCGGCGAGAGCGACGGGCGATTTTTGAATGTCACGGCGGCATCGCTCACGGAGGATCTGCGGGCGGTGCTTGCGGCGGCGAAGGGGATCGCGGAGGTGGATACGGGGCGACTGGGGATTTACGCGAGCAGCTTCGGGGCGTTTACGGCGGCGCGGGTGGCGCACGAGATGGCGGGACTCAAGTGTCTTGTGTTCATCGCTCCGGTGGCGGACCCTTGCAAGCTGATCGAGCGGGATATGACGCCGGAGGCGTGGGGGTTCTTGCGGCGCGAGGGGTGGATCGATCATCACGGGCTGAAGCTGGGCGAGGATTTCTTCGTGACGATGCCGCGCGAGGACGGGTCGAAGCTGCTTGCGGGCAGCGCGCGGCCGGCGCTGATATTTCATGGGACGGGGGATTATCAGGTTCCATTCGAACACGGGCAGGCGTATGAGGTCGCGCTTCGCGGCGCGGGGGCGGAGGCGCGGCTTGAGGCGGTGGATTCGAAGGATCACGGGCTGCGCGGGGCGGCGCTGAGCGAGGGCATTGTGACGCAGGCGGTGACGTGGTTCGGCAAGTATCTACGGGGATGATCAGCAACTCTAACGGCGGACGCGGTTGGTGAGTTCCGGGGGCGTGCCGATGTCGGCGACGTGAACCTGGCCGGCGAATTCGCGCGAGACGTCCTGGGTCAGACCCTGTTTGATGGCGACGAAGGTGATTGTGTGGTGGGCGCGGACGGTTGGAGATGAGGGGAGGCCGGTGTCGCAATCGAGGCCGGAGGGCAGGTCGATGGCGACGACCTTGCTATGTGCAGCGGCATTGATGGCGTGAATGGCTGAGTCGATGGGCGTGCGGACGCGGCCGGTGAAGCCTGTGCCGAGGAGTGCGTCGACGATGACGTCGGACTGGTGGAGTCGAGAATGAGCGGAGTGGATGCGCTCGGGCGTGTCGAAGGGGACGAATTCGAGGGTTATTCGGGACGCGGCGTGATAGTTCGTCGCGGCGTCGCCGGAGAGTTTCGCGGGATCGCAGGCGAGGAAGATGGTCGCGCGGCGACCGGCGCCGGCGAGGAGGCGGGCGATCACGAAGCCGTCGCCGCCGTTGTTGCCGCCGCCGCAGACGACGGCGACGCGGGCATCGTCGGATGATTCTTTGAGGATCAAATCGGCGGCGGCGCGGCCGGCGTTTTCCATGAGGGTGAGGCCGGGGATGCCCAACTCGTGGATGGCGATGCGATCGACCTCGCGTACCTGGGCACGGGTGAGGGCGATGGTGTGCATGTCCGCGGCGTCCGGCATCAGCTTGTTTTAATCATGGGCTCGGGCAATTCGGCGTTGAGAATCGCGGCGTCGGTTTTCGGAGCGCCGCGGTAGTCGTAGAACTTGCGCTGGCGGAAGAACTCGGTGACGATTTCGCGCAGGCGGGTGTGCATCCTTTCGGGCTTCCATCGGGCGTTGACCTCGTGGAAGCCGAACTCCTGCGACATGCGGTTGTATTCCTTGATGAGGGTGGTCTGATAGCGCTTGAAGGAGTCGTAGGGATCGTCGCCCATGCCGAGGTCCATGCCGGACTCGAAGTAGTCGATGACGCCGCGGGGGATGACGCGTCGAATGAGGGAGGCGACGTCGATCTTCAGGTAGAGCACCAGGTGCGGGACGGGGGCGAAGCCGAAGAGGTCGCGGACCCAGGCGCGATCGACGCCGCGGGCGACATCGCGGGCGAGCGCGGTAAAGACATAGCGGTCGGCGAGGACGACGAAGCCGCTGCGCAGGGCAGGGATGATTTCCTTTTCGAGGCGGTCGGCGAAGTCGGCGGCGTAGAGGAGGGAATAGGTCAGGCGGTTTAACGAGCGGCCCTGCTTGGCCTGGGAGATGGTGCGGCCGATGAGCTGGCTTCGTGTCCAGCCGGTTTCGATGACGCCGTAGCCCTGGACCTCGAGCCACTCCTTGAGCATCACGATCTGTGTCGTGCGGCCGACGCCGTCGGTACCTTCGACGGTGATCAGGACGCCTGGATAGTCGTAGGCTTCGATGTAGGGGAGGCCCTCACCGAAGAAGGTCAACTGGCTCATGCAATCCTCGGCTTTCTTTGATAGGTTTCGAGTCGATCACCGATGATCTCTCGCACCTGCTTTTGCTGTTCGGAAATGGTGCCGGTGGCGCTGATGACGCAGAAGTCGTTCTCGGCGCTCATGCGGTCGTATTCTTCGAGGATCATTCCCTGGAAGAGGCGGAAGCTCTCCATGGGGTCCGGGTGGAGTTTCATGTCCATGCCGGCTTCGAAGTCCTTGAGGACCTGACGGGCCATGGTGATGCGCTTGAGGGAGACTTCGATCGGCACCTTGAAATAAAACGCGATGTCGGGCTTGGGCGCGAAGCCGTAGACCTTGCGGACCCATTTGCGGTCGCAGCCGCGGACGTGATCGCGGGCGTAGGCGGTGTACACGTAGCGGTCGGCGAGGACGATCATGCCGGCCTTGAGGGGCGGCAGGATGTTGCTGACGAGGCGATGGGCGAAGTCGGTCGCGTGGAGGAGGCTGAAGGTGGTCGGGGTGAGGCTGCGGCTCTTCTTGCCTTTCTTCGTTGTCTTCTTAACGAGATCGGCGGAGTTCCACTCGGTGAAGAAGACGTTGTAGCCGAGGCTGACCAGCCAGCGCTGGACGAGTCGGATCTGCGTGCTTTTTCCGGAGCCGTCGATGCCTTCGACGATGATGAGCCGGCCGGGGTAGTTATGCGGCTGCAAGAGCAGCTCACTGTTAATCATGAGTTCTCATCTCCCTTGGGGATGTCCTGGGGCGGACTGACTTCCAGCGCGATGCCGTATTGTTTTTCGAAGTGTTCGGCCTGACGACGCGCGGTCCATATTTCCAATTCCGAGTCCTGCTCCGCCTGCACTTCGAGGTTGACGCGATCATCGAGCAGGCTGCACTTCACCGAGCGCACGACGGAGTAGTGGGTTCGATCGAGGGCATTGGCGAGGCGAAGGATGGGGATCAGCTTTTTGAATGCCCGACGACTTTCGCGGTCGAGGTGGGCATAGCTGTAGTCATCCTTTCGCGGCCGTCCCTTTCGATGGTAACGAGCGAGATTGGCGATGAGTTCGATTTCACCTTCGTTGAAGCCCTTGAGGCCGCCGTTGCGGATCAAATAGTAGGAATGCTTGTGGTGGCCGGAGTGGCCGATGAGGTAGCCGATGTCGTGGAGGACGCAGGCGAAGCCGAGGAGTTCCTTGTAGCGGTGTTCGAGTGCGTGAAGCGGGGCGAGCTGATCGAAGAGGCTGTTGGCGAGGCGGCGGACCTGTTCGGCGTGGGCGCGATGGTATTGGCAGCGCTCGGCGAGCTCGATGACGCTTCGGGTTCTGGGGTCGGGCCAGGTGGCGCGGGCGAGGAGGTGGGCCCTGCTATGGGCGATATGGTCGATGATGATGCCTTCGCGGAGGGCCATGTCGCAGAACTCGTAATCGGCGACGTCGAACATCTTGCCGATTTCCAGCAGCGTGGTGGCGGCGGGGACGAGGGTGGAGACGCGCTTGGCGTCCATGCCGGGCATCTGGAGCTTTTGCTCGTTAGTGCGGGCGGCGAGATCGGCGAGGAGGTCTTTCAACTCGGCGCGGGTGATCTTCATCTGGCCGGAGCCGTCCGGGGGCGTTTGTCCGCGGCGGAGCAGGCACATGCGGGCCATGCACTCGAAGGAGCCGGATGTGCAGATACACCGGGAAAACTTGACGGCGCCGACGCGGCGGGCGAGCGGGGCGAGGCCCTGTTCGATGTGGCGCTTGAGCGGCTTCAAATCGCGGGCGGACGGGGGATCGTTTTTGAGGAAGAGCTCGGCGAGACGGAGGCCGCCCAATTTGGCGCTGAAGAGGACGGATGGGCGGCGGGCGTTGCCGACGATGACTTCGACGCTGCCGCCGCCGATGTCGCAGATGAGGTCGTCTGTTTCTCCGAGGCCGACGGCGTGGCGAACGGCGAGGTAGATCAGGCGGGCCTCCTCCTCGACGCTGAGGATGCGGACTTCCATGCCGAGTTCGTTGAGGACGCGCTCGACGAAGTCGCCGCCGTTGCGGGCTTCACGGACGGCGCTGGTGGCGAAGGCGTGGATGCGGCCGATGCCCTTGAGGCGGGCCATCTTGGAGAAGCGGACGAGTGCGGCGACGCCGTCGACGACGGCCTGCTCGGTGAGGATGTGCTTCTGGAAGCCGCCCTTGCCGAGCTGGACCATCTCCTTGTCGCGGCCGACGATGCGGAAGTCGCCTTCGGGGGAGATCTCGACCATGACGAGGTGGATGCTATTGGTGCCGACGTCGATGGCGGCGAATTTTGTGGGGGGAGGTCGGCGGACGATGCCGGACTTTCGATTCAGGAAGCTCTCTTCGGAATGGTCGGTGGCGGCCGATGCGGCATGTGCATCGGCGGCGGCGCCATCGCCGGGATCGGCTCCGGGCGCGGCGCAATTCGTTTCGTGTGACCGAGCCGACTCCATTAAGCAGATTTCCTTGTCATCGCGAAGCACTTTCAAGATTACGAATCGTCAGCTTACGTGAATGTTACCGGGGGCGCGACTCGACTGCGCACGGTCCCGATATCGATTGAAGCATGCCCTGAGGGCGGTGTCGAACTCTGCCCAGACATCGAGGATTCGCCGCTGTCCGGCGTCGGCTTCCTTCGCCCAATCGGCGGCGAGGGACAGGACTCTTGCACTCCAGGCGGCATCCTCGGCGAGGACTTTGGGCCGGCGGGCTTCGCGGGTGACGTAGCCGATGGCGATGAGCTGGTCGTTCCACCGGCCGAGGAGGTCCTGCATGCCGACGAGGGCTTTGAGCAGGACGGTTTCCTGGCGGAGGCCGACGTCGCGCATGAGTTCGCCGGCGTATCTTGCGCGCTTGACGCAGATTCGGGTTTCGTGGAGGTCGTGTTTTTGATCGCCGCGGGGGTCGCGATGGACGAGGCGCTCCAGCGATTTTTCGAAGAGAGTCTCGACCTGATGGGCGAGGACGAGGTCGCTTTCTTCGTCGACGACGTCGAGCATTTTGTCGGAGAGTCGCCAGATGAGGCCGGCGGCGCGCTCGGGCTTTTGACGGGTGAGGCGATCGACGGCCTTTCTGGCGAAGCGCTGCCGGCGGCGCGTCAGGGCGCCTTCGAGCCGGGCGAGGTCGGATGGATCGAGGCCGTGGGCCCAGGTGGCGTCGCTGCCGCAGAGCGAGGCGAGAAGGACGTCGAGATCGCGGACTTGTGCGAGTGCCTGACGGGTGGTGCGGAGGAGGCCGGCGGGGCGCTTGATGGGCTTGCCGCCGAGCCAGGCGCTCATGAGGCGGAGGGGCTGGACCAGCCTTCTGGATGCAACTCGAACGTCGTGCACGCCATCCACATCGCCGGAGGCGACGACCTTTTCCAGGTTGGAAGAGAATCGCTTCGCCTGTTTTTCGACGTAGGCGGCCAGGCTGATGCAGACAGACGCCTTGACGCTGTCGCTCATGCTTCGTCCTCCGAGGCCGTTATGTGCAGTAGTTTGAGGGCTACTCCGATGCGTGGCGCGCCGTAAGGATATCAGAATTAACAGGGGCGGTCACGTTAAGATTTGATGTGTTGCTACGGAACGGGGGCCTGATTTTCCCGCTTCATCGGGAGGGCGGAGAATAGGTGCTCAAGCAATTCACAGGCGGGTGAGGCGTCTAAATCTCATTGGGGCATATTGTTGCGAGAGTCATGCGGGGTGGGCCGCAGGGGCGGACTATTCCTTGCCGATCCGGCCGAGCTGCTTGGGGGCCATGAGCCAGCATAGTTCGCCGCGCAGGGGCGGGGCGAGGTCGTCGATCTCCACAAGGCCGATCCCCCCCTTCTTGTACCTGAAGGCGACGCCGCGGCCTGCCCCGAGAAGGTAGCTTGTGAATTCGCCCATGAAGGGCTCGTGGCCGACGAGGGCGACGGCGGTCAGCTGTCTGTTCTGAGCCAGGCGATTGCGCAATGACTCGAAGTCTCCGCCGGGCTCGAGGGAGGTGAGTGTTTTTACGGGCGGCGCGGGCAGGAGGCCGGCGGCGAGGATTTCGGCGGTCTGGCGGGCGCGGACGAGCGGGCTGGTCCAGACTTCGTCGATTTGTGCGCCGAGTGTCACGAGTGCGGCAACGTGGCGGCGCATCTTCTTGATGCCTTCGGGGGTCAGTTCGCGTGCGCCGTCGTTGAGGATGCCGGGGCTCCGGGCGGCGGCGATGGCGTGTCGGACGAGGTAGATATGCATGGCTTCCGAGCCGATCGAGGACTCATGGGGGCGAGCGCTAGCCGAGGCCGTGGGTCTGCTTTTTGAAGAGGCGGAACTCGGGGGCTTCGCGGATGCAGGTTCCGAGGATATTGAGGGACTTGAGCATGGCCGAGGCGCCGGTGAGGGTCAGCGGCGCGGGCAGATCGCCGACTGTGGGAAAGCCCTTTTCATTTGGGGTGAGCTGCTCCCAGTTGCCGAAGAGCCGGCCCCATTCGCTGGCGAGGGCGTCGCGCATGTGGCGCTTGGCACGCGTGGGGTACCAGAAACTGTCGTGGTAGATGACGCTGGCGATGTAGGCCCAGGGGGCGAGCCAGGTCTTGAGGGACCACTCCAGGGAGGTCTTCAGCTTGCCCCAGTAAATCTTGTGCTGCATCTTCGAGGCGAAGGTCATCTTCTTGAAGGGGCCGTCGAAGTGCCAGTTCTCCGCCGCGGCATCGAGATCGCCGACCATCTCGATCTGTCGCGGGTCGCCGCAGCCGAGGCCCATGTCGTGGGCGATGCGGATGAACTTGATCGACATCGGGTCGAGGCCCATCAGCTTGGCGGCGACGGCGTCGATGGCGACCTGATCGCTGCTGGCGAGGATGACGTTTTTCACGTGGGGGATCATGCAGCGCGGGCCGGGGCCGTCGCCGGCGAAGGTGCCGTCCATGACGGCGAAGACGCCGCGGTGGATTTTCTTCTGGATCATGAGCAGGTCGACGAGCGTTTCGTGGATGACTTCGTGGGTCCAGTGGCGATGCTCGTTGAGCAGGCCGCCGAAGGCATTCTTCATCGCGCCTGTCGTGGTCGTGAAGATGTGCGTCTTGACGGTGGGCAGGTGGATGATGTTTTCGCCGATGAAGCGCTTGGGGATGGCGAAGCCGTCGGGGTAGACCTTGTTGAGGACGAGGAACTTGTCGGCGAGGTCGCCGACGGCGTCGCGGACGTTGACCCAGGGCTCGCCCTCATACAGGTGGATGTTGCGCAGACCGTGGGCCTCGGTGACGTTGATCTGTTTATTCTCGCGCTCGCCGAAATGGGCGTCGATGACGACGGTGCGGTTGTGGCAGCCGTGGATGAGCTCGGGCTTGTAGCCGTCGGCCTTCATGGCGCGGATGACGCCGTCGAGCTGCCAGGGGACGGTGGAGCTTCCGGGGAAGAAGAAGTGCCAACTGATGTTGATCTTCAGGGCGGTGTCGGCGTCCTTGGCGACGACGTCCTGATAGCCGGCGAGGTTCATGAGGCGGTGATAGTCTTCGAAGACCGTTGCGGGTTTGGTACGAAGAATCGCGACTTTTGAGCGCTGCATGAGACCTCCGGACTTGGCGGCTGATTATAGCGGCAGCCGGCCGATCGCGTATCGGCGCCGCCGATGCCGCAACCCTATTCATATCCGACTGATGGCGGTGTGGTTCGCGGCGATCCGCTCGATATGTCGAGAGACCGAAAAAAAAACGCCCGACGAGCACGAGGCACGCCGGGCGTTTTTGATAATAAGAAACAGAGATCGTCGGGGCTGCTCGTCACCGAGCTGCCCAATCGCATTGCTGCGATCCGAGAATGTGCTGACCTGTACGAGTCGAGGCCATCCGAAGACAGCGTCAATCTCGTCTAGGTAATCCCCTAGAAAGGAGGTGATCCAGCCGCAGGTTCCCCTACGGCTACCTTGTTACGACTTAGTCCCAGTCACCGGTCTTACCGTCGGCCGCCGC
>CAZCGF010000084.1:0-16561 GCA_964498115.1 uncultured Planctomycetaceae bacterium | reverse complement strand
ACCATCGCCTCAACCCACACCGGCACGTAGGGGATGATGCAGCCCTTCGACACCGGCCAGTCCTTGTACAGGCCGACCTTCGCGCCGATGGCGACGGCCCGCTTGCGTAGCGCGGCGTGGTTGATGCCGATGGCGCCGAGCGTGTTGTTCATCGCCCACTGCACTTCCGGCTTGGCCTTCGGCAGCTCCTTCTCGAGGCGATCGAGCAGGGCCTTCACGTCCAAATCGTCCGCGGCCTTCCCCTTGGCCGCCTTGTTGATCCGCGAAGCGGTGAAGTGCCAGCCCGCTCGGGCAGCCCAGGGGTTTTTGTCCTTCATCCACTTCTCGCGCAGGGCGTCCTTGTCGGGATGCTCCGCGACGACGTAACTGTTGAGCCAGTCCGCGACTTGTGCACAGGTGGTCGAGCGCGTCAGGCGGTCGACGTCCTTTGCGGTCAGCGACTTGGGCTTGATGATGAGCGCGGCCACGAGCTGCGCCTCCATGTTGCCGGTATCCCAGAGCGCCAGCGCGAGTTCGTGATCGGTCTTGATCTTCTTGGCGATCGCCCGGATGTCGCCCATCGGCACGCCGAACTGATTGGCCGGCGGAGTGATGCCGTCAGGCCCGACCTTGGCGTTGTGCTTGCGGCGAGCGTCGTTGCCGAGTGATTTGAGTTTTGCGAGAACTTCTTTGACAGTCATGACGCGGATTATACGAAACGCACGCCGCCCCGGTCCAGCCGCGCCCCACGCCGCCAAATCAGCTCCCAAGGCGCGCACGCCGAGCAAGTGTTGAGTACAGGATGGTCTGCCATGCACAAGTCGCTCATCGCTTCAACCAACGGCTCCGGGGCCCCTCGAATTTCGACGTTTCGACGTTTCGATTTTTCGACGTTTCCAGCAAAAAACCACCCGAAACTCGAAGCGCCCCAACACATGGCCGCCACGCGAGTTGCAAGCGTCCCCGCGACCTTGTGTCACCTTATGTCACCTTGCATTTGCGCCCTTCAAAGGGGCCGGGGAGAGTGGAAATGCCAACCCAAACGGCTTGTTCGATCCAACCGGTTATTTGCATTCGCCCATTAGAAGCTTGTCAACAAACGGGGCCACGTCGCCGAGGTCGATCGACTGATCGCCGTTCACGTCGGCGCAGCCGCATACCGAGGCCGAGAGAGGAAAGCTCTGCAGGCAGTTCATAAAGCCGGGGATGTCCTGACCGTCGGTCGACGCATCGCCGCTCAGATCGGACGGGCAGGTCCCGCAGGACGGCAGCGGGGTGATTCGCGTGTAGTACACATCCTGCTCGCCGTTAAACGTGGCCGCGTAGGCCAGATGGGCCGCGTCGTTGTACGAGATCATGTGATAGTAATCTCCGATCTTGTTCTGCTGCGGGAAGCCGATACGCGAGTCCCACTGCGGGGTCAGCGGCCGGCTCGCCGCCCAGGTCTCCCCGCCATTGACGGAGAAGGCGTAGTAGAGTCGAGACAGTTTGTTTTCCGGATCGTCGCGGGTGTCGTTCCAGACGACGTCGATTCGGCCGTTCGGCGCGACGGATATCGTGCCGAACCATTGCCACGCCGCGTTGGTGGTGGAATCGTCGTTGACCCGAACCGGCGGGTTCCACGTCTGTCCGCCGTCCTCGCTTCGGGCAAACATGACGTCCATCGTATCCACGCCGGGCGGATGAACAGAGCAGAGCAGGTACACATGCGCCGCATTCACCGGACTGGCGACAATCCAGACTTGTCCCAGGAGCCCTGCGGGATTGGGAATGCCTCCGAGGATCAGCGAACCACCGAGAAAATTACCGGTGACCGAGAAATCAAACGTCGGCGTCATGGCGGCGAACTGGGCATTCGTCGATTTGGCGACGATGAAGGTGGACGACGAGGCGGCAATGCCGGTCACATAGACGGCGCCGTCCGGGCCGACCGCGGTGACACCGAAGCGAGGATTGTTGGGAATCGGAACCGGCGTGAGCCAGGTATCGCCGTGATCGGTGGAGCGCGTGAACGAACTGCCGCTGGGAACATTCGAGCAGGAGACGGCCTCCTGCCATGCCTGGTAGTGATAACCCGCGCCGGGCCCGGCGGTGCGATCCACGGACATCCAGGCCTTGTCACCGCCAAACGCGGGAACGATGCCGGGCCAGGTCATGCCTGCGTCGGGCGACTGAAAGACATCGGTGCAGAGAGTGGTTTGAAAGCTGTTGTAGAAGAAGCGGCCGTCATCGTCGGCGCAGAGGACCGGGTCGCTGCGAAACAGGCCGGGAGTAAGGACTTCGGGAAAGGTCCACGATGCCCCGGCATCGGTCGAGTACGCGTTGCCCGCCTGCCGGAAGTTCGACGCGATGGTGTCGAATTGTCGCCAGCCGATGGCCATGCGATCGGGATTTGTCGGGTCGATCGCGATCGACGGCTCATTCGCGGCGTCGCCGACGATGTTGAGCCCATCATCGTCGACGTTGACCTGGACACTTCCGGGCGGGGCCATCGAAAGGCTGCGTTCGCCATTTCTAAGTTGTCGCGCGCCGGGAATGTAGGGCTGGTCCTCCTGCTCCGGCTCATAGATCAACTCATCACCGACCGCGAGGGCCATCGGAGTCAACATGAGAACCAGGAGAACGATCGCGAGTCCGGATGATCGAGACACTAACACCCCTCCATCCTGCCCGCGCGCGAGGAACTGATGTGCGCGAAGCCGGCGTGTTCCACACTCAATGATACCCGCCTCAACAACCGCGCGCGACCGGGTGGTCCAGAAATGACAGGGCAATATGCCATGCTCAACCTAGCCGATCAGCCACAAGAAAAGCCCACGGATGGTTGTCCGTGGGCTTTGTGAATGACGCAAGGGAAATTGCGATGCCCGTTATGGCTGGATGTTTACTTCCGTGCTCAGGACCGCATCGGGGGCGCTGACCACGGTGCGATTGACCGGGGCCGGCTCACTGACCGGGTAGGTGATTTTTCCGGCGGCGAGGAACCTGCCCTCGAAGAGTTCGTTCAAATTCTTCGACTGGAAGTTCGGCCGCGGGAGGAGCCAGACAGTCTGAATCGCGACGGGCCACACGTCCTGCAGCGAGCGCCACGGATGGGCCAGGACCGTGCCGAGCTTTGTCTCGCCGGGGGAGATTGTCGCGGGCATCGGCACCAGCAGGCCGTCGGCATGAGTCAGGCCGATCGACTGATAAGCGGGGTTCGACTCAATGCGCATCTGAGCCGAGGGCTCCGGCGCCTTGGCCGGCTCGGGCTCGGGCGAGGCCGGCGCCGGTTGCTGAGGAACGGTGAAGTACTCCTCCAGAATGGCGTCGGAGCGGGGCTGGAACCCGTCGCCGTCGGGGGTTGCCTCGTGAGACACGGCGATGTCGGGTCGCCCGATGTGCACTTCATTGACGGGTGTCATGGTTGTGGCACCATCGGTCCGGCCGAGTGGGAACGGCGTATCCCCGACGGTCGCGCCGGTCGCCGCCGCGTCCCAGACAAGCTGGGCCTCCGGCTCGGCCGCGCGAGCGGCGATGGTGGCCATCGGCAGCGGCGCGTCGCCGCCGGTCGAGGTCGGCTCCAGCGATGCGTCGATCTCCGCGCTGTCGAAGTCGGCATCGCCGAGGGTCGACGGCTCGTGGAGAGCGGTGTCAGTTTCCGGCGAAGTCGGCTCGGCGGAGGACGCCGAAGTCTTCGCGGGGCCGACGGACGTCTGCTTCAGCGCCGGCGTGTTGATGCCGTCGTAATACGCCAGCGCGTCCGCCTCGGAGGTGTCGGTCGCGGGACTGACATCGGCCTGGGCGATCTCGCCGTCGCCTTCGAGTTCGGAAACGTCGTCCTGCTCCTCGGGGACGACCTGGAGTGCAAACGAGATGGCAACGCCCAGGTTGCCGGCGCGGTCGAGGGCATCGACGCGGAAGCGCGCTTCATGATCGAGCGCGTCTTCGGGAATGGTGTAGGTGATCTGACCTTCGTCGGCCAGGTCGCGCTGAAGTTCCAGCGCGTTGGCGCCGTCGGCGGTGAAGTCGAGCAGGCGACCGATGCGCACCGGGTACTCGATCAGGTGCGCGTCCTCGGCCTTCCAGGAAATCGTCACCGTCTCGCCGACGTGGTACCAGGTCTTCTCCGGCTCGACGGTCACGACGACATCGGGCAGCGCCGTGTCGACGTGATACACGCGCTCCGGATACGGGAGCGAATGAAGCGCGGGATCTTGCCCGGGACCGACGAAGCGAATGCCGTAGTCGCCGTCCTCGGGCGCTTCAAAGGGAAAGAAGGTCTGCTCTCGCCCGAAGTAGCCGGCCTTGTTCCAGTGGAAGCCGTTGTTGTCCGTGTACCAGATGGCTACCCGCGGAATCTCCTCGGGGGTGTAGCCCTCGGGCCGACGGATCATGACGACATTGCCCTTGGTGAAGTAATGCAGCGGATCGTTGACGTTGACCTTCGGCTCGGGCGTCAATTCCTGAGCGGGCTGGACATAGCTCTGCGAATCGTAGGCCCACTCGGGATAGGTATTCGGTGGATCGAACGGGGCGTCGGAATCGGCATGCGGCGAGCGATCCTTCACCGTGAACGGCGAGGGCATCTTGTTGCAGGCCGTGCCGGCAAAGAGGACGGTGAGAAGCGGGAGAGAAAGCATCCGTGCGAAACTGGGCATAACGAGCATCCTTACTCTGAGTGCCTTAGGTTGTGAGTGCGATTGTATTGGCATCTGGTCGGATTTCAACGTCGCTGCGTTCATGCGAAATGCCTTTCACGAATCGGTGCGACCGGCCCACGACGACCTCGCGCTTTTCAGCATCGCCGGACGGCCTCGCATCACCGGCCAACCCCGCGGCGCGGCATGCCGGACACACCGGCGACCCGCGCTTTGACGACTATCGACGGCGAGCAAGCAGCGCCTGTATCGCGGATTGGAAATCAGTCGGACGAACGGATGAAGCGGCTCAGCGAAGGCGCTCAACGACACGCCGGAAGAACCGGGCACCGGCGGTTTCAGCATTGAAATCGCGGTTTTGCCCCGGCGATTGGGTGGCGAAGAGGTGGCGATCCGGGTGCGGCATGAGCCCGAAGACACGGCCGGTGGCGTCGGCGAGAGCAGCGGCGTTTCCAATGCTGCCATTGGGGTTTTCAGGATACACCGGGGCGGCCGCGGTGAGGCTGATATATTCGAGGGCGATGCGTCCCATCGCGCGAAGGCGCTTCGCGGAGTCGTCGTCTCCGTCGAAGACGAGACGCCCCTCGCCGTGCCCCACGGGGAGGTCGAACTCCTCGCCCGGCTCGACGAACTCGCAGCGGCAATTCTCCGTGGCGCGCAGTCGCACCCAGCGGTCCTCGTATCGACCGGAGGCGTTGAGGGCCAGGGTCGCGCGAACGCCGCAGTCGTTACCCGGCAGCAGGCCCATGCGGACGAGAACCTGAAAGCCGTTGCAGATCCCGAGGACGAGTCCGCCGCGCTCGACGAAGGCGCGGAGCTGGTCGCCGAGGTGATGGTTGAGCTGATTCGCGAGGAGCTTTCCGCTGGCGATGTCGTCGCCGTAGCTGAAGCCGCCGGGAATGGTCAGGAGCTGATAGCGATCAAGGGAGTCCGGCGCGGCGATGAGTTGCTTCACATGGACCAGGTCGCAGTCGGCCCCGGCGCGCTGCCATGCGAAGACGGTCTCCTCGTCGCAGTTTATACCAGCGGCGCGGAGAACAAGGACACGGGGCTGAGCCATGCGGAAAGTGTAGCAAGTACGCCCGGCGTGTCACGACCAGTGATAATGAGCCGTCGTTTTGACGGTGAGTTGGGCGGCCCCGACAATCGCGGGGTGATGACACACAGCGTATCGATGATATGGTCCCTGCTTCGCGGCGGACTCCGGCGTGGCGCGAGGTGCATGGCTCTTGCGTCGCTTATCTGGGTCATGGCCGCTTGCGGGTGCGAGAAGCAGCCGGCGCGCGAAGTGACAACCCGTCCGGCGGCGAGACGAATTATTTCCATCTCGCCGAACTCGACGGAGATCATCGCGTCGCTCGGCGCGGCGGATCGGCTTGTGGCGGTGAGTAACTTTTGTGTCTGGCCCGAGTCGATCAAGGGCCTGCCGCGGATCGGCGGGCTCTTTGATGTGAACCTCGAGGCGATGCTCACGCTGCGTCCCGACCTCGTCGTCCTGCGCGGACGGCAGAAAGCGGTTGAAGACTTGTGCGCGGCCAATGGGATCGCGCTCTTCGAAGATAAGACTGAGTCATTGGAAGACATCTACAAGACACTGGGCGAGCTTGGCGACTTGCTGAACGCGCGCAAGACGGCGATTGAGGTTGAGAAGGAGATGCGCGGCAGTCTGGATGGCATCGCTCGCGCCGTCGCCGGTCGCCCACGTCCGCGCGTCCTTATCACCATCGCGCGCAACACGGACTCCATCAGTTCGGTCATGACCGGGGCGAAGGGAACATTTGTCGACGACATGATCAGGGCGGCGGGCGGAGACAACGTCTTTGCCGACAGCGCCATCGCTTATCCGACGATTTCGCCAGAGGCGATACTCGTGGCTCAGCCCGACGTTATCATTGAGGCCATGCCGGAATTGAAACTGACGAAGGAACTGGAGCGCAAGCTGCTTGCCCAATGGCAGGCGTTCGGCGGCATCCCCGCCGTGAAGGACAATCGCATTCATATTCTGTGCGACGAGAACGCGACGATTCCGTCGCCGAGGATCGTGGCCGTAATTTCAAGGCTCGCCCGACTTCTGCATCCGGAGGCGAAATTTGACTAACGCCGGACACGCCATCATCGGCGCCGATGCCGTGACGTTCGGCTTCGAGGGTCGGCCCTATTTCCTCGGGCCGGTCACGATGCAAATTGCGCCTGGACAGTGCTGGGGAATCGTCGGCCCTAACGGAGCGGGCAAGAGCACGCTTCTTCGGCTACTTGCCGGCATTGTCATGCCGAAGTCCGGCGTAATCTCACTCGATGATGTGCCGCTGAGGGAGACGGACGATCGCGCCCGGGCGCGGCGCATCTCATTCCTGCCGCAGAACCCGACGCGCGAGATCGGCCTGACGGCGCGGCAGGTGGTGCTGATGGGTCGCTATCCGCATCGGCCGTTCGGGCTGTTTGAATCGGCGGAAGACTTTGCCATCGCCGATGCCTCACTGACGGCGACGGAGACAACGGAATTCGCCGAGCGATCGCTTGCCACCTTGTCCGGCGGCGAGGCGCAGCGCGTGCATGTCGCGGCTGCGCTGGCGCAGCGACCGGCAGTCCTGATGCTCGACGAGCCGACCTCGGCGCTCGATCTTTATCATCAGCTTGCCATCTTTTCGATGGTCCGACGTCTCGTTGACGGCGAGGGACTGGCCTGCGTCGTCGTAACGCACGATCTGAATCTCGCCGCGCGATACTGCACGCACGTCATGCTTCTCGATTCGGGGAAGGTTGCGGCACAGGGGTCGCCTTCGGATGTCCTGGCGCCCGAGCAATTGGAGCCGGTCTATCGCGTCAAGCTTGAACGGGTCAGACATGCGAGCGGATCCGCCGCGTGGATCATGCCGGTTGGATTGAGCGCCGGGAGCGAGGCGGCCGGATGACACTGCTCGATCGCAAGCGTTATATGCGGCTTCTGGCGACAGGGTTTGTCCTGCTTGCGGGCGTGATCCTGATCAGCCCCGGCGTGGGCAGCCAGTCGAAATCCATCGGCGTCTTTGACGCGTGGCGCGAGATCGCACACTACGGCGAGAGAGACGCCCCGACGGCTTATCAGATCGGGTTTCGACTGCGGCTTCCGCGCACCCTCCTTGCCGTGGAGGCGGGCATCACGCTTGCGCTCGCGGGCGTTGTGTTTCAGACGCTCTTTCGTAATGCACTCGCCACGCCCTATACACTCGGGATCGCCAGCGGCGGTTCGCTCGGTGCGCTGGTGGCGATTCGCCTGGGCCTTGCGTCTACCCTGCTCGGAGTATCGAGCGTCACATGGACAGCCTTCGCCGGATCGCTGGCCGTCATCGGGATAGTACTGCTCTTTACGCGCGGCGCTCGTCGATTGACGACGAACGAGTTGCTGCTGGCCGGAGTCACGCTGGGCATGTTCTGCTCGGCGATGATGATGCTGGTCACCTCACTCTCCAGCGCGCGACAGACTTTTGAGATCATTCGATGGATGATGGGCTCGCTCGACACTATTGGAAACCTGCAATGGAGCTCGAATCTGCCGCTGATGGTCCCCTGCTGGCTGGTCCTCATCCTTTCCGCCCGGGCACTTAATCAGTACGTCCTCGGTGACGAATTGGCGCACACGCGCGGCGTCAACGTCGTGCGACTGCAACTGATCTGCGTGCTGGCCGCTTCCCTCTCGACGGCGTGCGTGGTGGCGATCTGCGGGCCGATCGGTTTTGTCGGTCTTGTCGTGCCGCATACCACCGCCCTGCTCGTGGGACGGGACTGCCGCATCCTCCTGCCGATGTCGGCAATGCTCGGCGGCGTGTTTCTTGCTGTGTGCGACTGGATATCGCAACTGGCGATGGTCTGGGCGGGTGCGGTCTCAGGGACCAACCTGGGGCTGGCAGTTTTGCCAATCGGGGTCATTACCGCGGTTGTCGGCGTGCCGATTTTTCTCGTTCTCCTGCACCGCAGGGCACTTTGAGCCATGTGAAGGGTTGCCCCAGGGCGGCGGCGCGAATACCTTGTTAAGCTGTTGGCGTTCCTGTCTCGATTGGGAGATTCATGATTCCGAGGTTTGGTACCAAGCAGTCGAAACATACATTTCGACTGATCGTGATTGTCGTACTCGTCGCCGGAGGGGCCGGTCTGGCCGCGCTCGCGCTCGACCGGCGTTTGCCGAAGCGGCTGGCCGTCGTCGAGCCGAAGGTTCTCTATCGTTCCGGACAACCGGACACGGATCAACTTGAAGCACTTCAGGACGAGTTGGGAATCAAGACGATCCTCATCGTACGCAAGGGCGACAGTCGGCGCGTTCCCGAGGAAGTGGAACACGCCGAGTCGCTGGGGATGAAGGTCGTTCGAATCCCGATCGAAAGCCGCGTGCGGATTTCCGACGATGAGGTGCGACAGTTTTTTGAGTGTGTCGATGAACCGGCGAATCAACCGGTTCTGGTGCACTGCTCTGCAGGCCGACACCGCACGGGATATCTATGTGCCCTGTATCGAATCGAGCGACAAGGGTGGTCGCTGGATCGCGCGATGGAAGAGATGCTCTCCTTCGGATTCGACCGAGAATCGCAAACCGTGGTTGAGCAGCAGCTCAGCGAATATCATCGCCAAGAGCAAGGAGCCCCCAGAGATAGCCGATCTTCGACCGAGTCACCGGCGCCGGCGCAGCCGTGATCGGGATTAAAAGGGAGAGATAGGAAACGGCGAGTATCCTGTCTCGGGTGAAGGGTGGAATTTGCTGGCTCAGGGAATGGAATTTTCGGACTTCCTGGCGTTCGCGACAGGCGGGCTGGGCCAGGTGCTTTTATGGCTGGCCGTCGGCATGCACCTGATCGCGTCGAAGCGAGAGGGGCGGTTTACCGTGAGTCCGGGAATGGTAGCGCTGGGAATTGTCGGCGTTTCACTCGTCGGCGTCTATGCCATTGTGCGTCTGGATTGGGTCATCATTGCGGGACAACCGGTGGCGATTCTGGTGGGGATTCGCCTGCTCGCTCTGACCCAGCCGGTTGAGACGGAGGCGACACCGGACGAGCAGGTGAAGCCGCGGCTTCCCGTCGTCGCGCCGGATTCGGCGGAAATCAAACTTTCCAATATCCGCGATGCCGGGGGCCGGGGGACGAAATAGAATGGGTCATGTCCTTTAGGTCTGATTCCAGTTTGCATCCGTGGTGTGCCCGAGTCGTCGCGATCGCATTGTCGCTCGCCGGGTGCGCTCCGCCCTACGACACGCTGCTTGTCCCACCGCCGCCGCAGGGCGTTGGTGTCGAGGTCAAATCTCAACTCGCACTGATCGTCGAAGGCCGCGTCAACGGCGTCTCCGCCAACATTCTTCTTGATACCGGAACGATCCTAACGAGCCTGGCCTCACCGAGGTCCGTTGCAAAGTTCGGCCTGGTTGGAGACGGGCCGAACCCGGTGGATGGATCGGAACGCGACGATCTCGGTGTTTGCCGTACGGGGGTTGCTGTCGATTTCGATTCGACACTGTTCGTGGCCGAGACGGTGGACATCGGCGGGGTTGTGATCGGTCGCGCCGCAATTACTGTCATGCACGAAACCGGCTTTGATACTTTCGCAGAGGCGGGCGTCGACTTCATCATGTCTGCGCCGGCGCTGATGCAGGTTGACTGGAGGGTTGAGGACCACGGCCGTCGATTGGTGCTTTTGCCCGCCGGGGCGCGAACTCGTCCGAGCGACGCGGTTGATCTCAGTGTCGGTGGGCCGCTGATTCCGTTTTCGCCGCTGAAGGTCGGAGTGATTGCACTACGAGTTCGCGTGGGCAACGGCGCGACTTCCAGCGAGGCACTTTTGGACACCGGCGGGGCCGTGGCGCTGGCGCTGGGCGATGAGGTCCTGACCGACTCTGGAATCGATGCCGCGTCACTGACACAGATCCGCACAAATATCCTCGGGGCCGGGGCGGCCTGTGAGACGTCGATCCTCAGGCTTCCCAGCGTCGGAATCGGCAGCGCGGTTGCCGACAACTTGCCCGCGATTCTGATTCCAGAGGGCCGGCGGCGGGCGCTACTCGGATGGATATTCCTCGCGAGTCACGAGAGCGTACATGTATCGACGACGGGATCGTGGATGGAACTCACGCAGGCGGCCGATACACCGACGCTGCTCGGGGAGCCGATCGGCACCTTTGGAATGGCTCTCAAGTCCACCGCCAACGGAATCTATGAGATCGTGACGATCGCCGACGGCTTCGGCGCCGCCCGGGCCGGGCTTGTCGTCGGAGAGAAGATCGTCCGAGTGAACGGCCTCGACGTGACCACCGTGGAAGGCAAGTCTGAGCTCTTCGGGCGGCGCGTGCATCGCGAGGGCGGTGCGGAGATGCTCATCGAAGGTGCGGCCGGCGTGCAGCGAACCGTGCAGGTCGAGTCAGACCCGATTCTCTAACGTACAAACTGATAATGGGATCGAGTGGAGTTATTTCTTACCGGCGAGGTAAGCGTGGATCCCTGCGGCGCCGATCTTGCCCTGCTGCACCGCATCGACCACTTCGCCCCCCTTGGTGATGCAGTCGCCGCCGGCGAAAAGGCCGGGGACGGATGTTGCCCCCCTGCTACGATCGACGGCGACTTTTCCATTTTCCAGCTTGAGTCCCGGAACGGACTTTAAGAGGTCGAGCAGCGCTTCCTGCCCCAGGGCTTTGATGATCATGTCGGCTTCGAGGACGAAGTTGGAGCCTGCTATAGTTTCGAGCTTTGCATCTCGGCCTGCACCGACGAGGCGCGTCCGGGTGAACTCGACGCCGGTTGCCAAGCCGTTGGCACTGACGACCCGCGCGGGGGCCGCGTTGAACTCCCAGCGGATGCCGTCGGACTTGGTCAGTTCGTACTCATACTTGAAGGCGGGCATTTCCGCCTCGCCGCGGCGATAGGCGATCGTCACTTCCTCGGCGCCGAGTCGAATCGCGGCTGTCGCCACGTCCACGGCCGTGTTGCCACCGCCGACGACAATTACCTTGCGACCGACCTGACACTTTTCGAGCGGCATGGTGTGAGTCTGGAAGATGAAATCGAGGGCCTCCCAGACGCCCGACTTGTCTTCGCCGTCGATGCGGAGTGAGGCGGTGCGCCCGAGGCCGACGCCGAGAAAGACGGCGTCGTAATCGGCTAGCAACTTTGAGAGCTGCGCGCCATTGACCGGCGAGTTGGTGCGCAAGTCGATGCCGCCGATTTGCTTGACCTGCTCGACTTCAGACAGGGCGAACTTCGTATCGTATTTGTAGTAGGCGATGCCGTAGGTGTTGATACCGCCGGGCATCTCGCGGGCTTCAAATACGGTAACAGCGTGTCCTTGTTTGCGAAGTTCGTGGGCACAGGTCAGTCCCGCCGGGCCTGCGCCGATGATTGCCACCTTCTTCCCCGAGTCCGGCCCCGCCTCAAAGAACTGAACGCCCTTGTCGGCGGCCTCATCGCAGGCGAAGCGCTGGAGTCGGCCGATGCGCACGGGGGACTTGAGCAGCGTGTTGTCCACGCAGGCGCCCTCGCAGAGCACTTCGGTCGGGCACGCGCGGGCGCACGACCCGCCGAAGATATTGTCGCTGAGGATTGTCTCCGCCGCGCCGATCGGGTTCTTGTGGAGAATCTGGCGGATGAACTTGGGAATATCTATGTGTGTCGGGCACGAGCGCGTGCACGGCGCGTCGTAGCAGAACAGGCATCGCGATGATTCAGCGACCGCCTCATCAGCGGTGTACCGTGGTTCGAGCTCCGCGAAATTCGCAGCTCGCATTGATGCTACGTCGGAAGGAGAGTTCTTTGACATGTCTCGCATTATATGGAATGCCTTTGCAACTGCGCCGCCTGCCCAAGACAGGCCAAATCGACGGCTGCGCAGATTTCGCGCGATGAATTTGGGGCCAATCGCCGGATAAGCCTCTTCGAATCCCTTACATATTTTCGGACGCACGGGCCTCGACACACTACATATAGTGGTATGGGGCCGAATGAAATCACAGCCGCTGGACACGGTCGCCCGAAGTGCGGCGCTTGCTACAAGTATTGATATCGCAGCACTTATGACACTTTGCCCGATAAGTGTGCACATGCCAGTAAGCTGTGAAAAACGGCACTTTTGACGATTCCAGACTACATATGGGGGATGGGCGGCAAATGCCTTTAGTCCGGAGTATCCTGCGACCGATATGGAGAATGTTGAGACTGTGGCTGATTTGGTCGGACCACGCGCAGTTTCCGCCCGAAACCCAGCGACAGTCAGAGACAGAGTTTTCGATTGCGAACTTCGCCACGCAATCAGTCGTAACAGTTGTGAATTGTAAGTTTGCAGAAGCGAAGTAAGCGAGGTGTATTGTGAGCGAGATACAAGGATTGGGGGTGCCGGTTTCATCGTCAACGTTGAGGGAATTTGCTAATCAGACTTCCCGCCGATCCGAGTCGGCCAACACAGCCGTCCTGGATGACACCGTTGAGATTTCGGAATTGGCATCATTTTTGAGTCGCCTTTCGGAACTTCCGGAAGTCCGGGCTCGCCGAATCGTCAATATCCGCAACGAGATTCTGGACGGCTCATATGTGACGCCTGACAAGCTGGACATTGCGAGTGAGCGGCTGCTTAACGATCTGGGGGGATGATCGGCAGGCGCGTCAACAAACTGAGTCGCGGCGCATGATCCGCCAGCGTCGCGAACTCTTCCTTTGAAACGGGTTGTGGCCTCGGCCGACCCGTTTCTTTTTTTTGGGGTCCGAGGCGGCTCAATGGTTCCTTAGCCCTTACTATGATCCTGTCGCTCGAGGCGGGGATCGATGTCGGTCTGAGGAAAATATGATGAGGCGCGCGAAGTTATTCCTGGGTTCATCGGCCTGCGGGCTCGTCATCAGCGCCAGTCTGTTTCAGCTTTGCTGCAGATCAAAAAGCGCTGATGGTCCATCGGATCAATCGCTCGTTGTTTTCGTCACCATTGCACCGCAAGCCTATTTTGTCGAACGCGTCGCCGGCGAACATGCGCGCGTCGAGGTTCTCGTCGCGCCGGGCCAGTCTTATCACACGTTTGAACCGACGCAGAGACAGATCGCGGCGATTTCCGCCTCCCGCGCGTACTTCGGAATCGGCGTTCCGTTTGAAGCTGGGATCCGCGATCGAATCGGATCGGTCGGCGACCAGATCAGGTACGTCGATACAAGCGAGGGCATAGAGCGGCGACCGGGCGTGGAGTGCTTCCATGATGACCACGGCGCGTCGGAGCATCATCATCACGATGAAGAGGGCGATCCGCACATTTGGCTCGATCCGCGAATCGTCAAGAAGCTGGCCGGGCGAATTGAGCAGACACTTTCAGAGCTGGACCCCGATCACGCCGGCGAATACCGAAAAAACCTGAGGGCTTTTGAAGGTGAGCTGGACGCCGAGCATTCGAAGCTGACCGAGCTTCTTGCGCCGTGCCGGGGCAAGGAGTTTTTCGTATTTCATCCTTCCTTCGGTTACTTTGGGGACGCTTACGGCCTCCAACAGGTGGCGATCGAGGAAGGCGGCAAGGAACCGGGCGCCCGCCAGCTACGCAGGCTAGTCGAAAAGGCGAAGGCGAGCGGAGCCCGAGTCATCTTCGTGCAGCCCCAGTTTGCCGTCACGGGGGCCGAGGCGATCGCCCGTGAACTCGGAGCAAAGCTGGATACTTTGGACCCACTTGCCCGGGATTATCTGAAGAACCTCGAGGACATGGCCCAAAAGATCAGAAGTGCACTGGCCTCGATCAATTAACTCTGCGAGAATTCGCGACTCGGCAGATTCGTGGCAGGCACGGCACAGTTTCGGAGCTCACCCCCCTTTGGAAACCCGGCAGACCGTTATTGAGGCGAGCGGACTACGGTTCAGCTACGACGAATCGACCGTCCTCGATGACGTGACGCTTGCCATTACGGATCGCGACTTCGTTTCCATCGTCGGGCCCAACGGCGGCGGGAAGACGACGCTCCTCAAGCTCATGCTCGGTCTTGTCTCTCCCCAGCAGGGGCACATGCGCGTATTCGGTCTCCCGCCGGACAAGGCCCGCGGGTTCATCGGATACATGCCGCAACATGCCCAACTCGATCCTCTCTTTCCAGTGAGCGTGCTCGACGTGGTCATCATGGGACGGCTCGGCATTGCACGAACCATCGGTCCGTATTCCGCCAAAGACAAGGAGATGGCCCGGGCCCGACTGAAGGACGTCAATCTGCAGGACATGGCATCCCGGCCTTTTTCCTCGCTGTCGGGCGGACAGCGCCAGCGCGTTTTGATTGCCCGGGCCCTGGCCTGCGAGCCGAAGCTACTGCTGCTCGATGAGCCGACGGCCAATCTGGATCTTCGCGTTCAGGACGATTTGTACGCATTGCTGCGTCAGCTGAGCGAGCGATTCACGGTCGTGCTCGTTTCACACGATGTCGGTTTCGTCTCGCGATTCGTGAAGACGGTGGTCTGCGTGAATCGGACGGTACACGTTCACTCCAGCGGCGAGCTGTCCAATGAGGCCATCGTGGAGCTTTACGGGCGAGACGTTCGACTGATTCATCACGACCACTCCGGTCCTTGTGCACATCGTGAGGCGCCGTGACTGAGTTTTTCCAAGCTGTCGGAGAGATGAGGCTGCTCCAGCTCGCCCTGGCGACGGGGGTGCTCGCGAGCGTCGCCTGCGGCATCGTCGGCAGCTATGTCGTCACGCGCCGGATCACCTATATCGCCGGCGCGATATCTCACTGCGTGCTCGGCGGCATGGGCGCGGCAAGGTATCTTCAGGTTGTACATGGTTGGCGGGAGTTCACGCCGCTTTGGGGCGCCGTCTTCGCGTCCGTCATATCCGCACTGATCATCGGCCTCGTCAGTCTTCGTGCCAAAGAACGCGAAGACACGGTCATCGGCGCGATATGGGCCGTCGGCATGGCGACCGGCGTTCTCTTCATTGCCAAGACACCGGGCTACGACAAGGACCTCATGAGCTACCTCTTCGGCAATATTCTCATGGTGTCGCCCGACGACCTCTGGCTGTTGGCCGGACTGGACTTGCTCATCGTCGCCGCCGGGCTCTTGTTCTACAACAAGTTCCTGGCGGTCTGCTTCGACGAAGAATTCGCCCGACTCCGCGGGATTGCCGTCGAATTCTATTATCTGCTTCTGCTCTGCCTGATCGCGCTGACGGTCGTGGTGCTGGTGAAGGTGGTCGGGATCATCCTGGTGATCGCGCTACTCACGCTTCCGGCTGCGACCGCCGGACAGTTTGCGCGAACACTGACGCGGATGATGATCGGCGCGACACTCATCTGCATGGCGACGACGATCGGAGGCTTGGCGCTGAGCTATGGTCCCGACCTGCCGGCCGGCGCGACGATGATCGTCCTTTCCGCGGCCGTTTACGTCCTGGCGATACTCGCGTCACGCGCGCTTAAGCCATCGCTTCGGAAGTAGCCTTTTGCCCGAAGAGGCCGGTCAGCAGGAGATGGAACAGGAACGAGATTCCGAAACTGATAAACCACGCGTAGTGGTACAGGTCGAGCCATATCTGCGGCACCTTGATCGTTGTCACCGTCCCAATGAAACCGGGGATGCACGGGGCGATACCCAGCGCCAATGCGACGACGGCCAGGAAGTTAAAACCACCGGTAAACCAGTACGGCCCTGACTTCTCGTAGAGGCCGCGAAGATCCAGTCGGGCGCGACGAATGACGAAATAGTCCGCGATCAACACGCCGCCGACGGCCCCGAGCAGGCTGGAATACGCCACCAACCACTTGAAGATGTAGCCGGTCGGGTCCTCCACCAGCTTCCAGGGCATCATGACGATGCCGATGGCGCCGGTGATGTAACCGCCGACGCGAAAATTGATCTTCTTCGGCCAGACGTGGGCGAAGTCGTTTGCCGGGCTCACCACGTTGGCGGCGATGTTCGTGGCAAGAGTGGCAAGGCACAACGCGAACATCGCCAGAACCAGCACCGCCTTGTTCTCGAATCGC
>CAZCGF010000083.1:15210-16573 GCA_964498115.1 uncultured Planctomycetaceae bacterium | reverse complement strand
GGTCAGGACAGGTGTGATGTGACCGTTGATAAGCCGAGCGTGGTTGTGCTTGCGGGTCCGAACGGCGCGGGTAAGACGACGTCATCGGCGAAACTCTTGAAAGGCGCACTCGCCGTTGATGAGTACGTGAACGTTGACATCATCGCTCAGGGAATCTCGGGATTTAATCCGGATCGTGTTGCGATTGAAGCAAGCGAAATCATGCTCCAGCGACTGAAGTCACTTGCCGAGAAACGCGTTAGCTTTGGGTTTGAGACGACGCTTTCGAGCCGGTCGTTTGCTCCCTGGATCAAGGGACTTATCGAAGGCGGGTACTTCTTCCATTTGCTCTTTCTATGGCTGCCCAGTGCCGATACAGCGGTAGGCCGCGTTGCGGGGCGCGTTAAGCGAGGCGGGCATGATGTACCTGAAGAAACCATACGGCGACGGTATCAACGTGGATTGGCAAACTTCTTCAATCTCTATCAGCCGATCGCCTCGACTTGGAGAGTCTACGATAACTCGCATGTCAAAAGACCGCTGTTGATTGCCCGCGGGACCGGAGGCATTGTCAAAAAAGTTGCAAACGAAGATACCTGGTCTAAAATATCCAACAGAGTTTGAAGATGACAAGTAACAATAAACGAACCACGGCGGAACTCTTCGAGGATGATGACCTCATTGAGCAAGCGCTGGGCGATGCCGTCGAAGAAGCACTTCGAGACCACAAGCGGGCGGGAAATCCTGTTTGTGAATGGCGCGACGGCAAGGTCGTTTGGATTCCGCCGGAAGAAATCCCGGTTGACGCATAATTCCCCAGGATTGCCATTGGTTGGACGATAAAACGCACCAAGGTCATGCCAGTGCGCGTCCGTGTTATTCCCCGGGGCGAAGACAACAGGCAAGTCGTTTCTCGTCAATTGCGAGGATCAGATGCGAGTCCTTTTAAGAGTTCGTGGACGGCGTGGTGGCCATCGATGGATTGGCGCACGACGAGCTTGGGGCCGACGGCTTTGATGGATGCGTCGCCGCCGGCGGTGTCCCAGGTCTTCGGCTCGACCGTCGTTCGAATCGCGTGCACAAGCTGGGCGACTCTTCGCGATGTGAGTGTTTCCTCTATTTCCAGAATGATGTCGGTCGTCTCGCGCTCGCGCGGGCTCTTGGTGCGATCCTTCAGGGCCGGGCGGCGGGACTCGTGGGCCCATCGGCGCGGTTGCCGGTGCCACGGCGGGGCGAAGACGTGGTAGTGCTGCTTCCAAAGTGCGGCGACGGACTCCTGGAGTTCGCGCTGCTCGCGGTCGGACAGTTTGCGATCGAGCAGGGATGAGATGTCGTAAACGCGCACGTCCACGTCGCGCGCGAGGTCTGCCTTCGACGAGATCAC
>CAZCGF010000083.1:11317-15110 GCA_964498115.1 uncultured Planctomycetaceae bacterium | reverse complement strand
GGTATGGGAGAGCGAAGCCCTTGCGGCGGCTGACGCGGCGTCTTCCTGCCAGGAGACGGGGATCTTGTCGGATGCAGCGGCAGGTGTGCTTGCGGCGGCAAGCATGGTGATGACGACGATCGAGCGGCGGATGCTCAGCATGGCATTTCCCTCCCAGTCTCAGGCCGCATGCGGGGCGCGGCCAACGGCGGCGAACTGAAGTGTGATCCCCCTGTGGACGGAAGGATGGCCGTCCGCCGCGTGCAAGGCTCTATTGTACCGAAAGAGGGGGCGGGAAATGAAGGATGCAGGCGGGCGACTGGGAAAAAAGTTGGCCCGGCAGCCAAGGTTTTGGGCCTCAGCAGCCGGGCCAGAGGGTGGAGTGGGAGTCGGTTGTACGCGGCGGATGGTCTCCATTACCAAGCGGCCGCGAGGTTGGTTTCTCTTGTCAGTTCAGGCCGGGCACTCCGGTGCAGGTCGACGCCGGTCCTATTAGAAGAACGCACTCGTTGGAAAACAGTTCCATCTGAATCAAGAATTTTTGCAGGGCCACCGCCTTGGCGGGATCGAGGGCTTTTAAGGCCTCCAATGTCGAGGCAACCTGCGGCAAGCCGGCGAAGCGGGAGCTCAGCGCTGTCTGGATTGACACAAACTTGTCCGCGTCGTCGTCCTCCGACATTCCTTCCATGATCTTGTCGAAAATGGTCTGCGGCTCGGGGTAAACCCGAACTTCATAATTGGTGCCCAACTCAGCCTTGCTGGCCGCAAACTTGACGGCGTCGGCCATTCCACCAAGTCGATCGACGAGACCGATCTCCAATGCCTGCTTACCGGTGTATACGCGGCCGCCGGCGAGCGGTTCCAGGTCGCCCTTGATCTTTTTACCGCGGCCTTCGACGACTCGGCCCTTGAAATCTTCATAGATGCGATTCATCCAGCCCTGAACCATGGCGCGCTCTTCATCGCTGAAGCGGCGGTTTGTGGTCATGAGGTCTGCGTGCTCGCCGCGCTTGAACTCATGACTGGTGATGCCGACCCAGTCCCAGAGCCCCTTGGTGACGATCTTGCCACCGACGACGCCGATCGAGCCGGTGATGGTTGAGGGCTCGGCAAAGATGACATCGGCGAGGGCGGAGACGTAATAGCCGCCGCTGCCTGCCACGTTGCCCATGGAGACGATGAAGGGGCGGTCGGAATCCTTAAAGCGCTTGGTCGCTTCACAGATGATGTCGCTGGCGATGGCGGAACCGCCGGGGGAATCGACGCGGAGGACGAGTGCCTTGACGCTGTCATCGGCGGCGGCCTTGGCAATGGCGCGTCGAACTGTGGACGATCCGGCATTGGAGGTGCCGCCGAAGAGGCCGGACTCAGTTTCGCCCTGGGTGATCATGCTCTCAACGTGGACAATCGCCACGGCGGGCTTGTCGGAGTGCTTTTTGCCCTTCATCATGTCGGAGAAGACGGAGAAGAATGCGAAGGGGTTTGAAAAGTCGATCTTGGGGCCCTTTTCCTTGCCGTAGTTGCGGGCGATTTTGAGTTCGGGCCCGTAGCGCTTCTTGACAGAGGCGATGAAGTCCTCGCGATAGGCGAGCTTGTCGACCAACTTGGCCTCAAGGGCCTCCTTGGGAGACATGGCGCCCTTGTCCATCAGGGCGATTACCTTTTCTGGGGATAGCTTTCGGCTCTTGGCGATGTTTTCGACCATTTGCTCGAAAATGCCATCGAGCAGGCGATTGAGCTGTTCCTCGGCGGGCTTGCTAGGGCCGGTGCGATAGAAGGGCTCGCCGGCGGACTTGTAGTCGCCGCAGTGGAGGATGTCGGCCTCGACCTTGATGTTGTCGAGCATGTTTTTGTAGTAGGAGGATTCGCCGTAGATGCCGCGGACGTCCACGTCACCGCTTGGAAGGAGCCAAAGCTCACTGGCGGCTGAACCGAGGACGAGCTTGCCGGGCGTAAGCGTTTCGCAATAGATCAGGACGTCCTTCTCTGTGGCCTTCAGGGCTTCAAACTGGGCGCGGAGCTCTTGAATCTGAGCCATGCCGAGCATGGCCTCTTCGACGTCGAAGATGACCGCCTGGACGTTCTTGTCGGTGCGGGCTTCGCGGAGGCGCTCGAGGAGGTCGAACATGTTCATGGGGGCGGCTTCGCCGAAGATCTCGCCGAGATTCATCTGGGCCGGGGCCTCAGCCAGGGGACCTTTGATCTTGAAGACGGCGACGGTGTTTTCCGCCAGCGCCGCGGCCGGGAGCGCGAAGGCGGTGCAAATCAATAAGCATGGTGTCAGAATTGTTCTTGAGCGATTTAACATTCGACTTTTCCACCTGTCTGCCCGGTAGGGGATTCCGGGCAAGTCACAAATTATTTCCCACCGGCCTTGCGGTGAACCACTCATTCTCCGCAGGCCCGGGAAGGGTTAACGCAAACGGATAGACGCTCTCACTCCAGACGACCCTCATTCTGCAACGGGAATCAGGGGTGGTTGCAGAAATCTGCCCCGAATGCCCGAAAGGGTCGCGTACTTTGTGAAGATTGCCGGAGCGGCCCTCAGGGACGAGGCCTGAGACATATTTGAAAGATCTTCATGGGAAAGTGCGGCAAACGGAAGCGCTAATCCAAGCCTTCGCGCCGGGGTGGGCGGTCTTCGGTGCGCTGCTTAGGCGGTCCGGGGGGGCCGGGAGGAGCATGGGGACTTTGGGCACCGCCGAAGCCCTTGATGGAGGGCATGTCCTCCGGTTTTTCCTTCGGGTGGCATGCGAAGACCTCGACTCGGACGATCTCTTCGAAGGGGATCGTCACGACGAAGGCGCCGACGCGATAAAGGTCGTCCACCGGCGCGCACTCGAAAGTCAGGGCGGCGGTGCTGCGCGAGGGGATCAGGTCCTTGAGTTCGTAGGAAAAGCCATCGCGGAGGTAAATGATCGTGCGGTGCTCAAGCTCTTCGTAGAACTTGCGGTAGGTCTTGTTCTCCTCGGCCTTCTCAGGGTCCACCGTGGGATTGTTGAGGAGGGCGCAGCGCCTCTTGGCTTCGTCCACGCGGTCACGATAGGAGGCGTCAAACCACCATTCGAAGTTGAAGATCATCTCGCTTGTCCGTGTTGGGGGTAGCAATCGGTCAAACGGATCAATGTAGAGGAAAGCGGGGCGAACTGTCAAAGTGCGTGGGGGAAAAAAGCGGTATCTCCCTTCATGCCCGGAGTTTGGTAGACTCCATCATGGTGAACGGCGGCAATGAGATGGAAACAGGGAAAATGACTGAGACGGTGAAGCGGCTCGCGGCCGAACTGGGCTTCGAGCAATGCGGCATCGCCCCCGCCGGCGCCATTCCTCGCGGCGAATACTTGTCTCAATGGCTGGCGGAGGGTCGCGCCGGTCGAATGGGGTATCTGCACCGTCACCTCAACTCACGGGTGGACCTGACGACGTGGCTGCCCTGGGCCCAGAGTGTCATCGTCGTGGCACAGAGCTATCGCCAGGCTCAGCCGGCCGTGGCGGATGACGCCGCACGGGGCCGGGTGGCGATGTATGCGTGGGGGGAGGATTATCACTCGATACTGAAGGAGAAGCTGTCGCATCTCGTCGAACAATTGCACGCCGAGACTCCGACGCCGTTTGAATCGAAGATCTGCGTTGATACGTCGGCGATTACCGAGCGCGAGCTTGCGGCGATGGCGGGGATCGGCTGGATCGGCAAGAACACGCTGGTGTTGAATCAGCGGCTCGGGTCGTGTTTTGTGCTGGGTGTCGTGGTCACAAGCCTGCCGCTGGCGGCGGATTCGCCGGTGGTGGATCACTGCGGGTCGTGCACGCGGTGTCT
>CAZCGF010000083.1:0-11217 GCA_964498115.1 uncultured Planctomycetaceae bacterium | reverse complement strand
GCATGGGACAAGGAGCGACATCAGGAAGCGACGGCGGGCCGGGCGGTTTCCCGTGTATCGCTGAAGATGTGGAAGCGCAACGCGGAGCTTGCGCGGTCTCATCTGACGCGCGATGGCTAGGCGATCAGTTTGCGCGCGGTGTCGGCGATGTCCTTCGCGGAGAGTCCGGCGTAGGCCATGATGGCGTCGGTTGTCTTGGTGCTCTTGGGGAGGCGGCGGCAGGTCATCGCCTCGACGCGGATGTCACCCCGACGAGCGGCCGCTTCGGCCAATGCGCCGGCGAGGCCGCCGATGTAATTGTCCTCGACGCACAGGATGCGGCCTTTGGTCTTGCCAGCAGCGGCGAAGACGGGCTCGACGTCCAGCGGCAGACAGTAGGCGTCGATGAGCGAACACTTGATGCCTGCGGCGGCGAGGAGTTCGACGGCCTTTTTGCATTCGTGAACCATGTAGCCGGCGGAGACGATGGTGATGGCGTCGCCTTCGACGAGCTGGTGAGAGCCGCCGATCTTGAACTGCGTATCCGGGGCATAGAGCAGGGGGACGTCGGGCCGGTGGGTTCGCATGTAGCACATGCCGGGCTGGGCGGCCATCAGCCAGGTGCAATGATAAGCGGCAACGGCGTCGGAAGGGTGGAGCGAGATGCAGACGGGATTGCCGCGACCGTCGTCGGTCTGGCTTGCCGATCTGAAATAGGCCACGTCGTGCAGGCTCATCTGGCTGGGGCCGTCGGCGCCGAGCGAGATGCCTGCGTGCGAGCCGGTGATCTTGATATTGGCGCGCGTGATCTGGGCGAGCTCGATCTGGTCGTAGGCTCTTGAGACGAACTTTGCGAAGGTGCTGACGAAGGGGATGAAGCCTCCGGCGGCCATGCCGACGGCCGTGGAGATCATGTTCTGCTCGGCGATCTTGCATTCGACGAAGCGCTCGGGGTGCTTGTCGAAGAATACCTCGGAAAAAGTTGAGTTACGGACGTCTCCGTCGAGGGCGACGATTCTGGGATCGGCCTGGGCCACGGCCAGGAGCGCCGCGCCGTAGGCTCGACGTGTGGCGATGCTGTTCTTGGCGACGGCGCCGTCCATGCCTGCGGCCTTCATGGCGGCGTGGAAATCTGTCGGCTTCAGAGCAACTGCGGGGAGTGGTTTGCCGGCATCGGGTTTGGTGATCTGAGGCGATTTGGCGTCGGCGACCTTGATCTCCAGCTTGCCGGTCATGGCGTCGATCAGGGCCAGGGCTGCGTCCAGTTCTTTGGCAGGTACGGACTTGCCGTGGTTGGATTTATCCTTGAGGGCCTCGCATCCCCAGCCTTTTTGGGTCTTGGCGATAATGGCGAGGGGATTTTCGCGCTTTGAGGTCAGGGCGCTTCTGACGGCGTCGGGGTCGTGGCCGTCAACGATGACGGACTGCCATCCGAAGGCGGCGGACTTGGCGGCGAGCGCTTCGGGGGACTGCTGCTTGGAGACGTAGTCGGCCTGGCCCTGCCCGTTGCAGTTGAAGATGACCGTGACCTCCCGCTGATCGCGATCGGCGACGATGTCCATGGCCTCCCAAATCTGCCCTTCGCGCGATTCGCCGTCGCCGACGAGGACATAGACTCGACGGTCGAACTTTCGCAGGCGGGAGGCGGCCACGAGACCGGCGGCGACGCTGAGGCCCTGACCGAGGGAACCGGTGGCGGCGTCGAAGAATGGGAAGCCTTCAGCGGGGTTGGGGTGGCCATCGAGTACGCTGTCGGCCTCGCGAAGGCCTGCCAGATCGGCTGTTGTGAGCGGGCGGGCAGAGGCTTTGTCCTTGCCGACGACTCCGCCGAGATCGGCATAGGCGGCGTAGACGACCGGGACGGCGTGGCCCTCGGAGAGGACCAGGCGGTCCGCTGCCAGGTTCCAGGGGTCGGCGGGGTCCCAGCGCATGACGTCGTACATGAGCGTGACGACGACGTGGAGCAGAGACATCGCACTGGAGGGATGTCCGGAGCCTGCGTGGGTCGTCATCTTGACGATTTCCTTCGCCAGGCTGATGGCTTTGGCGTGAGCGAAGTCCCGAAATGCCATATCGATTCCCTCCGTCGAAATCCTCAATGAGGTCGAACTTGTCAGCCGAGGGGTCGATCCCTGGACCCCGCGCAGACCGGGTAGCCTAGCGAATGGATCGCGCGCCGCAACTCGCCTGCCAGCGGATCGCCTTGGGATAGAGAATCGAGCGTTGGCAGTCGGCGGTCCGATATTATAATGGCTTCGCCGGTGCGAAGAGAATGGTGCGCTTGCGACCGTTCACCTGCTTACCCGCTTGGGGAGAACCAGTGGACTACTTTGAGATAACGGGCGGCAATCGGCTTCGAGGGACCGTGCAGATCAACGGCTCGAAGAACGCCGCATTGCCCATTATGGCTGCATCGATCCTGACCGAGGGGGAGACGATCCTCAAGGGCGTTCCCCGATTGGAGGATGTGAA
Organism: uncultured Planctomycetaceae bacterium; assembly: GCA_964498115.1. Taxonomy (GTDB): domain Bacteria; phylum Planctomycetota; class Phycisphaerae; order UBA1845; family UTPLA1; genus UTPLA1. The sequence continues at coordinate 8,766 of CAZCGF010000083.1, read as the reverse complement.
GCATCTGTCGGTCATTCTTGAGAAGCTCGGTGTGAATGTCTCGCGGGATGAGAACGGCGACATTCACCTAAACGTCGAAGACGAGATGAACTGCCACGCCGAATACGAATTCGTCCGGAAGATGCGGGCGAGCGTATGCGTGATGGGTCCGCTGCTGGCCAAGCGGCGGCATTGCCAGGTGAGTTTGCCCGGAGGTTGCAATATCGGCGACCGGCCGATCGACATGCACATTCAGGGGTTGGAGCAACTGGGGGCGGAAAGCGAATTGATCAGCGGTGACGTCCACCTTCGGGCGAAACGGCTTAAGGGTGGGGTTGTGTTTCTCGGCGGGCCGTTCGGGTCCACGGTGCTGGGGACGGCGAACGTTTTGATGGCCGCGGCGCTTGCCGAGGGGACGACGGTCATTGAGTGCGCCGCCTGCGAGCCGGAGGTCGTCGATCTTGCAAACTATCTGAACGCGTGCGGAGCGCACATCAGCGGACATGGAACGCCGCGCATCACGATTGAAGGGGTGAAGGAACTACGGGGCTGTACGCATACTGTCATACCTGATCGGATCGAGGCAGGAACGTTCATGATGGCGGCGGCGATCACGAACGGCGATCTCAAGCTGACGAATTGCCGGCTGGATCATTTGCTGGCGCTGGTGGATCGGCTGAAGGCCATCGGTGTCATCGTCGAGCGAAGCGGTGACACGGTGCAGATATCTTCGGCGCGGCGACTGGAGCCGGTGAGCGTGACGACGCAGCCTTATCCGGGTTTTCCTACTGACCTTCAGGCCCAGATCATGACGCTTCTGTGCCTTGCGGATGGCAACAGCATCATTACCGAGAAGATTTTCCCGGATCGATTCGTGCACGTGGCGGAGCTGGGCCGCATGGGAGCGCGGCTGCGCAAGGAAGGCCCGACGGTGATCATCGAGGGGGTTAAGAGCCTGGTCGGTGCGCCGGTGATGGCGAGCGACCTGCGTGCTTCGGCGGCGCTGGTGCTGGCGGGGCTGGTTGCGAAGGGTAAGACGCGGGTTTCACGGGTTTATCACATTGACCGGGGCTACGAGCGCATCGAACAGCGGCTCAATGAGGTCGGGGCGAACATCAAACGAATTCCGGAACAATGAACTGCGTTCAATGCGATTATCTTCTGTGGGACCTGCCGCATTCCCGATGTCCGGAGTGCGGACTCGGCTACGAGGTCACGGATTATTCGTTCGCGCCAAACGCGGTGCATTTCGTCTGTAACTATTGCGGGCAGTCGTACCTGGGGACGGACAAGCAGGGGCTGCCTCAGCCGAAGAAGTTTGAGTGCGTCTGCTGCCATCAGCCCTTGGACGCTGCGCACATGGCCGTTCGGCCTATTGCCGACGACGCCATTGGCGAGCCGAGACATGCGGGAACGCCGTGGCAGTTTCGACATCGTCAGGGCTTCTTAAGGGGCTATGTGGATGGGATTGCCCGACTGGCGCTTTCGCCGGATGAATATTTTCGACTGGCCTCGGGTGCGCGCGAGGATGGGGCAATGATATTCAGCGTCCTGAGCGCCTATGTTTCGGCGGCGCTCTTCGTCGCGGCGCTTTATCTGTTTCGAAATTCGGGGCTCGCGGCGTGGCTGCCGAATCCGGCGAGGCTGGTTACATTTCCCGGGATTATTTATTTCATCTGCGCCGTGCCGTTTCTGCATCTGGCGTGGACATATCTTTACGGGCTGCTGATTCAGACGGTGCTGTGGGGGCTGGGCCTGCCCAAGTGCGAGTTTGACGCGTCGCTGCGCGCGGTGGCACTGGGCAGTGCGGTGCTGCCGGCGGTTCTCTTGTTTCCGCCGGTGGGGCTGATCTGGTATCTGCTGGTGGTTCGCAGCGGGCTCGAACACCTGCACGCGACGACGAGCGCCAAGGCGCTGGCCGCGGCGGCGGTGCCGATGCTTTTGGCGGCCAACACCGGCCTGCTTGTACTCGTTCTCTATTGGGTGGCCTGAGCCGGGCCCATCTTCGCTACATCGCTGCCAACCGGATCGCCAGGTCGCAGACCCGGTTGGAGAAGCCCCACTCGTTGTCGTACCAACTCATGAGCTTAAGCAGCTTGCCCTTACCCTTGGGCGTGGTCATGGTGCGGGTGCTGTCGAAGATCGAGCTGTAGGGGTTGTTGATGATGTCGCTGCTGACCAGGGGCTCGTCGGAGTACTGGAGGATGCCCTTGAACTTGGGATCGGCCGCGGCCTTCTTGAAGAGGGCGTTGACGGCGTCTACCTCGACTTCTTTCTCGAGAGCGACGGTGAGATCCACGCAACTGCCGTCCATGACCGGCACGCGAAGGGCGAACCCGTCGAGCTGAATGGACTTCTTCGGGACGACGAGGCCGATGGCCTTGGCGGCGCCGGTGGTGCTGGGAATGATGTTCATCGCGGCGGCGCGGGCGCGGAGGAGGTCGTCTCCGTGGACCTGATCGAGAATGCGCTGGTCGTTGGTGTAAGCATGGACGGTGGTCATCATGCCGGTGATGTTGTCGCCGAACATCTGGGGATTATCTGAGAGGACTTTGACGAGCGGGGCGAGGCAGTTGGTGGTGCAACTGCCATTGCTGACGAAGGTATGCTCCGGCTTGAGGCAGTCGTCGTTGACGCCGAGGACGACGGTTGCATCGATAGCGTCCTTGGCGGGGGCCGAGAGGATGACCTTGCGGGCGCCGGCGGTGATGTGGTCGTCGTAACCGGGCTTGCCCTTGGCAGCGTCGCGTCGACCGGTGAATACGCCGGTGGACTCAATCACTACGACTGCGCCGAGTTCCTTCCACGGGAGCTTGGACGGGTCTTTTTCGGTGGTGACACGGATGCGATCGCCGTTGACGATGAGGCCGGTTTCGTCGTGACCGACTTCGCCGTTCCACTTTCCGTGGACGGTGTCATACTTAAAAAGGTGGGCGTGAGTCCGTGGGGTGGAACCGACATCGTTGATTCCGACGATGTCAAATTCGCCCTTGCGCAGGGCCATTGCCCTTGCGACCATTCGCCCAATCCGCCCGAAACCGTTGATGCCGATTTTTACTGCCGCCATTGTTCAGAAACTCCTCGATCCACGGTGAAGGAAGCGTGGTGAAACACGCGATTCAAGTTAGACGGGTGGATGATAGTCGTCAAGAAGGGACGGCGTCGGGGTCGGCGATGGCGACGGCGTGGTGAGGCGTTTCGCCCAGGAGGATCCTGGCCACATCGTCGGTCACGCTGTAGCGGTCATCGGCTGCGTCGAGTGTGGCCCCGGCCACGTGCGGCGTCAGGAGGCAGTTGGGTGCACGGCGCAAAGGGTGGTTTGCGGCGAGCGGCTCGATCTCGAAGACGTCAAGGCCGGCGCCGGCGAGGCGGCCGAGCTTCAGTGCCTTCGCCAGCTCAATCGTGTCGACGGCGTTGCCGCGGGTCGTGTTAACAAGAATGGCGGAGGGCTTTAGCTGTGCGATTTTCCGGGCGTCGAGAAAGTGCTTGGAATCTGCATGGGGGGGGAGGTGGACCGACAAGATGTCCGACTCGGTGAGGAGCTCGTCGAGGCTAACCGCGTCGACCGATGGAAGCGTGGGTGTTCGCCCGTGAGGGTCAAAATAAATGGCGCGCGTGCCAAAGGCAGCCTGACACATTCGAGCGAGATGCTCGGCGACGGGGTCCATGCCGAGGAGGCCGAGCACTTCGTGGCCCATCTCGCGGCCGGCGGGGGCGCGAAGGGACTCGAAACTGCCTTCGCGGATGAATCGATCGAGCTGCGGGAGTCTGCGGCGCAGGGACAAGATCATCGCGAGGGCGAACTGGGCCGTGGAGGTGACGGCAATGTGCGGAGCGTAAACGACGGCGATGCTCTTTCGACGGGCAGCGCGGAGGTCGATGTGGTCGGTATTTGTGCTGGCGCGGGCGATGACCTTGAGCTTGGGGGCGGCCTCGATGATGCGCGCGGTGACGTGGGCCTTTGAACGAACGAGGAGGGCGTCGGCGTCCTGGATCACCGACAGGAGGCTCTGGGGTGAAGAGTCCTCAAGAACGACAACATCGCCGATTTGTCGAAGCCGGTCGACGGCCTGCGGCGCGTAAGGCTCCGCAATAACGATACGAAACGGCACTCTTCCCCTCATGTCATTCCTCCTAATCGACATGCGGGCCAGCGGCGTGCCCGCGGGGTATGCTCAGATGTGGTACATCATCAACCGCAACGTTATGATATCGGAGCACCTTGTGAAGGCAAAGGAATTCTGAAGAATCGACGAGAAAAACCGAGGTTTGAAAGGATTGCGCTCATGGAGGCGAGGCTGTTCCGATCTGCGTTTGGATTGTTTGGCTGCTTGCTCTTGTCGCTGGTGATCTCTCCTGTGATTGCGCAACAAGAGACCGTCGAGCCGACGGCGCAGTCGCGCGAGGATGCGGCGCCCGCGAGCAGCGGTGACGCCCGGGGGTCATCGGCGCCTGCGTCGGACGATGCGAGCGAGTCGATTGTCTGTGAGCCATCCCAGGGCCGACCCATCTTCATCACGCCGGGCGAAACGTTTATTTTCGTGATGCGCTTAAACGCCAGCGTGACCGGGGACGTGACGTTTTTTCTGAGCCACGCCAAGGAGCCGGAAGTCCGGGCACCGCTGAAGCCGACGACGCCGCCTTCGTATTCGGATGATTATTGCACGCTGGTGCTCCTGGTGCCGCAGAGCACCGAGCCGGGTCTGTACAACATCGAAGTTCGAGCGCAGGGTGGGACGTTTTATTCGCGTCACAGCGTTCGGGTCGTGGACAGCTTCAAGAAGAAATTCCGCTTCGTTCACCTGTCGAGTATGAACATCGGCGACCTATCGGCTCCGGAGTTTGACGACACGCTGCCTTCGGAAGTCAACCTGCTTGCGCCGGAGTTCATCGTTGCGACCGGCGACTACACGGAATGGGCCCGGGTCAAGGACGATGCCTCAAGCTGGACGCGCGTGCTGAGCTACCTGGAGAAGTTCGACGCGCCGGTCTATATGCTCTGCGGCGCTCACGACCACGAGGCGAGCTTTCCGCGCATGGTGGCGAACAAGCCGATCGGGGTGATCGACTACGGAAGTTATCACGGACTCCTGCTGCTGGATCATCCCGGCAATCCGATTGAGCAGGACTACAACCAGATTCAATGGGTCGAGACGGATTTGAAGCGGAACCGCACCAAGACCTTTAATTTCATCTGCACCAACAGCGATGAACTGGGGCTACTGGATGTATGGCGCGAGACCGGGGACCTCGCCAAGTTCGTCAAGGACTACAAGGTGAGGCTGATTGTCGCGGGCGGGGCGACGGACTGGGACTTCAAGGAGTTCGCCTCGAAGCTCGCCGGGGTCGAGGGACTGGATTACGTCCGTACGCATGTGGCCAGCACGTGCCTGCGCGATCGGGCGACGGGGATCAGCCACTATCGGGTGATCGAGGTGGACGGCGACCGGCTGGCATATACCTATCCGGATGACGGGGCGGTTGAGAAGCTTCAGCATTCCATTGCGGCGGGACGATTGCGGGCGTTCTACAAGGGCAAGAACGACGGGGCCACGGAAGAGTCGGTCGTGACGATACAAAACGCGCTTAATCAGTCGTTTAACGATGCTCGCGTATGGCTTCGCGTGGCGAAGCGCGGCAAGGCGGAACCGAGCGTGGCAGGGGGCCGGCTTATTCGCGCGCTAGATGTGGGATCGTATTGGTCATGTGAAGTGGCGGTGGATCTGCCGGATAAGGGTGCGGTTCGCGTGGCGGCGGCGAGCGAAGACCTCCAGCTACCGCCGGCGCTGCCTGTGGACGTGGCGCTGGAGGGCCCGAGCGATTGGCCGTTTGAATTGGTATCGACCGACTTCGGCCTCGCATACTTCAAGTCATCAGCGAGTCCGGTGCTGAAGCTGACGAATCGGTCCGACATTAAGCTGACGCTTTGGCCGGTGATTCGCGTCAACGGTCAGCACATTCACCCTGACGCCAAGGCGTGCCCACGGCTTCCGATTACGCTGGAGCCGGGCAAGACGCTCGATCTGCCGCTGGCCCTTCAAGTTCGCAAGGTGAGTCCGGGGCCGCACAAGTTGCAAGTTTATTTCTTGGAAGACGAGCTTGCCCGTGCGACATATTTTGATGTTGTGTTGTCTCGTGGGGGCAAGGTCGCCGTCAACGATGCAGAGTCGGCGAATTAACGTCTTGTCTGTCGCAGTTGCCCGTCGGAGCAAGGATGCAGCGCAGTCATGAGACTCGATCGATCGGGATGGTCAGGGCGGGGGCAGCGGCGCGGGTGGTCTGCCCGGCGGATATACATTCTGGTCTCGATGCTTTGTGCCTTCGGGTTTATTGCCGCCATTGCGTTTCGGCCTCGCGCGACAACTACGCCGCACGGCATTAGCAGTCTCCGGGCGGCGCCGTCGGCCGAGTTGATCGCAGCGACAAGGGTCAGCGCGGCCACTTTTCAATCGCATCTCGTTCGTACCATCCAGCAGCAGGGACATCTAACGGTTACGCTCCATGTGGGACTCACGGATGGAGAAGCCGCGCCGTCAAAATTCACCAACGGGAACGATCCTCGCACGAACCTGTGCTGGGGGGCGCTTTACGGCGTTGATACGCACATGGCGAATGCCGCGGGTTGGCGGCGTTTCTACGGCGATAAGGGGGACGGGAAGCGCATCATCCGACGTTCGATTTTTTCCCGCCGGGTAGCGCCTTCGGCGGAATGGGTTGCCGCGGGCGTGGATCAGGCATTCGACGTTTTCGTTTTGGCCAACGCATGGCCGGCATCGAGGCTACGCGATGCGATGAGCCAACCGATTCGCGACGCCTGCGCGGACGGGCCGGTGATGATTACGCACGATGGGATGAGCCTGGCGTTTGGTTCGGCGAGCTGCATGGTCGGATACCTCGGCCCGAACGCGATGGCGGACGCGTATTGGGACCCGTTTGAGGCGTGCAATTCTGGCGGACATTCGCGGATCGGCTTGTTTTACCTTTCGTCGATGAGCGCGGTTTATCTTTACGATTCCGCGGTTCGGAATGGATTCTATCCCGTGCTCTTTGCGCGGCTGCCGATTGTGCCGGAGGCGTATCTCTTTGACGGGATGATGCAGGCGCTCTTGGAGGGCGAGCTTGACGAGGGATTTCTCGATTCAGCGGCGAGGGCGTACGCGAAGTATCAGAAATCAATTCCCGCGGAAAGCGCCGCCTCGATGCTTTATCAATGATTCGTCGGGCGATGAACGGGCAGGCGGCGAGTATCTTGCATCCTCAAGTCTAACCGGTACGGATGTGGCCCGGCACGTCAATTCCACGGGGCCAGCCCTGGCCACCGGTCGCCTGTCGGAGATTCAAAATCAGTTCGATCTCGCCGACGCGGCGATCAAGCTTGCGGGCGATTTCCAGCGGCAACATGCCCTGATCGGCGAGGGCGAAGATCTCTTTATGCTGCGCCGTCGTGGCATCAATGCTTGCCGGTGAGGAATCTGGCGGCGAGCCTGTGGATGCAGAGGCGGCGTTTGCGGGCGGCGTTTCTTGTCCGGCGGTTTCCTCAAGCCCGAGGGAGGCGCCGGCAGCTTTTGCGGCGTCGAGGAGGATTCGCAGCGCGGCAATTCGGCGGTCGGCTTCGTTAATGACGCCTTCTAATCGGGCAAACTTGGTGTCCACCTGGGAGCTGATTTCGCGGGAGAGCTTGTCGAGCTCGATGAGGAGATGTTCCATGTCTCCCTTGATATTCGCGCCGTGAGATGTCGCGGTGTCGATTTCACGACGATACTGGCGGGCCGATCCTTCAGACGGAGTGGACCGGCGAAGCATGCGCATGAAGAGGAAACCGGCCAGAACGACGGCCGCCAGCAGGAGCAGTTGCTGGGTACTCGCAGGGTATCCTTCGGCGAACAATGCGTCGGGTAGGGCCATTGCGAGCATCTTAAGTCTGATTGGCGGCGCGCCAAGCAGATTCAGCGGCATATGACACGTCGTGGAGTGACGCACCGTGCTTTTCGGCGGCGGCTGCGCAGTCGTCATACTCGGGGGCGATGATGCATACGACGGCGCCGCGAAGGCCCAGCTTGACGCGAATCTCGCCGAACGGCGTCGAAACCTTTTCGATGCGCCGGTCGAGCTTTCGTCGGGACCAGGTCTGACGGCGGACGCCGAATGTCGGTGTGTGGGCAAACATCGCGGCCTCGCAGGCGTCGGCCGTGGCCGGCTCGGCGATGACGCTGAGTAGAACGCCGGGGCGATTTTTCTTCATCTGAATGGGCAGGGTGAAAACGTCGAGCGCTCCGGCGGCGAAGAGGGCGTCGACGGCGCGGCCGATCTGCTGGCCGGTTGCGTCGTCGAGATTAGTCTCCAGAACGACGACTTCATCTTCAAGAAGGGGGGCGGACTTTGCGGCGGTTCCGATGAGTAGGCGGAGAATGTTGGGGCGGGTCTTTCCGTCGCGGGTGCCGGCGCCGTAGCCGATGCGGTCGATCTTCATGGGCGGCAGGGGACCGAAGCTGTCGGCCAGCGTACCGAGGATGGCCGCGCCGGTGGGCGTGAGGAGCTCGCCTTGCTCGGCGCACTCGGCGATGGGGATGCCTCGGAGGAGTTCGGCGGTGGCGGGAGCGGGGACCGGCATGAGGCCGTGATCGCATTTGACGGTGCCGCTGCCGGTGGGGATGGGGGAGCAGACGATCCGGGTGAGCCCGAGGGCTTCGACGCCGATGCAGGCGCCGACGACGTCGACAATGGCGTCGATGGCGCCGACTTCGTGGAAGTGCACCTTTTCGATGGTTGTGCCGTGGACCTTGGCCT
>CAZCGF010000082.1:0-16606 GCA_964498115.1 uncultured Planctomycetaceae bacterium | reverse complement strand
ATGCCGACCTTGCCGAAGGTGGATGACAGCCCCTCGTCACCGATGAACATGACGGTGCGATCGTCCTGCCAGTCGAAGGCGGCGACGTGCCCCTTGTAGTCGGGGAGGAGGTCCTTGAGTTTGCCGGTCTGTGCATCGGCGAGCAGGAGGCGGCCCTCGGCGGGGTCGTTGATGTCGGCGGCGGAGATCATGGCGACGTGGCGGCCGTCGGGCGACCACGCGACACGGCCGAGCTTGCCGGGATTGTCGATGGTGGTGAGCACATCGCCGGAGTCGGCATCGACGATGCGGACGCGGGTGCGCATGTAGATGTCGTCGATGAGCGATGTCGGGGAGAGGCAGACGCAGAGCTGGTCCTTCGCGGGACTCCACTCGACGGCGACGACGTGGCCCTCGATGGGCAGCGACCTGGGCTCGCTCTTTTTGTCGTCGAGACTGGCCACCCAGACGCGGGTGGGATCGAGGTCCTCTTCGTAAACCTCGGCCTTGAAGCCGGCATCGGTGAGGGCCTCCTTATCCTTAGGGGTCTTGGCGGTGGCGCGAAAGGCGACGTGCGCAGCGTCGGGGCTCAGCGTGTAGGACTGGATGTCGGTCTCGTGGGTGAGGACACGGCGGGCCTCGCCACCGTCGATGGGAATGCGGTAGAGCGAGTTGTGCTTGTCGTCGCCGCGCTTGTCGATGAAGTAGATCGCATCGCCGGACGGCGACCACTTGAGCTGGCCGATATTGACCTTGCCGACGATGAAGGGGCGACTTGCGCCGGCGGCGAGGTCGTAGACGTGGAGTTCGGCATAGGCGCCGCCGTCTTCGAACTTCTCGTCGGGCATTGTGGCGAAGGGATTTCGCGGGACGCTGAGGATGTAGGCGATCTTCGAGCCGTCGGGCGATATCTTGGGGCTGTCCACGGCGCGCAGGGCGGCGACGTCGCGCGGGGTGAGTGTGTCAGTCGGCGGCGTCTGCGCCGAGGCAAGCCGGACAGCGAACAGGGCCAGGGCCAACGAGGCCGTGAACAGATGACGAAAGGGAGCGGATGATTTACCGGGCATGGATGTGAAAACCTCCTCGCACTCGATACGGGTGCGTCTTGTTAATGAGTCTGAGGGAGCGGATTCTCCGTCCTTCGGCGCAGGGACACAACCCCGGCCCTTTCTTTGAAACTGACAAGCTTGCTGCGTAGGATTTGGGCCGGTGAAACCGGGGTCCGCAGGGCCATGGGGGCGTCGATCTGGTCGCGGCGGCGGAGTTGGCGTGCGGTGGATGGCGGGCTAGAATAAGAATTGACGATGGATTACGGGATAAATGAAGGGGGTCGGGAGTAATTATATGGCGGAGCAAGTGACGAGACTCAAGGTCAGCGATCTCTCCGGTGTGTCACTTGTGGAATTCGCGGATCGGAAGATTCTCGACGAGCTGTGCATCCACGAGATTCAGGAGGAGCTTGGCAAGGTGGTCGAGTTCGCGCCGGCGACGAAGCTGCTCCTATCATTCAAGAATGTGGAGCACCTTTCCAGCGCCGCGCTGGGCATGTTGATCACCTTGAAGAAGCGGGTGGAAGAGAAGCAGGGGAAGCTGAAGCTCAGCGACATCAATCCGCAGATCTACGAAGTCTTCAAGATCACGCGGCTGAACAAAATATTCGATATTCATCCCTCGCAGGACAAGGCCCGGGCGAGTTTCTAAGGCACGGGCCGCGGCACGCCAGATCGGCGGTCTGCACCTTGCTTCGAGCCGGACGGGTTGAGGTTGTCCGGGCAGACCGATAGCTGCATGGAAGGATCGGTTGACGCAATTCAAAGAAATCCTGATCGTGAATGATCTTCACGCGGCCAAAGGGCCTGAGGAGGACATCCTGCGGGATGTTGCGGCGTGCGGATACTGCGAAAACGCGGCCTTTGCGATCAAACTGGCACTTGAGGAAGCGATGACGAACGCGTTTCGTCACGGCAACAAGTGCGACCCCGACAAAAAAATTCGTATCAAATACCTGGTGACGAAGGATCGGGTCGAGATCGAGATTTCCGACGACGGGGAGGGCTTCTGTCCGGACGAAGTCCCTGATCCGACGCAACCGGGATTCATCGACCGGCCTCACGGTCGCGGGATTATGCTGATGCGCGCGTATCTGGACGACGTGCAATTCAGCGTGACGGGGAACTGCGTCCGACTGGTGAAACTGAACAAGCAATGACAACGGGCGAATCAGGCGACAAATCGACCGACTTCACGGAGACGCCGTTTTCGGTGACTTTGAACCGGCTTCAGGGCGCCGTCGTTGTGCGCCTTGTCGGGTCGTGCACGATGGAGCACGCCGATCGGCTGACGGATCAGCTCGTCGAAGTGGCGTCGCAGCCGAAGCCGCTGATTGTTGTGGACATGGCGGGGCTGGATTTCATCGAGTCCACGGGGCTGGGCGGGCTGGTTTCGGGATATCTTCGGGCACGCAAGAACGAGGGAGAGATTCGGCTGGTCTCGCCACCGCCGTTTATCCATCACCTGTTAAAACTGACGCGGCTTACGCAGTTGTTCCAGGTTTTTGACGACCTGCAAAAGGCGATTGAGCAGCCCTGATTTCTCGCCCCCGGGGGAATCCATATCGTACACTTGGCGGATGGAAAGGCAGGCCCGAATAAGGCCCATCGCCGCGATGAGGGGCGGGGTGTAGGGTTTGTCGGACCTTTAACCGAGACAGGGGCAGAATTCTTGGTGCCCGGTAATCGCATTACATATAATTGGTGAGGTGTGAACCGGGTAAGCATTTGGCCGTTATGTAAGGGATGAGGGCGAAAATCCCGACAATCGGCGGTCGCCGCATTGTTTGCCGGAGGCGGGTTATTTGGCGGCGGTCGATGAATATGGGGTCCTACGAGCGGCTCCAGACGAATCCAGGTTCCCGGGAAGGCCGAAGAAGTCGATGCGGGTGCAAGGCGCCCGTTTTTTGGAACAGGAGCATTCATGAGTCCTTTTAGCATCACTCGACGCCGGACGGCCGCATTTCTCCTTTCAGTGGCCGTGATTGCCGCGACGAGCGTGGCATGGGCGGAGCCGGGCGAACCCCGGTTGGCGTCCGGGGATGCTCGCGAGCTTTGGCTGAAGGGGTCTGATCTGATCCTCGCCGGGGACTTTGCGGCGGCACTGCCGGCCCTCGAGCGGGTGGAGCGGATTGAGCCGGGGAACCGTGAAGTTGTTTCGGCGATTTCATGGATGAAAGAGGCCAAGTCGCTGGAGGCGAGCCGGGAGCGGCTTCGAAGTCGCACTTTCGACTATTACGTTGGGAAGGCGAAGGAAATGATCGTCGAGGCGAAGGAGGCCCCGACGAAGAAGGCGAAGTCTGACAAGACGGCGAAGGAAGATTCCAAAACGGACAAGTCCGCGAAGGCGAAAGTGAAGGCCAAAGTTAAGCGGCCTCCGTCTGACGAAATGGACGAAGAGGCCGACGTCGGTCTGGATGATGAGGAAGACGACGTCGACAAGGACAGTCCCGGCTACAAGTGGAGCCGCGCCCTGAGCTATGCCCTGGGCGCGATGTACAACGCCAAGAGCGAAGATGAGTTTCGCGAGGAGAAGTGGCTCGACGAGATCGTCGAGCACGTGCTCGCGGAAATTGAGAGTCATCGGGGCAAGAACGAGTGGTCGGACGCGCTGGTACTCTACAGCTACCTGAAGACGCTCTATCCTGACGAGACGAAGTACTCCGACGGTTACAAGTTCTGCGCCAAGCGCGCCCATCTGGACTTTGTGTACGGTCCTAAGTCGAACTGGCGAACCGATCTGCGGGACGTCACGCCAAGCTCGATCGGACAGATTCTCGATCGAATGGACGAGGACTACGTCACGGAGCCCGACTTCAAAAAGCTCTGCTCGGAGGGTCTGGATCACCTGACCCTGCTGGCGGAGGCGAAGAGCATTTCCGAGACGTTTCCGACGCTGAGCGATGATGACCGGGTGAGCCATTTCGCGGCCCGCCTGCAGGGGCTGAAGCGCAACCGGGTCGAGCCGCGGGCATCTCTTCGAGCGAAGGATGTGACGTCGCTTTTCAACCGCGTCCTTGCGGCGAACCGGGAGAGCGGACTGAATCTGCCGGAAAGCGTGCTGGTGGATGAGTTTGTGTCGGGCATGCTCGAGCCGCTGGACGAGTTCACGTCGGTGATCTGGCCAGCGGAGGTTGAGGAGTTCAACAAGCATACGCGAGGCGAATTCGTCGGCGTGGGCATTCAGATCACGCAGGATATCGGCAAGCACATCCGGGTGGAGACGCCGCTGGAAGATTCGCCGGCCTACAAGGCGGGAATCAAGCCGGGCGACATGATCCTGGAAGTCGACGGCAAGAGCACGCTGGAGATGACGATCAACCAGGCGGTGACTTTCATCACCGGCGAGGCGGGCAGCCGGGTCAAGCTGACGATCAAGGACCCGGTGACGGAGGTGACCCGCGACTACTCTCTGGTTCGCCAGCAGATCAAGCTCCGAACGGTGCGCGGTCATACGCGGGACGACGGGCGACCGACGGGCTGGGACTTCATCATCGACCCGGAGCGGAAGATCGGCTACGTCCGCGTGAGCGGGTTCATGGACAAGACGGTTGAAGACCTTGAGGCAGCGCTGGAGCAGCTTCGGGATGACGACTGCAACGGTCTGATTCTCGACCTGCGATTTAACCCGGGCGGCCTCTTGACGAGCGCCGTGAAGATGTGCGAACTGTTCCTCGGCGAGGACGAGCCCATCGTGAAGACGAAGGGCCGCAGCCGGCAGCAGAACATGGAGATCACGTCGAAGCACCCGAACAGGGACGGCGATCTTCCGCTGATCATCCTGGTGAACGAGTACAGCGCGAGCGCCAGCGAGATCGTGGCCGGGGCACTGTCTGGCCTGAAGCAGGCGTGCATCGTCGGAACGCGGTCGTTCGGCAAGGGCAGCGTGCAGAACCTGATCCCGATCGCGGATAACCGAGCGTACCTGAAGCTGACGACGGCTCACTATTACGTCTATGACAGCGACCTGCCGGGCGATCCGTGGTATTGCCTGCATCATCTGGACGGTGCGAAGGAATGGGGCGTTGAGCCGCACGTCGTCGTGGATGTGATTCCGCAGGAGACGTCGAAGATTCTGCGACTTCGCCGTGAGCGCGACCTGCTCAAGGGCAAGGGCGGCGAGTCGATCCCCGAGGAAGTTCTCGATCGACGGCCGACGAGCCAGCCGGACGACGAAAAGCTGCCGGAAGATGAGAACCCGGACGTCGATCCTCAGCTGGACGTCGCCCTCAACCTGATGCGCGTGAAGCTGATCTCGAATCAGCCGTGGGCGATGCCGCCGCGGCAGGTGCGGACGGCGGCGCGCGTCGGCGGGAAGACGCTCGATAAAGAGTCGGTCAGCCGTTAGTCCCTTTCACGAACTGCATCGGAACCCCGGACCGACGAATGGCCGGGGAAACACAGCCGCGACGACTGTGCCGCCACCGGTGCGCACCTGATGGCCCATCGTTAGAACTTGAACGAGTACTGAAAGTAGAGCAAATCCGCGTCCTGGCTGGGCCCGGTGGAGCGGATGTAGTTGTTTCCCCAGAAGTGGGAGTAGCCAAAGAGCAGCGACGTGTGGCGGTCGAGGGTGATGCCGATGGTGAGGTCGAGCTCGTTGCCGACGTCGTGACCGGAGTTACCGAATGGGTCGCGCCGGGTGATGCCGCCGCCGGGGTTGTAGAGGGCGTCGCGCACCTCATCGTTCCAGAAGGTGTACCAGGCGAGGCGCGTCGTCACCTTTTCATGGGGCTTGGCGGTCAGGTTGACGTTTGAGGCCAGGACATTCTGCCGGGCAAAGACGTCGAGGTAGCCCAGGTGGGCATGGCCCAAGGGGAATAGGTGATCCGCCGTCTGGTGAATCCCGTCGTTGGGGTCTTCATCGCCGCTTCCGAAATCGAACCCGACTCCGATTCGCGGGCTCCACGGAACTTTGGCCGTCCAACCGGCATCGACCGCGGCCAGCCATGCCTGAATCGTGTCGCCGGCGAACTTGCCCCACTGACCCGCCAACTCGCCGTCGTAATCGAATTGTCCCGCTCTGCCTCCGGCTCGCCCTCCCATGGTGAAGAGCGATTTGTCGCCGACGCGTCCATTGGCGTTGGTCAGGTCGCCGGTGTCGCGCAGGGCGAAGAAGTAATTCTCGATGTAGTGATCTTTGACTCCCTTGTACTTGGAGTAGATGCCGTAGAAGTGCTGCTCGGCGCGATACTCGTCGGGCTTGCGGTTCAGGCCCTCGGAGAGGTCGTTGACGATCGGGCGCGTGTAGAAGAAGTCGATGTCGAACTTTTCGCTTTCGTAGAAGAGCTTGACGCCGTCAAAGCGCCGCCGGGTATTCGACCAGTCGAGCGGACTGACGAATCGCTCCTTGCCGTAGGCGAGTTCCTGGCGGCCGAAGCGCAGTGTGAGCGGCACGTCCTCTCCGAAGAATCGCAGATCGAAGAAGGCCTGATGGACATCGAACCGATTTTCGTGAACAGGCAGGAGCGGCAGGTCGCGATCCTCGATCATGGCGTTGATGCCCTGAATGAAAACGCGGGCCAGCCTTCGGTACTTCAGATCGGCGTGCAGCTCATTGCGATGGAGAAAGAACGTGTCCTGGGCCGGCTCGCGGCTGCCGAAGGTGGTGTTGGTCTCCGCTTCGAGGCGCCCTTTGACTTCGCCGCCGATGCTCAGGGTGAGATCGTCGGTGATGTGTATCCGCTTGATGGGGTCGAAGAGGTCCTTTTGGTAGCTGCCCTCGGGACCGTCGAGGTAGCTGTAGTCCTCGTCATATCGAAGATCGAGATAGCCCGGCGGTGGAGGCGCGGGCTGAGTCGTCGGCTCCTTGTCGGCGGGCTGGGTGGCGGCGGTGTCGGACGCCGAGTCGTAAGAAGCCTGCCCGAACGCGGCGCCGGTAACGCTCACGGTGAAGAGCACTGCCATCACAACGTTGCCCCACGTGAAGGATTCGCCGGAGGCGATCATCACATCAGGCCGAACGCCGCGGCAATGGCTTCGAGGAACGGGACGACAAAAGCGCCAAAAATTGAATCGACGATCGCCTGGAGCAAGACTCCCACACTGTCGATGAACACGTTGAGAAGTTGGTCGCCTGGTGACATGAGTGCTTGGTCTCCTGAAGTAGTTTGCGGGTATATTATGATGCATTGTCCGCTCGTGAAAAGTCAGAATTGTCGATCACGGGCACATGGCACTGTCCGCACCTGATTCGCTCAGGGTGGGGGCATTTGATTTCCTCTCTGGCAGCGGGCCCGGTGTGACATGCGGCGCAGTTTTCCCTCATGAACACGGCATGCGGCATGGTCGGCGGGGATATTTCGGTCGCACGGCGGCCTTTGCGAAGGTCTTGCCTGAGCGGCTGGAAGCCGTTTTCGACAAAAAGCCCCTTTTCCTCGGCGTAGACGTGGCATTGCTCGCAGCGGGCGAAAACACCGGGATTCGGACTGGTGGTATGCGGCATGGGCGGGGCAAAGCCCATTTCCCCGAACTGAATGCCAGCCTGTGTGTGGCAGGAGGTGCAATCGGCTCCCATTTTCATGTGCGGGATCACCGGTGGCGCGCCGTCGAAGGCTCTGCGCAGTGCGCGGACCTGGGACCAGCCTGCGGTCGCCTGTGCGGCGGGGACCTTCGCGGCGGTTCGGCTCGCCGAGGGCTGCTTATCGCAGCCGGTGACAAGGATCGTCACCACGCCGATGAGCGGGAACAGCCCGGCGCGCCCCACCGAACCGGGCGGAACCGGCGGGCGAATCATGTTCGTTCGATTCTCACTGCGCATTTCTTGTAGTCCGGCTGTTTGCTGATGTTGCACATGGTGTCGAGGGTCAACAGGTTGATCAGCTTGCCCTCATCGAAGAATGGAACGAAGACGCTGCCGCGCGGGGGCTTGCCGCGGCCGTCGATGGCCACGCGGAGCTTGAGCTCGCCGCGGCGGCTGACGAGCTTGACCCAGTCGCGAGCCTTGACGCCCAACGCCATGGCGTCGGCGCGGTTGAGCTCGACGTAGGCGCTGGGGACGGCCTGATGAAGCTGCTTGACGCGCCGGGTCATTGAACCGGAGTGCCACTGCTCCAGCACGCGACCAGTGCAGAGCCAGAATGGGAACTCCTTGTCGGGTATCTCGGGCGGCGGATGGTATGGGCGGAGCCAGATCGCGGCCCTGTCGCCGTAGTCGTGGGCCTTGTAGAAATGGACGCCTTTGGCCTTTTTGACATAGGGGTCGTGGCCGGCGGCGTAGCGATAGTCCGTTTCCTTGCCGTCGACGACGGGCCACTTCATGCCGCGCGTCGATCGAAGCTGGTCGTAACTGGCGAGGTCCTTTCCGATGCCGAGGCCGAAGCTGCGATACTCCTCGAACATCGGCTTGTGCCAGTCATCCTCGGGCCACGGGAAGAGATGGCCCATGCCCATGCGTTTGGCGACCTGGATCATCTGCCAGGCGTCTTCCTTTGCCTCGCCGGGCGGATCGATCAGCTTGTCCCACTGCTGGGTGCGGCGTTCGGAATTGCCGAAGCAGCCTTCGCGCTCGACCCAGGCAGCGGCGGGAAGGATGAGATCGGCGACGTCGGTCGTGGGCGTGGGATAAATGTCGCTGACGACGATGAAGCGGCCGTCGCCGGGCGTTCGCTTGAAGCGATTGAGATTCGGCAGGGTCACCCAGGGGTTGGTCGTTTGTATCCAAAGAGCTTTGAGGTCGCCGCGAGTGAGGGCGCGGAACATGTCGACGGCGTGATAGCCGGGCTTGGGGTTGATGGTGCCCTCGGGCAGACCCCAGATCTTCTCGGCCTTGGCGCGATGTTCCGGGTTGGTGACGACCATGTCGGCGGGCAGTCGGTTGTTGAGGGTGCCGACTTCGCGGACGGTGCCGCAGGCGGCGGGTTGGCCGGTGATGGAAAAGGGATTGCTGCCGGGCTTGCTGATCTTTCCGGTGATCAGGTGGAGATCGGTGATGAGGTTGTTCATCCAGGTGCCGCGGTAGTGCTGGTTGACGCCCATGCACCAGAGGCTGACGGTGCCGCGGGATTGATCGCCGTAGATGTCGGCCAGGGCCTCGATCTGGGCGACCGGGACGCCGCTGATCTTGCTGACGGCCTCGGGGGTGTAGTCGTCGAGGAAGGCCAGCAGGTCGTCGAAGGTGGCGTCGCGCGGGGTGTCGGCGAAGGTGTAGTGCTCGGCCTGATCGCCGAAGCAACCGTAGCCGATCTTGTCGACGTCTTCTTCACCGCGCTTGAAGACGACGTTTTCCTTGATGAAGGCTGTGTCAATCTTGTTCTTCTTGCAAAGGAGGTGGAGGATGCCGTTGGCGAGGGCTAGATCGCTTCCGGGAATGAACTCGACGTACATGTCGGCGTAGTCGCTGGTCGGCGTGCGGCGCGTGGCGAGGTCGATGATGCGCGCGCCGGGGCTTTGACGCTTGCGTTCGAGCATTCTGGAGAAGAGCACGGGATGCATCTCGGCGGCGTTATGGCCCCACAGGATGAAGTCGTCGCCGAACTCAAAGTCGTCGTAGCAGCCCATCGGCTCGTCGCTTTGGAACTGGGTGACGAAGCCCATGACGGCGCTGGCCATGCAGAGCCGGGCATTCGGCTCGAGGTTGTTGCTCTTCATGCCGCCCTTGACCCACTTCAGGGCTGTGTAGCCGTCGAAGATCGTCCATTGGCCGGAGCCGTAGACGCCGACGGAGTCGGGGCCGGTTGTGTCCAGGGCCTCTTTGAACTTCGCGGCGATGAGGTCGAGCGCTTCGTCCCAGGAGATGCGGCTGAGCTTGCCGTCGGGGCCGCGGCGCATGGGATATTGGAGTCGATCGTGGCCGTAGAGCATGCCGGGGAGGTGATAGCCTTTGACGCAGAGGAGGCCCCTGTTGACGGGGCTGGCGACGTCGCCGCGAACGGCCATGACCTTGCCATCGTGTACGCCGACTTCGACGCCGCAGCCGGTGCCGCAGTATCGGCACGGGGCCTTGCCCCAAGTCAGGTCGGAGGGAGAGATGCTGTCGGGTTGCGAGGCGGCGATCTGACCCGCTTCGCGCTTCTGGTCGCAGGAGAACGCGGTGATGCCGTATGTCCCGGCGGCGGTCGTGCCGAGGATCGTCAGGAAGTCTCGTCGGTCCAGTTGATGCATGGCAAACACCTCTGCCGCACTGCACCAGCGGCATATGCGGGACTAGGAGTCCGATCCCGTCGCGTAACGAAGCTTGCGATCGGGCTCGGCCTGCTCGAGCCACTTGTGCTCCGGCCGGGCGAGAATCTCGTCGATCACTTTGTTGACCGCTTCGGCGGCGTCCTTCTTGCCGGCCTCGACGGCGTGAGCGGTGATCTCGCGCGCCTCGGGAATCAGCTCCATGTAGAAACGGTCGGCGACCTCATACATGCCGTGCCAGTGGGTGTAATCCGGCGCCATCATGGAGGCACCGTGTCGGGCGCGACGGCCTTCGTGATGCCAGAGGTAGAACCAGGTCCATTCGATCTTTTCGTCGAACTGGGCCTTGGTGATCAGGCCGTTGTCCTGAAGAGACTTCATGATGGCGGTTCCGGGCTTGCCGAATTTCTCGTTGTAGAGAATCACCAGATCGTCGTACTGCTTGTAGAAGCCGGTGATGTAGTCGGGCGTGTGGCAGTGCGAGCAGACTTCCTGCATGTTGGAGCGCTTCTTCTGCCAAGTGTGGGCGGTCAATGCCTGCCGCTTTGCGGGATCGGTCTCGGTCACGACCTTTCCATTCACATCGGTGTCGAGCAGGAGGCTGATTGGCGGACGATTGGTCCAGGAGATGCGGATGCCGGGGTCGTGGGTGACCTTGCCGCCGTTTCTGGAATGGCCCGACATGTGGCAGGTGGCGCAGGTCGGGGCCTGCGAATAGTCCTTGCCGAGGACCCACTTGGGGGAGTCGAGATTCATCTTTTCGCGCAGATCGCGATAGGCCACGCCGTGTTTGGACTCTTCGTAGATTTCCTTCTGGGGATGATCGGGGCCGAGGTGACACTTGCCGCAGTTCTCCGGCTGGCGGGCGCGCCGGGGAGAGAAGTCGTGCCGGCTGTGACAGGCGCTGCACGAGCCGAGGGAGCCGTCGAGATTCAGGCGACCGATCCCTGTATTCGGCCATGAATCCGGATGGAGGGCGGGCTTGCCGTTCTTGTCTTTTTTGATCTTGGCGACGGCGTCGAGGTTAGTGGGCTTGCCGGTTGCGTCGGGCTTGAGGTCGTCGACGGTGATCTGGCCGCCGTCGGTGGAGACGAGTGCCACTTTGCTGCCGTGGCACTGCTTGCAACCGAGCATTGAACTGGCCATTCCGTTGACCTGGGTGACTTCCATCATGCCCGGGGTCGGCGAATGGGGATTGAAGAAGCCGCGGTTGCCCTCGACGGTCTCTGCGAGAAAGTTGTCGAGAGAGGCGAGGATGTTTCCGGCGGCGGCGTGGTGGCTGTGTTCGAATTCGCTGTATTCCGTGGGGTGGCAGCGCGAACAGTCGCGCGGACTGACGACGGTGGCGATCAGGGCACCGTAGTGCTGAAACCCATCGGCGTCCGCCTCTTCGGCCTGGTGGCACTCGACGCAGCCGACGCCCTTGGCGGCGTGGGTGCTGCCGCGCCAGTGATCGACGATGCCGCGGGTCGACTCGGTGTGACAGGTGATGCAGTCGCGGCTGGACTCGGGAACGATCGTGAGCAGGGTCGACATCGGCATTTCTTCCGGCGTCAGACCCTTGCGCGTTTCCAGCTCCGCAACCATGATGAGGGCGACGCAGAGCGCCACGCCGAGGATAAAGACGACTATCCGCTTCGTATTGAGCGACATCAGACCATGGCCTCCCAGACGGTGAGTATCAAAAAGAGGACGAACGCGACGATGCCGACATAGACGCCGACGTCCTTCTTGGGCGCGAGCCGCTCGAGGACGACGTCAATCCAGGGCCACAAGACGATGACGCCCACGAGAGCGCCGGTGAGAAAGACGGCGGTGTTCAGGCCGGTTAGCTTGAGCAGTCGGAACTGAAAGAAGAAATACCACTCCGGCTTGATGTGCTCGGGGGTAACGAGGGGATTGGCCTTTTCGTGGAGAGTGGCCGGGAAGACGAGCGACAGAAGGGTCAGCAGGAAGAGCAGCAAGGTGCCGATCATCAGCTCGGTGATGAGGTGATCCGGGAAGAAGCTAAACGGCTTGTCTTCACCCTTGCCCTCGATAAAGCGGCCGTGGCGAGACGCACCGTAGACAACGCTGACGGCGAGGATCAACGAGGCCACGATCCATATGACCTGATTGGCGGCTTCGTTGACGGCGAGATCGAAGACCAGCTTGCCCAATGCGAGGATGGCGATAAAGAGCCACAGCAGCAGGCCGTAGGTGTGGCCGCGATGGAGCAGGACGGCCGTCGTGGCGAGCAGCGCGGCGCCCACGATCCAGAAGATGCGACTGCTTTCGCTGGTTAGTTCGTAGGCAATCATGTGCACGGGCCAGGGATTCAGGGCCGCCATGGCGATCGCGCCGAGCGAGGCCAGCGCGACGGCGAGGGCCAGCAGCTTGACACCGGGCAGGGTCGAAGCGAGGCGCACGCCCTCTGATGCGCGGGCTCGCGGATCATCGAAGGACAACTCGGAGACGCCGTGAATCCTCAGGATGGCGATGTGCAGGCCGATGAGGAGGATCATCGTGACGGGGAGGATTCCGACGTGCAGGTTATACATTCGGGTGAGGGTGTTGGGGCCGATGTTCTCGCCGCCCTTCATGAAGGTGGCGAGGGCCTCGCCGACCAGGGGAGCCGTGGCGGTCAGTTCGGTGGCGACGGTAATGCCCCAATAGGAGAGCTGTTCATAGACGAGTGAATAGCCGGTGAAGCCCATGACGAAGGTGCAGAGGAGCAGGCCGAAACCGACGAGCCAGTTGAGTTGGCGGGGATGGCGAAAGGCGCACGAGAAGAAGACGCGGCACATGTGCAGCAGCACGGTGATGATCATCAGGTTCGACGCCCACTTGTGGATGCTGCGAATGAACCAGCCGAATGAGACCGAGCTGGTGATGGCCGAGACGCTTTCGTAGGCGTGATCGGGCGAGGGAACGTAATAGAACGAGAGCAGAATGCCGGTGGTCAGTTGGATGAAAAAAAGGTAAGCAGGCGTGCCGCCGAGGGCGAACCACCATCGCTTGATATGGCCGGGCACGGGCTCATTGGTAACTTCCTGCACCTTGCCCCAGTCGAGGGGGAGCAACTGCCAGAGTCGGCCGCCGGAAGAGCGAGCGTGGACCGCGCCGTCCGTTGAAGGGTTATGCGCCATAGCGGCCCTCGCCGGAGACCATGATCGACACCCAGCCGTTTTCCTTATTGACGCGGACCTCGAAGGTAGAAAGGTTCTTTTTTTCCTTGGCCGGCGGGCCTGAAACGGCAATGCCGTTCTTGTCGAAGACGCCGTTGTGGCAGGGACAGATGAACTCACCCTTGCCGGCGTCCCAATGGACGCGGCAGCCGAGGTGCGGGCACTTGCTGGAAAGGGCCTTGAAACCGGCGGCGGGGTTCTCTCGATCGTCCGCGACGCGCGCCAGGGCGATTTCCTCGCCGCGCGGGTCCTTGACGGTGATACTGGCGCCGAGCTTCAGATCGGCCAGCGTTCCGACGAACATCTCGCGCTTGGGCGTTTGCCGTCGAAGCGGGACGAGGTACTGCAGAAAGTTCCACAGCCCAAGACCGTAGCCCGCCGCGACGCCGCCGATCATCAGGGCGGTCGAGACAAAACCTCGCCGCGAGGGCGCATCATTTCCGCGGTCGATGGGACAATGTTGATTTGAGAAGTCAGACATGGCGAGCGACCGTTCTACGCCGGGGGTTTGAATTCTTCAAGTGGCAACCGACCGGGGGCGGCCCACGCCGCCAGCGTCCCCAACAAACCGCATAAGAGTATATCTTTGTCGTTTTATAGTGCAACTGGCCCAGGCACTAGCGCTGCTTTTTCTTGCTGCGAGACTTACGGGCCCTGAGTTGGCTCTGCAATGGGGACTTCCGCCTCACGATGAGTTCGCTCAATGAAGTCTTCATCAGCATGTTGCGAAAGCCCAGAGACACAGGTTTCCACACTTCGTGCATCGGGCAGGCCTGCGCATCGCTGCACTGAGGCATACCGAACGGGCACCGGGGCCCCTGCCCGACATCGTCAAATGCAGCAACGATGTCAAAAAGCGTCAAACGCTCTGCCGGCCGTGCAAGGACGAAGCCGCCCCCCCGCCCGCGTGAGGAATGCAAGATGCCTGCACGAACGGCGAGGCGGAGAACGGTGGAAAGATATGGTTTTGGAATCGAGGTGGACTTTGCGATCTGCCGGGCGAGGACCGGTCCCTCCTCGGAGGCGATCGTGACCATCGCGCGGAGCGCATACTGGGCAGTCTGCGAAATCATGCGGGGTTCGTTCTCCCGAAGGCACCACGCCGGTCGGCATGTTAGCCCGAGATGGTACGGGATACACGCCCGGAAGAGAGGAGTTTGAGGGCGATGTGGGTGTCCGCGCCGGTTTTGGTTGATATGACCCGCATCTTGTGAAGCTCGCCGGGAGAAAACGCGAGATAGCGGCGGTGCGAAAGCGGCTCCTCAGCGGCAGGTCATGTTTCAGGCGCGAGCGCGGAGCAAGCATGCATGAATGGAGGCCGAAGCAGCCGGGCCTCGCGAGGAAGCGCACGATGCCAGCCGTTAGAGATCGAGTAGCCCGAGCCCTCACACCCAACGCCTCAGGACTCAGGCCGTACGCCCCGGGCTTTAGGCCGCGCGTCTCAGGGCGTTTTCGCTCAAAAACCACCCGAAATGTGCATCGCCGCAACTCGTGCCCGCCACGAGTGTTGGCACGATCCCAGAGGACCTTGTGTCACTATATGTCACCTTGGATTTGGGCTCGCCGACGGTCAAATTCCGAGCGCAACTGGTCGCTGGAGAACCGCTGGGGCTCTCTGCCGGCCGGTACTCCGATCATCATTGCGCCCTGTCTCGACGTCTGCGCGCCGGCGTGCGAGGATGGGCGATCGAACATGACGGCGGAGCACAACAACACGAAATCGACGGCGAATGGCGGAAGGGCCGAGCGGCCTTTCGTGCTGCTGCTCGGCACGACGGCGGCGGGGAAGTCGGCGGTGGGGCTGGAGCTGGCCGAGCGGTTGGGGGCGGAGATTCTCAGCGTCGATTCGATGCAGGTTTACCGGCGGATGGACATCGGCACAGCCAAGCCGACGGAAGGCGAGCTTTCGCGCGTGCGGCACCACCTGGTCAACGTCGCCGAGCCGAGCGAGGCGTTCAGCGTTGCCCGATTCGTGGAGATGGCGGACGCGGCGATCGGCGACATGCGCGGGCGCGGGCGGGCGGTGCTGGCGCAGGCGGGGACGCCGCTTTACCTGATGGGCTTGATGTACGGGATGTTCGACGGGCCTTCGGCGGACGAGGGGTTTCGCGTGGCGCTGCGCGAGCGGGCGGCGCGCGAGGGGACGGCGGCCCTGCACGCGGAGCTCGCGAAGGTCGATCCGGCGGCGGCGGAGCGGATCCACGCGAACGACCTGAAGCGCATCGAGCGGGCCCTGGAGGTCTGGCACCATACTGGGCGGCCCCTGTCCGAGCAGCAGCAGCAATGGTCTGCGGAGACGATGCGCTACCCGGCGACGGTGGTGGGCATTCGGCGAGAGAAGGAGGAGAACTCGCGGCGGATCAATGCGCGGGTGCGGGAAATGGTCGAGGCGGGGCTGGTTGAGGAGGTGCGGCGACTGGTCGCCGAGCCGGCGCGGATGAGCCACCAGGCGCGGCAGGCGGTGGGCTACGCGGAGATCATCGAGCACCTTGAGGGGCGATGCACGCTGGAGGAGGCGATCGAGCAGATCAAGATTCACACGCGGCGGCTGGCCAAGCATCAGCGGACGTGGTTTCGCAAGTTCCCCACGGCGCGGTGGATTGATGTGGGCGAGGATGAGCCGGCGAAGGCGATTGCCGAGCGAGTGGCCGAGGCGATTTTACAGTCGCCGTGAGCTTCATCGGACGATGTGACGAGGGGCGCGTTCGTCACCAAAAAGGAAAGCGGCGTCGCACCATGAGTCATGATGCGACGCCGCTGATTCAAGTCAATGTTGACGATCCGATGCGGGTCGGGTCGTCGGTGTGGGTCTTAGGCCCGGCGTCGGCGGCGCTTGGCGACGATCAGGCCGATCACGGCGAACGGCATCATCGCGCTGGCGCCCGGTCCGCAGAGACCGCAGACGAACAGGTTCAATTCGTTGCAGTCGGCCACGCCGTTACCGTTCAGGTCGGTGTCGGGCACGCCGCAGCCGCAGGTGCCGGGGCTGGTCTTGAGGGGATCGTTCGGGCAGCCGTCCTGGTCGTCGCCGACGCCGTCATTGTCGGAGTCGGTTCCGCCTGGATTGAGCTGGGCAAACGAGCAGCCGTCGGCATTGACCGGGGCGCCGATCGCGGTGCCGGGGCAGACGTCCATGCAGTCTTCAACGCCGTCGGAATCGGCATCAACCGGCAGGCCGAGGAAGTTACTGGTGTCAACCTCGCCCATCGAGGGCGTGGCGGCGCCGAAGTAGTTCATCATGCCGTTGATGCGGTGGGCGGCGTCGCCCATCGTGTTGACGATGCCGGTGGT
>CAZCGF010000081.1:0-16681 GCA_964498115.1 uncultured Planctomycetaceae bacterium | reverse complement strand
TACTGCGAACACCAAGCCCATCGAGAGAACAATGAGCAAGTATCAAGCTATGAGTAAATAATTGGAGATCGAACAAAACACGCCCGGCGATGGAAATCTCGATGCCCGCGCGAAGCACATTCCAATACACTCGACCTCTTGGACCCTGGTCACCTTGGCCCCTCCGCGTGTCACGCCGTTTTCACCAAAAACCGCCGGAATCGCGACCTGCCCCAACACACGCCCGCCACAAGAGTTGCAATCGAAAAAAATCCGCTGTGTCACTATATGTCACCTTCGATTTTGCAGCACTTGCGCGCGATCAACGAAGCGGCTTGCCGCTTGGCGATGGAATTCCAGCAATCCCGCAGCGAGCGCGATCCTGCATTCACCCTCAGCCCCTCGGCCCTTTTCTCCCACTTCATCTCACCTTCAAATTCATCGCCCCCCGTACCGCCAATCGCAAATCAAAGGAGAACTCACGAATGCCCCCGCGCAACCCCACCGCCGCACATCATTTCGACGTTTCGACGTTTCGACTTTTCGACGTTTCCCCCAGCCCCATTCTCAAACCAGGTTCCCGCTCGCATAATCCCGAAATGCCCGACACATCAATCAGCAAGACGATGGCTCGAAGCGATCTCGATCGACCCGAGTGCCGCGCAGTGCTCACCGAGCTGTTCGGCCTGATCCGCCGCATGAACGCCAACGGCGCCAAGTACTCCTCCTGGTACGGCCACGTCGATGCCTGGCCCAGCGCCTGGGAGCACCTCAATCGCGGCGAAGACTATAAACCGTTCCCCGGCAATCCCGACGAGCTCCGCATCCCCTGGTTCCTCCTCTGGGAAATCGCATGGATCGTCGCCAACACCCCCATGCGCCCGGCCGCGCGCGTCCTCGACATGGGTGGGGCGGGCTCGCTCTTCACCTGCTTCCTCGCGGCGCGCGGCTGCGAGGTCCACACCATCGACCTGCAAGCCGACCTATGCAAACGATCCGAGGAAACCGCGAGACAGATGGGCTGGCGCATGTTCGCGAAGCAGATGGACATGACCCGCCTCGATTATCCCGACGAGTATTTCGATCACATCTTTTCCGTCTGCGTCTTCGAGCATCTTCCCGTCTCCGGCCGCGTCGAGTGCAACGCCGAAGTCGCTCGCGTGCTCAGGCCCGGCGGGACCGTCGCCTACACCTTTGATTACGCCAATCCGCAATCCTTCGGACGGATCGACACCCCGCAGGACGTGCGTCGCCAGTTCATCGAGCCTTCCGGCCTCACATTGCGGGGCGGTGACAATTTCGTCGACACCGGCGAGCGATATCTGGCCGCGCCACAGTGCTTCGGAATCGGCCGATTTCGGCAAATGATGGCCCGGCTCCACGCATTCTTGAGTGGCTCGGTTGTGCGATCTCGCGTGCTCT
Source organism: uncultured Planctomycetaceae bacterium (assembly GCA_964498115.1). Lineage (GTDB taxonomy): Bacteria > Planctomycetota > Phycisphaerae > UBA1845 > UTPLA1 > UTPLA1. Next base: position 15,280 of record CAZCGF010000081.1, on the reverse strand, counting down.
CCGGCCGCACGTCCTATACATTCGGGTCGGTGTTCCTGGAAAAGGGGGGCGGATCGACCTGATGCGCAACGCGTCTGATAATCGCGCAACGCCAAACGACGCGGATCAACATTGATACCCAACTTTTTTCCGGAAAATCTCGATCCGCTGCCCTCGCCAAGACCGATAGATATGATTAGAGTAGTCGAGCGATGAACAAGGGCATTCGGCAGTTTTCGCCGCCGGTCGAGGATTTCATGGCCGCAGATTCCACTCGTCACCACAATCGCCACTACAAGACACTGATTCTTCTGGTCCTCTCCATGACCGGCGGAACGTTTCTGCTTCTGTGGCTCGCTCAGTTTTCTCCAGTGACGCCGCTGCGTGGCCGCACTTCCGGCCCCGCTCAGTGGACCGAGATCAGCGTCCGTGCCGAGGCCTCGCCCGACGCCGGTGGCTTCTATCACCTGCGCATCGATGGCGAAGGCCGTCTCTTCCGCAGCGATGCCTGGCGCTATCAGCAGCCGCATCCCGAGAATCCTTCAATGATTCAGATTCTCCTCTCCGCGACTCGGCCTGATGGTCGTCCCTTGCCCGCTCAGCAGCAGACCCTCTCCCGCGTCCTCGCCCAACTCGGCCGCGATCATCAAATCGCCTCCGAACGGGTAACCGTTCGCGCCGGCGCCACCATCTCCCGCAGCGATCAGCTTCGCCTGGCCTCCGGCTCATAACGCCCTTCGCCGCCCTGTGCGGTTCCCCGTTTAATCCTTTCCCCTGTTTTATTCACCGTCGGTGATCCGCGCCGTCTCCGCCTATACTACGCCGCGATATGAAGGCGCTGGAGTACCACATCTCCCCCTGGCGATGGACGATCTGCAAGGCAGCATCGCTGCTTCGCCCATCCGCATGCTACGGCGCGCTCTCCCCGCTCAAGCTCGTCGATCGCCCCGTGCCACCGATCCCCGGCCCCGGTTGGGTGAGACTGCGAACACTGCTCGGCGGCATCTGCGGCACCGACCTCGGCCTCATCATGCTCCGCCAGCACCCCGCGACAATCCTCCAGCGCTTCGCCAGTTTCCCCGCCATCCTCGGCCACGAAAACGTCGCGGTGATAGACGCCGTCGGTGACTCGGCCGGCGACTGGTCCGTCGGTCAGCGCGTCTGCGTCGATCCCGCCATCGGCTGTGCCGCGTCCGACGACGGCTCGCTCTGCCGCCTCTGCGCCGCCGGTATCGCCTCCCAATGCGAGCGCGCCGGCAGCGGCCTGCTGCCACCACGTGCCCTGCTCGGCCTTAATCGCACAACCGGCGGAAGCTGGGCCGAGTATTTCGTCGCCCACACCTCCCAGCTCCACGCCGTGCCCGACGCTGTCCCCGACGAACAGGCCGTCCTGCTCGACCCCATCGCCTCATCCGCGCACGCCGTCTTGCGCAGAACTCCTAAACCCGGCGAGCAAGTTCTCGTCTGCGGATCAGGCATCATCGCTCTGGGCATCGTCGCCTCGCTCCGCGCCCTGGGATGCGACAATCAGGTCACTATCGCCGTGCGGCATGAGTTCCAGGCTGAATTGGCCCGAAAGCTCGGCGTCAGTGATGTGCTGCGCATGCCGCGAAAAATGTCCCCGGCCGATCGCTATGACCTCGTCGCCCGGCGCGTCGGCGGCACGCGCCTGGCGGCGCGCTTCGGCAATCAGGCATTGCTCGGCGGATTCGACCTCGTCTACGACACGACCGGCTCAGGCAACGGAATGACCGACGCAATCAAGTGGACGCGCACCCGCGGCACCCTCGTCCTCGTCGGTACCTCCGGCATCGCGTTGGTTGACACAACGCCCCTGTGGTTCGACGAACTCGAAGTGATCGGCGCGAACGGTCGCCAGATCGAAACCGACGCCGATGGGCCGATCCACACCTACGACCTCGTGCTCAAATGGATCGCTTCAGGTCGCATCGATTTATCGGTCTTGCCGATCCGCAGATTTCGCCTGTCCGAGTACCGATCCGCCCTGCGACAATTGCACCAGCGCGGCCAGAACCCCATCGTGAAGGCCGTATTCGATCACCGCCCATAATTTGCTTATGCACGGCGTCCGGCAGTCCGATCAAAACTCGGAATGGAACTGCATTCACGAGGGAGATCCATGCCGACGAAACGCAAGACGACTCTGAAACTCGCGGCCCTTCTGCTCATCGCCTCAACAGTAGGCACGGCTGGCTGCGATCCCTACAGCTTCTTCAGCGGCAACGCCAACATTAACTTCGTTGTGCCCGTAGGCCTCGGCGGAAACCCGGGATTCTACAATCCCTTCGGCCTCACTCAGGCCCTCGTCAACGCGCTCATCGGAGGCTCGTCGTCGAGTGGTGATTCCGGCGGCAGCTCAGGCAGCTCGTCGTCGGCCAGCACCCTGCCCAATGCCGGTGTCCTCGGCAGCATCATCCAGCCCGGCTTCAACAGCGGCACCTCCACCAACAACCTCACCGGCTCGACCACCGCCACTCCGCCGCCGACCACCACGACGACCAATCCCTGACCGTCGGCTTATAGCCATGCCGTCGTCGTGTAGAATGCCCGCCGATGGCTGTCAAAGTCATTTGCCCCTCATGTCAGGCTTCGTTCGAACGCCGCGCTGCGCCAGGCGACGGCGATGAAGCGATCTGCCCGCATTGCGATCGGCGTTTCCACGTTGAGTTGGAAGGATACACCGTTGCCGAGCCCGTCGCCCGCACGGTTGCGCCGCCGCGGTACACGATGCCGGTGGGTATTCGATTCTCATTTTCCTGTGAACGCTGCGGTTCGGTGCTCGAAGGTAACGACGGCATGTCCGGCCAGAAGGGCCGTTGTCCCACCTGCGGCGGTGTCTTCACCATTCCCCGCGTCGATCATCACACCGGCGTCGCCGCCGAGCGCGCCCAGATTGTTGACGACGGCCAGCTCCCGACGCCGATGCACGCCTACGCAACCGCCGGCGCCAAGGCGCCGCAGATTGTCCGACGCGCAGACGGCTCGCAGGCGGTACGGTGTCCACGATGCAGCCGCGAAATGTCGGTCGATGCAGATATGTGCAGGGGATGCGGCATGCCCTTCACCATCGAAGGGGCGCAGGAAGCAAGCGACCATTCGCCGGAGTCGGGCGGCATGGCGACGGCGGCCTTGACCCTCGGCATTCTCTCCGTCCCGACATATTGCCTCCCGCTTCTGGGGCCTGCTGCCGTCTTCACCGGATTCGTGGCCCTTCAGCGATGCTCGAAGCTGGGGCCGCAGGCTCCCGGTCGGCGCATGGCGATCGTCGGAATGATCCTGGGGCTGATCAGCAGTGCCGTCTTTGCGGCATCGCTCTATTGGAAGTTTTGACGGTGAATCAGATGGGCTTGAACTGTTCAAATGACTGTCGGCATGCGTTGCAATAATGGATGGCCCGGCAGAGCGTCGGCCCGAAGATGGACTCCAGCGTCGTATTCGCCGAATCGCAGTGGGGGCATGAGACGCGGGCGATCATTTTCTCTGTCAATCCACCCTGACAGGCAGGGCCCGGTGGGGCGAGGCCGAATTCCTTGAGCTTGCGCCGTCCGTCATCGCTGATTCGATCGCTGCTCCACGGCGGATCGAAGACGACATCAACGCGAACCGACTCAAACCCCGCATCGCGCAGGCTCCGGGCGATATCATTTCGCATGACGTCCAGCGCGGGGCAACCGGCGAAGGTGGGGGTCATTCGCACCGTAACGGAGTCAGGCAGTATCTCTACACCAGCGATGATCCCGAGGTCGACGACCGAGACGACCGGAATCTCCGGATCGCTGACCCCGGCCAGCGCCTCCCATACGCGGGCCAAGTCGGTCTCTGCATTCGCTTCGATCGGTCTCATGAGAATCTTTCGAGCCGTTACCACGTCGCGCCCGGCGAAAGTTTGTAAACCCGCTGCATCGCATCGAGCACGGCCGCCAGTTCCGGGCCGTGCTTCCCCGCGCGCCCGCCGTGGTGCGGCGTGGCGTTGGCCGGGATCTTCAAGCCCGCCTTGGCGATGAGCGGCGTCACTTCAGATCGCCACTGATCGCACAGCTCAGACTCCGGCGGACAGATCTTCGCCGCCGCGAGCGCGCTCTCAAAGCGAGTCGGCTCAAAAATGCCCAACGCATGCGGCCAGAGTTTCGTCAGCGCCGCTTGCAACCGCTGGCCGCTCTCCGGCGTTGCCCGGCCGAGCTTCTCCATCAACAGGCGGCCATGCAAAGTGTGGTACTTGATCTCGCCGCGCAGCTTTCGGGCAATATGGGCCAGTGGCTCGAAGCTGCTGTCCTCCAGCGCCGCCATACGGACGGCATCCGCCTCGGCAAAGAGAAATTGCCGCACGAGGCTGCCGCACCAGTCCCCGCGATGCAGCAGCTCGTCGCGCACCGAGTTGTTGCACAGGTCGCCATGATCGGAAGCAGCGGAAAGGAACTCCATCGCCACGAGGCTGCAACAACGAAACGCCTCGGGACCGCGCTCAAAAGTGACGCGCTCCGGGTCCGGCTCGCCGAGTTCGTGGAGCAATCGGTAAAAAGCCAGGGCGTGGCCCATCTTGTCCTGGGCCATCGACGAAAAGGCAATGTCCTCTTCAAGTATCGGGCCGATGCCGGTCCACTCCGAATTGCGATGGCCGATGATGAGGCCGTCGTCGGCAAGACGATAGAGCAGGTCAATGACGGCGGACTTCGTCGCGGCGTCGAGTTTCGAGGGTGCTGTCATGGTGGTCATGATTAGTCTTTGATCAATTGCCTGGTTGAAAGTCGCACTTCTGCGCCGCCTAGATCTCGCCCGCGTCCCCAACGGCCTTGGCGCGCTTGGTCGTTTCGTACCCGAAAGCCTCGCGATAGCTCTTGTCCGTGCCGTGCTCAAACAAGTCGGCGTCTTCGTACTGCGTGGCAACGATTGCCTCTGCCGGCACGACCCAGATATTCACGCACGCCTGGCGTCGGCCGAACTGCTCCTTGGCCAGCATGATCGCCGTCTCGCCATCCGGCGCATGCACGGCGCCGACGTGCACATGCGGCTCGCCGCGCGACGCCTGATGAAACACTTCAAAAATGGGCCACTGGCTGTCCATATTCCGTAGGGCGGGCACTGCCCACCACTCTCCTTCGTTATCGCTATCCGACGTTCGCCGTCGGCGGCAGGGGCACTCTCTTCCCAGCCGCGGCCGCACTGAGCGCCTCGCGGATCCATCGTCCCTGCTCGTGCGCCAGTCGCCGCGTCTCAAGTCGTTTCGCGCTGACCGGGCCGCTGCCGCGCACGACGGTTTTGAATTCCTCCCAGTCCGGCTCGTTGTACAGCCAGGTCTTCGACTTCTCATCAAAGCGCAAATCCCACTCCGCCGGCACCTTCAGGCCGAGGTTGAACATCTTCGGCAGGTACTTCCGCAGGAACTCCTGGCGCTGCTCGTCATTCGTCTTGAGCTTGATCCGCCAGCGCATCAGTTGCTGCGTATGCTTCGACTCCTTGTCGCTGGGGCCGTGGAACATCATGATCGGCTTCCACCAGCGATTGACGGCGTCCTGCAGCATCGCCCGCTGCACCGGCGTGCCCGTCGCCAGCGAGATGCACATGTCGTAGCCGTGCGTCAGGTGAAACGCCTCCTCGTAGCAGATGCGCTTCAATGCCCGGGCATAGGGGCCATACGACCCTTCGGCCATCATCGCCTGATTGACGATCGCTGCGGCGTCAATGAGCCACGCAATGACGCAGACGTCGGCCCAGGTCTCGGCAGGATAATGGAAGACGTTGGAGTATTTCGCCTTGCCGCTGATGAGTTCGTCGATCATCTCTTCGCGCGGCTTACCGAGCGTTTCGGCTGCGCGGTAGAGAAGCTGGCCGTGGCCGACTTCGTCCTGCACCTTCGCGACGAGCGCAAGCTTCCGCTTGAGGCTCGGTGCGTGCGGAATCCACGTGCCCTCGGGCAGCGCGCCGCAAATCTCGCTGTTCGCGTGGACGTGGATCAGGCGAATGAGCTGGTCGCGGTAGTCCCTCGGCATCCAGTCGCCGGGCTCAACCTTGTCCCCTTCGGCCACGCGCGCCTCGAAGGCGGCGAGTCGCTCCTCGTAGCCCGCGTCGCCGGGCCGGTCGTTCGTCCACTTTTCGGTGACTTGAACCATTGATCGTGCTCCTGTCGTCAGGCGGTGCGCCGTCGAAGACCGTCGAATATGTACTCGGACATCCAGCGGCCGACATCCTCCGGCGTCATCGGGCCGTCAGGCCGGTACCAGGTGAACATCCAATTGAGAACAGAGAGAATAAAAAGCGTCGCCGTCGTTTCATCCGGTGCTGCGATGTATCGCGAATGGATCGCCTCGCGCACCAGCGAGCGAAACATCAATTCATATTCATCTCGGCGCTTGGTGAAGGCGGCGCGTCGATCCGGGGCCAGGTGTCGCCACTCGACGGTGTAGACGGCTGCCGCGTCCATATCCCCGGCGATCACCCCGACATGCGCAACGATCGCCGCCTTAAGCTTTTGAAGAGTGCCGAGCTGCGAATCGACAATGGGCCGCAGGGCGGAGAAGAACCGGTCAGCCGCGGCATCCACGATTTCCCAGAGGATCTCGTCCTTGCTGGAGATGTGGCTGTAAAGGCTGCCTCCGAGCATTCCGACGCGCTCGGCAATGTCACGGATGGACGTGCCGTGGAAACCCTGCTCGTGGAAGAGCTTACAGGCGGCGTGATGAATCTGGGTCTTTCGATCTTCGATGACATCGGGCATTGGGCTGCTCCGAACAAGCGCTTGTTAGGGAAGAATAGCAATGAGGCCCGCATCGGTCAAGAAAGATCCGGGAGAAACCGGCACGCTCAGCTAATAGGGGGGGCCTTCTCGTGGAAGTCCGTCGATTTCTGGAATTGATGGGCGATCTGCAGAAGCCGCCCCTCGGCGAAATGCGGACCCATGAATTGAAGCCCGATCGGCAGGCCCGACTCGGTAAAGCCGCAGGGAATTGAGATGGCCGGAATGCCGGCCAGATTGGCGGCGCAGTTGTAGATGTCAGCCAGGTACATCGCCAGCGGATCGTCGGATTTCTCACCGAACTTGAAGGCAGGCGTCGGCGTCGTCGGCGACAAAATGACGTCGCATTTCTTGAACGCATCGACGAAGTCCTGCTTGATGAGCGTACGGACCTTCAGTGCCTTGAGGTAATAGGCATCGTAATACCCGCTCGACAGGGCATAAGTCCCGAGCATGATTCGCCGCTTGACCTCCGCGCCGAATCCCTCGTCGCGCGAAGCGCTGTACATATCAATGTAGTCCGTCTGGTTCGAGGTCCGATGGCCGTAACGGACCCCGTCGAATCGGGCAAGATTGCTGGACGCCTCGGCGGTGCAGATGAGGTAATAACAGGCAATCGTATAGGCGCTGTGCGGCAGCGAGACTTCGTGCACCTCCGCGCCGAGCTTGCGATACGCCTCGATCGCCGCCTCTACGGCGCGGCGCGTCTCGGGGTGAAGCCCCTCGCCGAAGTATTCGCGGGCATAGCCGATTCGCATCTTTCCCGGCGACTGGTCGAGCAACGCCTCGTAGTCCGCAACGGGCTCGTCGACGCTGGTGGCGTCGCGCACATCTCGGCCGGCAACGACGCCGAGCAGCCGTGCCACGCCTTTGACATCCACGGCGACGGGGCCGATCTGATCGAGGCTGCTGCCGAAGGCGACCAGGCCGTAGCGCGAGACACGGCCGTAAGTCGGCTTCAGACCGGTCACGCCGCACAGGCTGGCGGGCTGGCGGATTGATCCACCTGTTTCGCTGCCGAAGGCATAGGGAACCATTCTCGCTGCGACTGCGACAATGGACCCACCTGACGAACCGCCGGGCACATACTCGGGATTCCACGGGTTTCTCGCCGGGGAAAAGGCCGAATTCTCGGTCGAGCTTCCCATCGCGAATTCGTCGAGAATTGTCTTGGCGACGATGACGGCGCCGGCCTTTTCCAGTTGCTCAACGACATGCGCGTCGTAAGGACTTCGGTAGTTTTCGAGAATCTTCGAGCCGCAGGTCGTCCTGCCGGAGCGGGTGCAAATGTTGTCCTTGAGGACCACCGGCTGGCCGAAGAGGGGCCCGGACGGCTGCGCCGCGTCGAGCTTGGCTGCGCGCTTGCCCGCATCGTCATCGAGGATGCTGATGCAGGCATTAAGCTGCGGATTGAGCCTCTTCAGGCGATCCAGTGCCGACGAAACGCGCTGCACGGCTGAGGTGCTCATGCAGTCTCCTGATCGAGAACCTTGGGTACCTTGAAGAACGGGGTGTCGCTCGCGGGTGCATTCGCCAGCGCCGCATCAGGCGTCAGCGAAGTCGCAGGCGTGTCATCCCTGAAGACGTTGCAGACCGGCAGGGGGTGGGCGGTCGGCTCAACGTTCGTCGTATCGACTTCGTCCAGCTTGCGCACGTATCCAAGGATTGAATCGAGCTGCGACCCGAAGCGCGAGATTTCCTCCTCGCTCAGCTTCAGCCGCGCGAGATGGGCGATGTGCCGCACCTCATCGGTCGTGATTTTTTCACTCATGCCGAGCTTCTCCCGATTGCCGCGCAAAATGGAATCCCACGCGCGCAATCATCGCGTTCAATTTACTCGGCATTCTATTGAGAGGCAAAATGAGAGAGTGCGGCCGGCCGTCGATCAGGCCTCAGCGGCGGCTGCAGGGGCTTTCCAGTTCCGCTTCATTGGCTTCACGATAAGTCCCATGCGGATGGCCTTCGTGGAAACCTTGATCCGGCAGATGCGACCGTCGATGACCGCACGAACGCGCTGGATATTCGGCTTGAACTTGCGCTTGGTCTTGCCGGTGACCTTGGTGCCGACGCCGCCCAAGTACTTGGCCTTGCCGCGATGGGTATACTGCCGACCGCTGGTGGTTCGCTTACCGGTGAAATGACAAACTCGAGGCATAAGGCACCTGAAAAACTCTCGTCGTTGGACACACTCGGAAGCCCCACAGTTTAGGCGGATCACCCGAAAACGCAAGGCGAGCCCCTCTCCAGTCCGCAAAATGGCCCATGTTCCGATAACATGAGCCCCGCAAAACGGTTACGATTGCCCCCAAATGGCGGCAATCGGCCGCCTGGATGGACGTTTGGCTGAATAGAGGATCGATGGACGTCGAGGCGCTTGATCGGGCAATAGCCGGAGCCCAAAAGGGGGATACCTCATGCCTGGACCGGATCATCGACTCTTATGCCGATCGGCTCTTTGGTTTCCTCTATCGAATGACCGGCTCCCGGCACGATGCCGAGGATTTGATGCAGGAAGTCTTCATCCGGCTCGTCCGGACGATTTCGGCATATCAGCATGACGGTCGATTCGAGGCATGGTTTTTCCGGATCGCCGCCAATCTCGCCCGCGACCGGCTTCGGCGAATTCGCCGGGGTCCGAAGTTCTTGAGCGTCGCCGGCGACCCGGATGACGACGAACGTGGCGGCGACCCCGGCGGCATCGCGAGAATCGGTTCGGAGGTCGAACCGGTGGATGCGGCCCTCCAGCGGGCTGAAGAAATGGACGCACTCGGAGCGGCGATGCTCAAGCTGCCCGATGCCGAGCGAGAAGTTGTGATGCTGCGACATTTTTCGCAGATGTCATTCAAGGAGATTGCCGAGAGCACCGGCGTTCCACTGGGAACGGCCCTGGCCCGCGGACATCGCGGATTGGGCAAGTTGCGGGCGATCATGACGGCCGGGCAAAGCGATACAGACAGCGCCTGCGACGAGACCGTCGGCGCTGAGGAGTAAATGGGCGTGACCGAGCAAGAAAGAAAGATGCACGAGGAAATCGCAGAGCACGAAAAGTGGCTCGCGGTCTACTCAACGCCTGCGCCGTCCGCCTCCGCCGTGGCCCGGGCGAAATCGGCCGCGCACGAGGCGATGCTCGCTTCCCGCGCCCGCCGCCCCAGAAGCGCATGGAGAGTCTGGCAGGGTGTGGCCGCCGCCGCCGCACTGATCGCGCTTTGCGTTCTCGTCGGCTACCGGGCCGCCATGACAACGCCATCCGCTCCAGCTGCGATAGCCGAACGCGATCCCATTCCCAGTCTGCCCGAGGCCTCCAGAGAGGGGATCACCCACGTGACGGCACTCGACGACGACTTAACCGATCTTGAGACGTGGTCCGCCCAGGCAAATTGGGGAGTAAGCGGCGCGTCACTCTTCGAACTCATGGATGAAGCATTGGACGATGACACTGACCGGGCCCCCGGTGAAAACGGGTCTTCATGATCGGTGCCGCAAAGCGATGGATTGACCGGGACACACAAATGACAACGACACGACACGGGCTACAGCGATACTCGGTGAGTGCAATGTGCGCGCTCACCCTCGTCCTTTTTCTTTCTCCGTCCGAGCGCGCTGTCGGAGCGGCGCAACCTCAGGATGCGCCGCCCGGCAGGCCTCGAGAGAACTTCGATCGATCCGGTGACGGGCCGCGAGGTAGATTCCGCGAAAACGGTCCGCGCGCCCGTTGGCGTGATCGGCGCGGTGGGGGGGAAGACCGATTGATGGATCGACCGATTCCGCCGGAGATGATCGACAAGATCATGGAACTCGTTCGCGATAAGTTCCCGGAGCGCTTCGACCGTCTCGCCGACCTGGAATCGAAAAACCCCCGGCGTTTCGAGATGCTGATCCGACGCATGGCCCCGGTGGCGATCGAGTACTTCAAGCTGCGCGAGCGTCGCCCGGAGCTGGCCGACACCATCATTCGAGAGTTCAAGAATCAGGAGCGCCTGCACGAACTCAGCGATCAATACCGCAAGGCGAAGGATGATCCGGCGAAACAGGCCGCGATCGAAACGGAGATCGCGCAGATCGTCCGCAGCCAGGTCGAGCTGTTTCAGGAGCGTATGGAGTTCCGATTGCGAGACTTCGAAGAGCGCCTCGCCGAGCAGCAGCGGCGCCTCGCCGAGCAGCGCCGGCGTTTCGACGAAGAAAAGCTCCACCTTGAGGACCGCATCGCCGAGCGCATCAAGCGCATCAAAGAGGGCGATGTCCGCCCCGACTTCCCGGGCGGAGGCCCTGATGAATTGGATCGGTTCGGCCCCGATGGCCCGGGCCCGCGACGATTCCGCGGTGACGGACCACCGGGCGAAGATCGCGGTGGACCGCGCCGACGCGGGCCGCACGAGCCGGCCGCGCCGGATGATGAACCGCCGGCCCCTCCGGAAGGCGATTAGCTCCACCGCGTATTAATTAGATTTCGCGGACCCCGAGTCCGTTTGGTATCCCGCCGCGGCTAGTCCAGCGTCTTCACGAAGGCGACTCCCGCACCGCCCTGTGTGCTTGCGTAGGGGAGAATCTTCCACCCGAAAAACTCGGGATCGCGTCCGCTGGCGACGCTGTGGCCGACGACGAGACCAAGCACGCCGCCCATGACCACGTCAGAAAAGTAATGCTCGCCGTCCTCGACGCGTTCGTGTGCGACGAGCGTGGCAAGCGCGTAAAGCGGCGCGCCCACCGCGTGGCCGTAAGCCTGGTGCAGGACGCTGGCCACCACGAAGCTGCTGGAAGTATGGCCAGATGGCAAAGTGCCGCGCTCCCCATTCGGCGCCCGATCGGACGATGCGGCTTGGCCGACCATGACGGTAAGGCCGTTGATCATCAAGGCCGAGAAGAGCGTCTTTCCGACTTCATAGGTCTTGTCGTCCATCGACTGCTGGCCGATCAGATACCAGAGGCCGGCCAATGCGAAATGCGTGCCGGGATTGCCGATGGCGCCGAAGGCGTCGCGCCAATCTTCGTTCATATGATGATGCGCCGGTTGAAAGTCGTTTCGACGATTAAAGTGGTGCTCGACCGACCGATCCACGCCCGACTCCTTGATCGCGATCGACCCGCCCAGCGTGCCGCCGAGTATGACCAGATTCACCGGGTTGGCATACACGCGCTTGGTGTCTCGCCAAAGATCTGACGGCATCGCCTTGACATCGCGCTTGACCGTATCCCAGAACGAAGCCAGCGGCGAACTGCGACTGTATTCATCGGTCGACGGGGTCGAATTGGCCAGTTCGACGTGCTCCGTGGAGTCGCCCTCCATAGGCGTGTCGCCCAGATCAGCCATCACCAGTGGTCGTGAGAGCGAACGAACGGCGCTGTCCCGCGCGACGGCGATCCGCACGCTGCGCGGCGCAGGCCGATTGGTCAGCACGAGCGGCTTGGCTGCCGGGTCGACCGTCGCCGCGGCCATGTCGCCAATGTTGTCGTTCGCCGAAGAATCGCTCGGCCCGCGCAATCTGCTTGACTCAATCGCCGCGAGTCGATCCTCGACCGAACCGGCGTCGATACGATGCGAAAAGCTCTGGCAACCGCATGCCGTAAGCGCAAGAACCGTGATGATGATTGATCTGCCCATGATGAACTCCCTGACAGAGGGTCTGGAAGGGCGGCGGCCGATCCATGACCGCGATAAGCGGGAGTCTATGCCTGAAGGTCACGCAATGCAAAGAATGGGAAGGGCGGCTGAATGTATGTGACGCGGAATCAGGATTGCCCTAATGCCGCTCGGCGTGATATTGCAGGCCGAGCTTCACGATGCGCTGGATGAGCTGATCATATCGAATGTTCATGCTCTCGGCGGATTCGGAGAAGTCCTCCCCGAATGACAGGTTTGGATTCGGATTGGATTCCAGGAGATACACTTTTCCATCCGGCGCCAGGCGCAAATCCATCCGCGCGTATCCGCTCTGATTCAGTGCCCGATAGGCGCGCCGGCAGAGACGCGTCATTTGCCGCATCATCGCCTCAGTGAGTTGCCCGGCGGCGTTTGTGGTGATGCCGCGCTCCTTTTGATAGCGCAGATCCCATTTCACCTTGTCGGTTGCAATCGGAAGGGCCCCGTCAGCGAGGTTCTCGAACTGCATCTCCCAGATGGGCAGCGTGCTGACACGGCCGTTCCCAAGGATGCCCACGTACAGCTCGCGTCCGTCGATGTACTCCTCCGCCATCGCCTCCGACTGATGCTGATCGTGGATGAACTCCACCCGCTCCGCCAGCTTGTCGTCGTCATTCACCACCGACGCCTGCGAGATGCCCACCGATCCATGCTCAGCGACCGACTTCACGATCAGCGGGAATTGCAATCGGCTCGGACGCTTCACGCGCTTGCCGCGCGGGAACACGGCGAAGTCGGGCACAGGGATGCGATGATGTCGCAGGATCTTTTTGGACAGGGCCTTGTTGTCCGCAAGCACCAGTCCGCGTGGATTGCAGCCGGTGTAGGCCTGCCCAATCAGCTCAAAGTAGCCCAGGACGTAAGGTACATAAGTCCCGCGGCCGCGAAACTCCTCTAGCAGGTTGAACACGATGTCAGGTTTGAACTTCTTGATCGCATCGCCGATTTCGCCGAGCTTGCTGCCCACCCCCAGCGCCTGCGTTTCGTGGCCCAGTTCCCGCAGCGTGACCAGCACGTCGTACTCCATCTTCCACGGCGACATTTCCTTGTCGCTGATCCCCTCGACGGAGTCGGGCGGAACAAGGTCTTCGTCCATCATGGCCAGGATACGAAGCTTCTTCATAAGGCGATCTGATGATATCCGCTGTGTAGATAGTTCATCGTCTGCACGGTCAGAAGAATCACGGCCTCAAGTCGAGTCTCTTCCTCGCTCTTGCGAACTCGCAGCTTAAGCTCCTTGCAACGTCGAAGCATCTCCGCCAGAACCTGATCGATCCGGTACTGATACTCTCCGGTCCACCTTGCCACAAGTCCGCGTATCGATTTTCGATGTCGACGGAGAAATCGCTCGGCCAGTTCTCCGCTGGAAGGGTCCTGCGAATCCGTAAACAGCTTTCGCAGGTCGCGATCATAGAAATCAGGGTAATCCGCGCCGTAGCGAGCCCGTTTCTGCTCGTAGTGCTCGCGGAGCGTGATGCGCAGATTGCGAATGTGATCCACCTGCGTTTTTTTGGTCAGCTTCGGTGGGGCGCTGCCGATCTGGCTCATCAGCCGATCGACGTATTCCAGTTTCTTCAGCGCGGGCCACCCCGCGTATCGCGCCCGCCAGTTGGATCCCGGTGTGAGCCAGACCGCAAACGTTTCCGCGAAGTCCTCAACCGGATGACTCTGGGCATACCAGGAATCGAGATGCAATACGTACCTGCGACTAAACGGCCGCGGCTGATAAAAATCCGGATAGGGAACCGAGGCCTTGCCGAACACTTGTCGCCAACTCTTCAGACGGTGCAGGCGATAAGCGTTGTCGATTGCGTGCCCGATCTCGTGCCGAAGGATGCGCAGGCACCAATCGCGCGCGCCGCCCTCCGCCTCGAGCATCTGCCGCTCTTCCAGTTTGATCAACCGTGGATGAGCCAGATAAAAAGGGATCGCCACGCCGGCAACGCCGTCCGGAGTGAACCATTCGTCTGAGAGCCAGTAATGGGGCCGAAATGACAACTGGCCGGCCGCCAACTCGCGCGTCACCTCGCGGATGCGCGACTCGAGTTCGCCGCCCCGTATCGAAATGCCCAGATCGCAGAACCGAATATCGAGCAGTGCCTCGTCATCCAGTTCGGACCATGCCGGATCGCTTCGAGGCTTGCGGGACCGTGTGCCGGATTCGGACGTGGATGCGTCGGAAGTCATGTCATTGATGAATCGACAATGCCCTGCGGTCCATTCCGACCGGGGCCGGCCAACCGCAACGCATTAGGATTTTGGAATCAGCAAACGCGACGCCTCGTAGGCGGCCGGATCGGCAGGCGCGAAACCTTTGATGCCGAGCTGCTTACAGACCGCCTCGTCGCTCTTAGCCTCGTTGAGCAGATAGGATTTCAGCGATTCGGTCATATCAGGGTCTGCGCTCGGGCCCGCGACGACGACCATCTCCGGAACTTCGGCCGTCTCTCCGACGATCTCGAACTGGTCGCGGGAGACGCCGGTAATCGGATTTCCGCCGGTCTCGGGCAGCTTGCTAAACGCGATTTCGTCTATAACGCCGGCGTTGATCGTCAGATCCCAAACGATCAGGCCCGGCACCGAGTCGCCGCAGTAGAGTCGGCCTTCAACCGGCAGCGCGACGGTCGTCGGCACGAGTTCGGGGAGAATCTTGTCGATCGGCACGCCCGCCTTCACCAGCGCGTCCCGTGCCGCATAGTCGGAGAGAAGATCATGGTGCTTGCCGAATGCGAACCGCTTTCCCTCGCAGTCCTTGATGACCTTTAAGTGAGATTTTGCCTTGACGACGATATGCCCATGACGCGATGTCTTGCCCGCCTCATTCACCGCGGTCGCAAGCAGCTTCAGTTTGCTCGGGTCCTCGATCTCCGCGTACTCGTTCGCAGTCAGAATCGCAAAGGGAATGTTGCCCT
>CAZCGF010000080.1:3861-16704 GCA_964498115.1 uncultured Planctomycetaceae bacterium | reverse complement strand
TGTGGAAATAGAAGATGTTGGGTTTGACAACCTCATGACAATTCTCGGGTCGTCGGATGCTGCGCTAAGCCGTTCGCAGCCCCGGAGCGACGAAAGCCGGGCGGTCATGCTGGCGGTCGGTGATCTGCCGAGAGACGTCAAGGCATCCGCGGTGGGAGTATACCTTCTGACGCGGGCGGCGCTATTCGCGGGAAAGCTTGAGATCGCTCGAACGGCTGCCGAGCAACTCGCGTCCTCGCCCGAAGACGAGAAATGGAGAAGAGCGGGGACAGATGTCTTGAACTACCTCAGGAACATGTCCAAACCGGATGCTACTTCCCAATCAGCGCCGCGTTGAGCAGATTCACCCGGTCCTGTACATCGCCGCGGTCGCCGAAACCAATCTCGATCGTCAGCGTCTCGCCGCCGCTCACGTCCACATCGACGAGTCTGAGGGCCTCATTTTTCCTGACGTGTTCCAGCTCCACGAGTAGCCGACCATCAATCAGGATGCGGACATCTGCATCGCCGAGCGGTCCGGCGGTGTCATCCAAGGCGACGGCCGCGCGAAATTGTCGAAACCGTTTGTCGAGTGCGTAGGAGATTCGGCACGCCGAGTGCAGACCAATTCCCCGGGCGTATGTCTCGCCCGCGACGCACAATGGCCCGCCGACGACATTGCGATCCCGCTCAAAGCCCCAGCGAATGTCAAAGTAAGGCGTGGCCTTGTACTCCGCGGGCTCCATCATGCTGAGCCAGGTGCGCCGCCCGCCGATTGGCTCGATCGAAACCAACTGATCGATGGGAGCGAACATTTTCCGGTCCAACACAGTCTTGATTGATAAGGAACCACTCTCATTCTGAAAAGCCGTCCCCACCAGCGATGTGCCGTCGGTTAGCGTGACGATCCACCGAAGGCCCGAGCCCGGCCGACGGGAAAGAGCGGCCAATTGCAGGCCCGCGATGTCCGCCCAGCGAAACTCCCGATCTCTCTTGCCGTCAAAAAAGGTGAGTCCGGAACTCCCACAACCTGCAACGGCTCCACGGAGAAAGTCGCCGTTTGTCAGTTGAAGCAGGTCTTCTTCGCCGGCCATGGGTTCGGTTGTCGCGGCTTCCCCGACCCGCTGAACCCGAGATATCTCGGTAAGCGCGATGTCCAACTCGCCCAATATGGCGTGCTTCAGGTGAAGCCGCTTTGTGTCGCCTCCGACGATCTCTCCATGAATGCGATCTCCGGTATGCAGCAAGACCACCCAGGCACCATGGGCGTTCGGGGCGGGCGATTTCCCGACCCGTACGACGTCGATGTCTTCCCAGGCGATTTTCGAATCGGCTCCGTCCTTTCCATGGCACAACAGTGAGTCCGGCGCAGCGATGGAGGCGACATCGGCCTGGTAGACTGTTCCATCGATGGACTGTACCACGGCGGCCTGCTTGGTCTGTCCGACCGATCCCGTAGCCAATAGGAGTGATAGAAGGTACGTCGTCATCATCATGTTGATTGCACCGCGACGGCCTCACTTCTGAAAGATCGGCAGCGTCTGCTTGGGTATTTGAAGGATGATCAGCGCCATGGCGGTTCCGTATTCGCTGCCGGCCTGTCCGTGCCAATAGCCTTCATCGGTCTGCTTCTCAATGAGCTCATCTCGAATCGCGGGCCACCACTTCTTCCAGGACTTGCCGCCGGCGAGATACATCGCCTGGGCAGCATAGTAATGACCGTAGAAATAGTGCGTCTGCTCCTGCGCTTTGCCGGGCGTGAACTTCTCCAGATAAGCCAATCCGGTGCGGATGGATTCGTCATCGTAGATGCCGGCGTAAAAAAGCGCCGCAACGCCCGCTGCCGATCGGGCGAACATCGAGCCTGCCGAATCGAGCATGTAACGAAAGCCGCCGTCGGGATTCTGGCTATCCTGAACATACTTGATGGCGCGGTCGATCGTGCTTTTTGGCACGGCGATGCCGGCATTGCGCGCTGATCGAAGAGCCATGATCTGGCAGATGGTGACGGAAAGATCTGCGTCTGCCTTGACCGGGTGGTATCGCCAGCCGCCCTGATCATTCTGCGTTCGCACGATGAGAGAGACTGCTTTTTGAAGCTTCTCACGCAGGTCAGGGCGGTTGGACATGCCGTAGACCTCTCCGAGGAAGAGCGTGGCGAAGCCGTGCCCGTACATCGGCCCATAGGAAGTCTCGGCAGCGACCAGACCTGATTGCTCTGAGGCGGAGTTGAGAATGAATTGGAGGCCTGCGTCGATGTTCCCGGCGTATCGACCGCGGCCGGGTACGCTGCCCTCACTCATGAAGGCCAGGCACGCCAGCGCCGTGATGCCCACGTGCCGACCGTACTGTGAGTCCGACCCGAAAGAGCCGTCCTTCTCCTGTCGACGAGCAAGCCACTCCAGCCCGCGATGGATGGACTCCTGCATTTGCGATGAGGAAGCGCCGTCGTCGGAAATGCGCTTCATTTGTCGGGTCGGCGCGGGCTGTTCGGCTGGCTGAGCGGCCACCGGCGCAGAGATGAGCATCAGGAGCGTCAACGCGGCTACGCACATCCGCACGTAGCGGGATGACTTATCTGATTGAATCTCGTCAGTCATTTTCATGCGCCATCCGTGCCTGCTCGGCGAGTGTGCGATAATACTGCCTTATCTCCTCCCGATATTTCTCCATGAATTGCTCGTCGAACCCCTGGGCGATTTCCTCGCGATCGCGCTGCGGAAGGAAGCCCCATCCCCGCGTCAACTCTCCCTGAACCGAGCGGCCCTGCTTTTTCTTGTCGGCATCCGGACCCTGTGCCGGCTTGCTTCCCTCACCCTCCCCTGTCGGGTGCGGCGCTGCTGAGCCTGAGGCGCGGCGCGACGAGGACTGACGCTGTCCGGGCCGCTCTTCGCGTCGGCGCTTCGACTTATTCCCACCGCGCGATGCTGCGCGATTCTTCCGTGCTTCTTCAATCAGCTTATCGAGGCCGGCGATCACCTCCTGTTGGGCCTCCTGCGTCTTCACTCCCGCATCGTGTTGTCGAGTGAGTAAATCAGTCGCCCGATCGAGCTTTGCAAGGGTCTCATCTACCGTGTCAACAGAGGTGGACTGCCCACCCAAAAGCCGTCGCACCAGTTCCGGGTCCACGATGTCCGAGGGTCGAGTCGTCGGCAGTACCGGCTCAGGCTGAGCAGCCGTAGTGGGCTGCTGATCGCCTTGGAACGGCGCCACCAGAAAGATGAGCATGAGGGAAGCGGCTGTCATTTGCTCTCGGCCTCCTTCTCGGCATCGGCGATCATTTGCGCAGCGAGTCCCTGAATCTCCGATTGTGCCACGCCAAGCAATTCTATCTGACGGATGTGAGTCTCCGTTCGCCGGTCAGCCTCCGGTAGTTCCTGGGCCAGCGAGGCAGTTTGCTCTTTGACATCAGCCTGCATGGCTCGCAAAACCTTCAACTCTGCGAGCTTCGGCACCGGCTTGCTTGCGGTCGGTTGCCCTGCCGCGCCGCCGCCGGCATCGACAGAATCCTGGACAAACGTTGGATCGTTCGCCCGTTCATTCTCATCAACAGAATCAATCAACCAACCCAGATCGCGGATGATCCGGTCTTCCTCAAGCAATGACGAACGTACCTGGTAACCCGACAACAGCGATGCCGCCTTTTCGACGCGCCCGACGACTCCGGTCAGGACATGCGAATAAACTACGTTTTCCCCGAGCTTCTCAACCAGAGGCCGAATCGGCTCAGCCAGCTCGAGTTGGAGCTTTCCAAGTCGGGCAAGCCTGAACATGTCCGGCCGGGTCAGATCGCCGTCGGTGTTCGCGCGCGCGGCGATGTCGGAGGTCTCGGCACGGATCGCCTGCTCCTTGGCGCGAACGTCACGCAGCGCTTCGATCATCGCATCGAGCGATCGCTGGCCAATCTCTTCATCCACACGATTCTCAATGCGCAGCAGTTCATCCTTCGCCGCCTCAAGCGCATCCTTGGCCGCAAGTTGATGCGCGCCCGCCTCCTCGCCGGACAGCGATTCCAGGCGAAGTGAGGCCGCGCCCATTTCCTTCCTGCCGCGCCGGACATGCTCGCCGACCGATCGGGCGTCCGGCTGCTCGGCCTTGAGCAGATTCTGTAGACTGCCGGCTGTTGACTGCAAACTGTACTGCCGATCCGCGAGCACCTCATACTCCTCGGTCGGATCAGCCTCCGCGGCCGCGGCTCGGGTCCGATCGATCAATGTTTGTTGACTTGCAATGATTCGATCCAGCCGGGCGAGGATGTTCTTCAGGTCTCGCGAAAGTTCCGCGAGCTCGCGGTCCGGCTTTGAGTCGAGCGCTGAAAGCATGGCTCGAAGCCCAGCCGCGGCATTTCGCTGGTGCTCAACAGCTCTGGCGAACTGGCCGGCCTGTCCCGCGCCGACGGCCTCGTCCATTCGCTCGAGCACACCCTCCTGACTTGCCACGACCAAGGCAGCCCGCACCGATTCTGCGGCGAGGCGATCGGCGGTTTCTTTTTTCTGAGCAAAGGCGTCCATCGCGACAAGAAGGTCCGCCGCGTCGGAGCGCAATAGCGATTGAGAAAGCGCGGCCCCGACACGCCGCTGCTCCTCATCGGTCTCTGCCGACTCACCCGATTCAGCAGATGGAGCGGCGCTTGACGCGAATTCCCGCTCTAGCGACTCCTGGCGATCGAGTACGTCGCGCAACTGCCTGACGAGGTCGTCGTACTGATTCCACCGCTCCAACTCAGAAAGAACGGAACGGAGCGAATCGACGAATTCCTGCTGGGCGGCGGAAGCGGCTCGAAGCCCCGCGAGTTGCGCTGAGGTCCCTGGAGACTCCGCCGCCTTAAAGGCCGACTCCTGCGCCTGTCGCGCGGAGGGCAAAGACTCTCTCATTAATCTGCCGGCCAGGCGACGAGCCTGTTGAGCCGTACTCGACTGGCTTTCGCTGTTGCGCAGTGCTTCCTGATAGATAAGAGCCAGCGTCTCCGCGGATGCCTGGGAGGCCGCTCCGAGTCGGTCCAGATCGGATGCCAGTTGTCGCGCATCGGCCTTTTGCGTATCCGAAAGCGGAACATCGGCGGCAGGCCCCACCTCCAGTGCCGCGGTACGCTTCATGGAGCCTTGAGTGCTGGTCATGAGTCTGCGCAGCTGTTCACGAACACTCAATAGATCGAGCCGAAGCTTCTCGCCGATCCGGGCCGACGATACGACACGAATGCGGCCAACCGGAGATCGGACAGGATCGTGCATCCGTCCGTCGTGGAGATAAGCGTCGCGAGCCTCAGCGTAGTATTCGATGGTGTCGTCGATGGTCGCGCTGAGCGCCTTGAGCGACAAGTCATGCTCCGCTGTCAGCTCACGCGGCTGAGTGATCTGCCCGGACGCGTCGCCAATGAGCTCGGCAATGAGGGTGGGCGGGGCATTGTTCCTGGAGGCATACAAGGTCAGCGATTGCAGGCCAACATCGTCGGTCGCCTTGATGCGCATAGCGATGACGGCGTCGGCGGTGACCTCAATGACGCTTTCCGGTTGCACAATTGAGACCAACGGGGACTCGTCCAACCTGACGACCAATTGATACATCTCACCGCCGCGAGATCGAAGCCCGTTCCGGTCAATCAATGAAACGTCAAATCGCACCGGCTCCCGCGCCTCGAATTCAACCCGGAGCCGCCCGTCGTCGGACTGAACCAACGGCCATTCGCGCGATTCGCCGGCATCATTAAGGGTACGAATCGTTGACTCAGCATCGGTCGCCGTCTGTTTACTGGCGCGAACCGCGATTGCAACCAGACTGCCCTCGAGAACCTCTGCGACGCGGTCGTCCAGTGAGTCGCGAAAAGTCGGCAGGTGTTGGGCGTAAGCGGGCGGCGAGGCGTCCATGGTGATCGACTCAATTTCAGGTCGCTGAACGACGCGAATCAGGCTTGCGTGCTCAGAGGTATCGTCGTCGCCGGCGACGAAGTAGTATCGAACCGGCAGGCGAAGGTTGTCTAAGACCAGCCTATAGATGCCGTCCGCATCGCGCCTCATAAGCGTGCGCTGCTTTTTTTCATTGCCAAGTGCCCAGTGGAGATAGGCACGGACGTTCGGCTTGTCACCTCGGGTAAGTCGCATCTGGGCTGTGAACGATTCGCCGACCGCGACGACGGCATCCGCAGTCAAGGGCTCGATTTGCCGACTTCGCGGCCACTCATCGCCTCCCAAGGGGTGAAACACCCGCGCGACGCCGATGGCGGCCGCGCCGGGGTCAATCCAGACGAAAGCCGCAACTGGAAGGATACTCGCCGCCAACGCAGCGGAAGTCCGAATGAGTCCGCCATGATTCAGAAGCCGACTCCGCTGTAGCAGCTCCGCAGCCCCGCCGACTTGTTCGAAGACGCGCCGCCACAGTTCCGCTGAGCCGTCCCCTGCCCCGCGAAGATACGAGACGGCGCTGGCCAACTCATCGCGCATTCCAGCGGGCAGTCCTTTCAGCCCGAGGGCGAGTTGATCGAGCGGAATCGGCTGGAGCAGCGGCCGGGCAATCTTCCGGCACGCCCATACGGCCGCGATCCCGGCGCCCAGCAACAAGATGCACAGCCTCACGAAGTCGGGAAACCGCACCAACCAGTCCAGAGTTGCGATGATCAAACCGATCGCAATGGTCGCGGTCAGCAGGCGGCCCATGGCATCCACGGAGAGAAAAACGCGCAACCGCAGACGCAGACCCTTGATCGCCCGAAGGGTCTGTGCCGCCGATTTGGGAGCATCAGCAATGTCCGGCTCCCGTCTCATGCGACCCCCTTCCATCGGCGTATGGCCCATTCGGAGGTCAACATGATCATCAGGAGCGCGAACATCAATCGAGAATCCCAGATCGGCTCCTCAATGTCGTCCGCAATCTGAACACTTCGGTCGGGAATGATCTCGGCCAGGTCCAGGTAGCCGTCGCTGAGTCGACGAAACACTCCCCCGGTCCCGGCGGCGATGCGTTGCAGATACTCGTGATTAGCCTCTCGACGGGACATCTCGGGGTTAAGTCGCTCGACGACAATGGAGCGACTCAGCACGCTCGGCTGGTAAGTGTGACCCGGGACACTCATCGTGAGGAATAGGCTGCCCTCCGAGGTCGGCACGAATCGACCTTCCCATTCTCGATCAGATCCTTCGACGGGCCGAAGCTGCACGCGAGCCTCTGGCGCTCCATGGGCGTCTTTGACCCACACTTCCAGATCCGTCCCCTGAGCCGACGGGCCGGACTCAGTGCACGCCAGAGAAATCCTCACCTCCTGACCAAGCTCGTAACGTCGACGATCCGTTTGGAGCTGCCAGGGCGTCGCGGTACCGAGCTTTCGACCACGGGCAAGCGTGTGAATGATCTGCAGCCAGATACTCTCGTAGTAAGAATCTCCGGAGTATTGTCGCCATCGCCATAGTTCGTCCGTGCCAAGGAAGAAGGTCCTCCCCGCCCCGTATCTACCCAAAACGGCCAATGGCAAGGGACCTGCCTGCGTTGATGCAGTTGGGTGAACTGCGAGAACCGTGGCGCCGAACTGCGCCCGGGCGACCTTGGCAAACCAGTAGAAGCCCGGCATGCCTCGAAACGTCTGTTCGTTCGCTTCGGCCTCACGCTCCAGCCGAAAGATCGGATTCGCTCGACCGTCCGTCGTCAGTTCCGGCAGATAGTCCGCGGTCAACGTGCTTGAACTGGTTGACGATCGCCCCCGTTCAATCACGACCGGCAGGATCTTCTCCAAAGGCGTACGCTCCAACGCGGCGGGCATGAAGTGCTCACCTGCGAGGAACGCTATTCCTGCTCCCTGCACGGAGACATAGTCCGCCAGCATCGTCAATTGTGCCGGCGCAATCCAATTCGCCCGTAGATCAACGTCTCCGAGGATAATCACGTCGTAATGCCCGAGCTTCTCGATGCTGTCCGGAAAACGCCGAATCGGTCGGGACCCCTCTGGCGGAAAGCCCGGAGATGCATCGAGGAGAAGGCAACTGCTTTCAATATTCTGTTCGCGAAGGATCAGATTCTTGAGGTACCGGTACTCAAACCGCGGCTGTTTCTCGACATAAAGAACCCCTATCTTCTCGTCGTGGGCATTGATGCCGGTTCGTGCCTCGTTGTTTTCGATGATCTCCTCGTCCGGCAACGGAACCACTCGAACGACCAAGCCTCTTCGACCCTTCACGCCCGGCGCGAACTGCAGTTCACCCGCAAACTCCGCCTCGCCT
Source organism: uncultured Planctomycetaceae bacterium (assembly GCA_964498115.1). Lineage (GTDB taxonomy): Bacteria > Planctomycetota > Phycisphaerae > UBA1845 > UTPLA1 > UTPLA1. The sequence goes on along the minus strand of CAZCGF010000080.1, from coordinate 8,521 downwards.
GAAGGAAGAAGCTGCGTCTGCGAAACGAGAAGTTCACCATCCCCCTCATCGCGAAGCTCAATCATTAATTCCACGGGCTGCGTGACTGCCCTCGCCGTGCCCTCGTAATGAACGGAGACAGTATCTCGCAGGAAGACTTCCTCCGGAGCCCAAAGTGAAGTGATCGCCAGATCACGACGAGGCTCAGGCGAACCGACGGCAAGGACATGGATCGGAAGTGAGCGAGATCGGGCCAGCGAAATGATCGGCTCAAGGTCGTCTAGCTCAGTCTGCGAACCGTCGCTGATGAGAATGAGGCCCGCGCCGCGGCGTCCCTGAGATTCGTGAAGCACCTGCCGGACGGCCCGCGGTATATCCGTTTGATCCTGCTCGGGCGAGATATCGCCCAGGATTTCGGCGACTTTTGACATCCCCGGTTCTTCAATTCCGAGACCTAGTGCGGCAGCGGATCGTCCAAACCCCCAGAGACCCAGTTGATGTCGTTGGACGAGCCTTTTCATAAGCCCGCCATCTGACGCGAGCGCTTCCACCGCCGCGCTCCACCGGTTGACCCCGTTGGCGAAGCCGGTCTGCGATTTAAGCCGGTCCGAGTTCGACATGCTTGCGGACTCATCGATGAGAATGCCTACAAAGCTGGGCTCGGTGCGTACCCGGCTCAAAACAAGAAGCGGCTGCCCGCAGACGAAAAGGACACTCATGATGATGCCGAATCGCAAGAATCCCAGAAGCCAACGCAAGAGGCCGGGCAGTTCATAGCGACGATAAGACATCGCTACAACGACTGAGGTGATCAATGCTCCGAAGAGCATGATCCACGGCGCAGGAGGCGTTCCGAAGCGAAACGAAATCGGCGCGGAGTCGTCGAGTCTGATTTGATCGAGACCCAGCAACCAGTGAATCACTTCGTTCATCGCACGCCGCCAAGTACCGTTCCGACAATGGTCTCAACGACGACCACTGCAAGCAGACAGATCATCATGAATTGGGCGAATTCTCTTGGCGGCGCGGCCCGGCGGATCGCCGACGCAATCCCAGCCTCCGCGACGATTTCGACGTTGGCGCCGAAAGCTCGCCGAACCTGCTCGACCGAGGCGCGTGACAAGTCGCTGTCACCCGTATCGCTGTTCACAGCCGCCAGGCGACGTAGTGCACCCGCACCAGCGGTGTAGAAGCCGGACTCGTCCACCTTCTCAACGGTCAAGACGGCGGAGCCCACGTCAGCAAGCAATCCGGATTGATGCGAATGGCCGGCGGGCGTAACAACCGGGAATTGATCGCCTGCCGACTCCATGGGAAAAGTCCAAGCGACGTCCCGGCCGATCATCGTGTTCACTTCCCGGGATGCACCCGACGCAGCGACGTGTGCGAGATTGAGCATCAGCGGCACAAAATCAGGCTTTCCTGGCAAGTTAGTCCATGACATGTCGATACTGGTGAGCCAGCAAAGGACCAAGCCTCGTCCGACCCGCTGTTGGACCAGCGCAGGCGCACCATCTGAAAAAGCAAGCAGCGTCTGCAAACCGGGCTTGCCAGCTATTTGCGCCTCCCGGTACGCAGTGACGTTAGCACGCTGAAGCCCCCCCACCGGGTTGTCACCAAAATCACGCAGCGCGAAATTGTGCGGATCGGCCAGTTGATAACCAAGAGCCTGGGCGGGATTGGCCGCTCTTACGACGGCACCCGGCTGCACGGGCAGCCACATAGCAACGCCTTCGCGATGAACCGAGTAACCCTCCGGTGCCGCCCTCTCTGCCAGAACAATGATTAATCCACCACCGGCCACCACGAATTGCTGAAGCCTCCGGCCCGTCTCGACGCTGATGCGTGGCAGGTCACCGAGAATCACGACCTCGTAATTCGACAGCACCTCCGACGCGAGGCCATGCGCGGAGCATGTACGAATCCAAACCCGATCTCGATCGTCGCCCGAATCGGAGCCACCCAAGGCCGCCCGGACATAGAACAACGGCTCCGCCTCTGCATTGGAAGTCGGGACATCCTGCACGCACAGAACGCGCATCTCATTGACGACATCCACCGCGAGGAAGCGAACATCATCCTCGGGCAGCCCATCTTCGGCATTCTCAATTCTCGCGACGATCCTGTGCGGTCCCGGCACATTCAGCGTCAACTCAAACTCCTCCACCACAGTCTGCCAGGGTCCGATCTGCTCGAGCTGTAGTTTCCTCGTCGTGACGCCATCCAGCCCGATCGAAACCGTCAGGGAATTGACGACCTCATCGGATTCGTTGGCGAGTTCCAGGGAATAGGTGGCAGGACGCTTTGAGCCAATCACCTGGCTGATCCGATTAAGCCCCTTAATCGAGAGATTTCGCCGAGCTTTCGGCCCGACATCCAGGACGATCAGCCGATCGACGGATTCGCCGACTTTCGCGATCGAAGCCGATGATGTGGCCTCCGCCTGACCGCCATGTGCGAAAGCGCCGGCGGTCATGTCGGTAATCACGTAGCAGCTTCGCGATCCTGACGGATCGTCTCCCGTATCGAGGTTTGCAGCGGCGCTCTCCAACGCGCCGCTTAAGTCGTTCATCCTGAGGGAGCATTGCAGCGCGTCCAGGGCCGACCGCACCGCCTGATGATCGCGCGTGCAGCGCTGAATCACGCTTCTCGCGGGAGCGGACGCCAGGACCAGGCCGATCGCATCCCGCGCATCCGAGGAATCGACAATTCGTCGGGCAACGCCCAGTCCGGCCTCAAAGGAGGAAGCACCGTCGTCTCGTCGGGCCCGCATGGACAGACTGTCGTCCAGCACGATGACTTTGGACTCGGCGGCATGACCGAACGCCCCGATGACGGATGACGAGGCGAGAAAGGGTCGGCTCAGCGCCAGGCCCACCAGGAGAACTGTGAGGATCCGAAGGGCCAATAGCAGCCACTGCTCGATTCGCAGCCGACGGCGCGTGACGGTCTGAGCCGCGGCCAGGAACTGCATGGCAGCCCAGGGCTCCGTGCGATAGGCGCGGCGACTGAGAAGATGGATCAGGAGCGGGACTCCAGCCAAGCCCGCGGCCGCAATCATCAATCCTGTGTGAACAAACGACACGCTCGCTCCCATTCTGCGCGGCAATCGCCTGCGTGCTTACCGCCCTTCACCGTCAACGCGCCTTGGCACGGCGCGCTACCGCCGAACCCGTGAGGCCCTCGCCGCGAGGTATGTTCCCAGTGCACCACCGACGGGATTACTCGTATCGAACGCGGCGTAGTCCGCCTGCTGGTCGTGACATCGCCGGCGCAGCTCCGTCATGAATGAGCGCAAAGCGGTCAGGTACGCTTCGCGCATGACTCGAGGCTCGACGCGCATGATGTCCTTCTCTTCGAGGCCGACCAGACGTGTCGGTGTTTTGAAGGGGAAGGTCATCTCTGCGCGATCGAGAACCTGCATAACAAGCGGCTCGTGTCGGCGGTAACGCATGTGCTTGAGGCCGGCCGCAATTTCCTCCATCGGTCCCAGGAAGTCGCTGATGATCACAATGAGATGCCGCTCATGCGTGCTTTCAGCCAGCTCATCCAGCGCGTGGCGAAACGAAGTTCGACCGACGGTGGTGGCCGCCGCCAGCTCGTGAACGATGGACTTCCACTTGGCTGGATTATTCGACCCGCGACTGGTCCGGTGAGTTTTGGAATCAAACGTCGCCAGAGAGACGGAGTCCGCCTGGCGCAATGCAAGGTAGGAGATTGAAGCCGCCAGCGTGGTGGCATAGTCGAACTTCGACCAGGCTGAGTCGGCCGAGCGGTAGCCCATGGATTCCGAGCAGTCGACAGCCAGAAGGAGCTGAAGATTCGACTCCATCTCGTATTCTTTGATGTAATGCTTGTCGGTCCGGCCGTAGACTTTCCAGTCGAGGAATCGCAGATCGTCCCCCTGGGCATATTTCCGATGTTCGGCGAACTCCACCGAGAATCCGTGGGAAGGAGATCGATGCATCCCGCTCAGAAATCCGCGGACAAGCAATCTCGCACGCAGATCAAGCCCACCGATTCGGGCCAATACCTGCGGATCGAGATACCTTCGAAAGCTCTCGGTCGACTGTACCACGCGGCGAGTCCTCCCCCATCATCACGATCGATTCAAGACACGATCAGCTCCCACCGCGTCCAGTGCCGGAGTTGCATCCTTCGGTGTCTCTCTGATCAGTCGAGCCACGAGGTCGTCCGTCGCGACCGCGTCGGCCTCGGCGTTGAAATTCGTCACGAGCCGGTGTCGAAGCACCGGATGCGCCACGGACGTGATGTCTTCAACCGTGACGTGAAATCTGCCGTGGAGGATGGCGCGGGCCTTGGCCGCAATGACCAGGTACTGAGATGCGCGGGGACCGGCGCCCCAGCTTACGTAATCCCGAATGAACTGCGGTGTGCCGGGCTCCTGTGGACGCGAGCTGCGTGCCAGGCGCATCGCATAACGCATGACATGGTCCCCGCAGGGCACGCGACGGACAATATCCTGAATAGCCAGAATGTCGTCGCTGTTGAAAATGCGCTGCAACGGAGTCTCGCCGCCCGAGGTCGTGAGGCTGATGATCCGAAGCTCTTCCTCTTCGCTCGGATAGCCCACGAGAATCTTGAACATGAAGCGGTCGAGCTGCGCCTCGGGCAACGAATAGGTGCCCTCCTGCTCAATGGGGTTCTGCGTCGCGAGCAC
>CAZCGF010000080.1:0-3761 GCA_964498115.1 uncultured Planctomycetaceae bacterium | reverse complement strand
TCGAGAACCTCTTCCTGACCCACGATCGACTTCGAGAGCTCTTCCGTGATTCGCTTCCTGCTTTGGGCAAGCGTCTCGACGGCCGCTATCTCGTCGCGCCCGAGCTGGGCGGGCATTCCGGCATCCTCGGTTGACAATGGACCATCTCCCCTGGGCGACCAGGCGCTCCTGCTGATTCTACGCGCGCCGGCCGCATGAATGCCCGACGAGCATCAAGAAACCGAGACCGGCATACCCATATATCGACCTGATAAATGGCCTGTCGCTAAGCATTTAGATTCCGGCCAGGTTCATGAAAGTCAGTCCGGCTCGCGGAAGCCTTTGACGCCATAAAGGAGTCAGTCATATGGTCGCGTTCTTGGGCTTCTTGAAACGAAATTGTGCCGGTCTTCGAGGAATGGACACCGTAGAGGGGGAAGATTGGCCTGACCGGGTAGTGTCCAAGCAATGAAGAGCCTGACCCCGGATTCGGCTGCCGGTATCATTTGAGATTCGAGTGCCCCCCGTCAGGCATCCGACACTTTAGGCACGAACGAAGTGGGCACACAGGACTGCCCCGCACTCGGAATCGCACTTTGCAGTACTGAAAATGAGAATCAGCATATGGCGACGATCGGTCATACACTCGTCGGCCTGACCCTTGCGGCGGGCCCCAAGTCTCGTCCACCAGGCCGCTTTCTGGGCCTCATGTGGATCGGCCTGATGGTCCTGTTCGCCCACTTGATCGACATTTCTGAGTGGATGCTGTTGCTCCTGGCCCCGGGCAGGTTTTCAACTCATTCCGTGACGAATCAGCCCTGGCTGATTACTACAGTGACACTTTGCGCCCTGTTCCTACTTGCCCTTGGGCGCGTCAAGAATCCGATTCTCTATCTGGTCGCGGGGATATCAATACTCAGCCATGTTGTGCTGGACCTTCGCTCCATCCGCCTGTCGCTGGCCAATCTCTACGGGTGGAATGGAGATCAGGGCTTTCCGACTTTTCAAGAGATGTTCATTTCAGAGGTTTGGCTGTTCGGTCTCGCTCTTTCACTCGTTATGCTCCTTCGCAGCTTGCGAGAACCGAGGATCAAGCAGCCCACGAAGTACCTTGGAGCGGCCCTGGCAGCGATCGCGACGGTCGCTGCACTGTCGCGTTTACCGTTCCTGTGGATTCCCGCCTATTCGCTTGCCGTCCTTCACGGCCTCCTGGTAATGAAGTGGAAACCTCGTCCGGCCCATGCGTGGGTCCTGGTTCCACTCGCGCCGCTCCTGGCCCTCGTGATAACGGAGGTTTACGCCGGGCAACTTCAGTCACGCGGACAGGAACTGACCCAGGCCAAGGAATACCAGGCCGCCCTCAAGCCGCTCCAGGCGGCGCTACGTATCGCGACACGATCCTCGAAAGTCGGCACTCGCGTCTACCTCAGCACCTGCAAGTACATGCTCGACGATCTGCCCGACGCGGAGCATCAACTGCTCCAGGTTATCGACGACCCTGAAAATCCCTACTGGCCTCGTCTCATGTTGGCGTATTTTTATGTCGCGCCCAAGACGAGGAACACGCCGTTTCACCGGCCAGAGGAAACCCGAAGACTCCTGGAGTCAATCGCTGCTGACCCACACGCCGGGCGGACCAGCGAGATCGCGCGGGAACAACTCAAGAAAATGATCAATGAACACCTCATTCCTCCCGCCGCCCCCAAATAGGTCTTCCGCCGGTCGCGGCCGCGCAACTGCGCGAGGTTTCGCACATTCCCCCGGACGGCTACCATACCGGTCGTTCCGATCGAATCGGCCTGGCGAGCCTCGGGAAAGGCCCTGCGGACCGGCACTCATATTCGTTCAGGAATGACGAGGAATACATGAAAGCACTCATCACGGGCGGCGCAGGCTTCATCGGCTCACATCTGGCAGATCGTCTCGTATCCCGCGGCGACGAGGTCACAGCACTCGACGACCTCTCGACAGGAAGCCTTCGAAACCTTGAGTCGGTTATGAAGACTCCCCGATTTCGCTTCGTTCAGGATGACGTCCGTAACAGCCAGGTGATGCATATGCTCGTTGAGCAGTGCGACATGGTATTTCACCTTGCCGCGGCCGTGGGCGTGCAATTGATTGTTGAGCAGCCGGTGCACACGATCGAAACAAACATCCACGGGAGCGAAGTCGTCCTCAACATCGCCAACAAGTTTCGCAAGCCCGTCCTGGTCGCCTCCACGAGCGAGGTGTATGGCAAAAGTGAAAAAGTGCCGTTCCGCGAGGATGACGACACCGTGCTGGGCGCTACTCGGTTTTCTCGCTGGTCCTACGCCTGCTCGAAGGCGATCGACGAATTCCTGGGGCTCGCCTATCACCAGCAATTCGGCCTTCCGGTCGTGGTCGTCCGATTCTTCAACACAGTCGGGCCCCGGCAGACCGGCCAGTACGGCATGGTCATCCCACGATTCGTGGAAAGTGCGCTACGCAACGAGCCGATTCAGATTTACGGCACCGGTACGCAGGCGCGCTGCTTCGGCTACGTCGGCGACGTGGTCGACGCTGTCATCGCGTTAATGCATTCGGCGGAAGCGCCGGGCCGAGTCTATAACATCGGCTCGACCGAAGAAGTGACGATCAATCAGCTTGCTGATCGCGTGATCGAGCTTACCGGCAGCAAGAGCACCAAGGAGTACATCTCCTACGAGCAGGCCTATGGAAGGCCATTTGACGACATGATGCGCCGAATCCCCTGCCTGGACCGCATCAAGAGCGTGATCGGCTTCCAGCCGAAGACGAGCCTGAACGAGATCCTCCGGCAAGTCATCGCCGAGAAGAAATCACTCATGGGGAAAAAGAGCTAAGTCGGCATCCTCGGAGTGTGTAATGCCCTAGGCATTATCCGAATCGCCGAACGTGAGATGCCAGTTAGACAGGCTTGATGGGTCGTGCGGAAGGCCGACGATGCCCGTTCGTCGGTAAACAAAGTGAAATCGCTTTCGAATCACCGAAGGCGGCCCGTTTCGAAATCCCTCAAATCGAAGCGCTTGCAGCAAAGCCGGACTTGTGGCCTGGCATGTGACGAGTCCGAAGCCGCGCCGCCTGAGGTCATTCTCTGCAAAGCGGATGAGGCTTCGAATGACCGCCTCGTCGGCGCGGCTCACCAGGTCCACGATCATCCCGACCTTGATTCGCCCTCGAACACCATGCGATGTCACGACCGCGCCCACGACATCGCTCCCCCGCCGCGCCAGGAATAGCTGATATGCGGATTCCGGACGCGCTGCATAACGCCAGTTCAAGTAAGCGGAAGTACGCCGGATCATCATGCTTCCGATGTGATCGGCAAACTGATCGGCCGCGAAGTCAAGCTCTCCAGGGAACTCAGTCACTCGCTCCATCGAGAGGCCGCCGTTGCCGCTCCCTGCGCGCCTTCGACGAAACGCAACTGCCGGCACCCACTGAAGTATCGTCCCCAATGGCTGAAAACCGGCGTCCCTCATCGCAGCTCGCGGATCAACAACCTTTAGCATCAGGCTGATGAGACCTGGATACTGCCAATCACCAAACCTCTGAAAGCCCGGCAACGACGCATCGTTGGGCAGTGTCATAATGAACTGCGCGCCGACTTGGGCCGCATGTTCGTTACTGCTGTCAATCAATGAACGAAAAACGCCCCGGCGCCGATGATCCGGGTGAGTCAGCACACCCGTGTACATCGCTCCTCTCAGCGCGGCCGAGCCCCACTTCCAATCGAAAATGGCGATGGGCTGAATGCCGATCGGTCGGCCCTCGTACTCCGA
>CAZCGF010000079.1:13363-17046 GCA_964498115.1 uncultured Planctomycetaceae bacterium | reverse complement strand
CCCATTTACGAATCGGCAGATGGAACAACCAAAAAAGATGTGGGTAATAGCAAGGTCATTGACCGGGGGCTAAATATTTTGGGGGCGTGCGGTTGCGCGAATTGCGACGCCGACGTCGAGTTAGAAGATCTGGCCGGTGTCGAAGCGGCCGAGGGATTGTTCGAGGGCGGCCATCATTTCGCCGACGGTGCAGTAGGCCTTGGCACCTTCAATCAGCGCCGGCATGACGTTTTTCTCCGCCTTGGCGTCGGCGGTGATTTGCTTGAGCGCGGCGGAGGCTGCGGGGGCGCTGCGGCTGGAGCGCAGTTTTTTGAGGCCGGCGATGGCTTCGGTTTCGACACTGGCGTCGATCTTGAGAAGGTCGATGCCGGGGCCGTCGTCGTCGGTGTAGTCGGTGACGCCGACGAGCTTTTTGTCGCCGCGCTGGACGGCCTTGTTGTACTGATAGGCGGCGTCGGCGATCTCGCGGCGGATGTAGCCGTTCTCAATGGCGGCGATCATGCCGCCCATCTCGTCGATGTCGTCGATGTACTCGCGGGCCTCGGCCTCGAGCTGGTTGGTGAGGGACTCGACGTAGAAGCTGCCGCCGAGGGGATCGACGACGCTGGCGACGTTGGTCTCGCAGGCGAGGACCTGCTGGGTGCGGAGGGCGAGGGTGACGGCGTGCTCCGTCGGGAGACAAATGGTCTCGTCCATGCTGTTTGTGTGCAGGGACTGGCATCCGCCGAGGACGGCGGCCATGGCCTGATAGGCGACGCGCATCAGGTTCACGTGAGGCTGTTTGGAGTAGAGGCTGCAACCGGCGGTCTGGGCGTGGAAGCGGAGCCACATGGAGCGCTCTTTTTGCGCGCCGAATCGCTCTTTCATGTAGTGGGCCCAGAGGCGGCGGGCGGCGCGGAACTTGGCGATTTCCTCGAAGAAGTCGTTGTGGCTGTTGAAGAAGAAGCTGATGCGGGCGGCGAAGTCGTCGATGTCCATGCCGCGCTCGACGCAGGCCTGGGCGTAGTGGAGGCCGTCGCCGAGGGTGAAGGCGAGTTCCTGACCGGCGGTGCTGCCGGCTTCGCGGATGTGATAGCCGCTGACGGAGACGGGGTTGTACTGCGGCAATTCCTTGGCGCAGAACTCGATGGTATCGGTGACGAGGCGAACGCTCTGGCTGGGCGGGAAGACGAACTCGTTCTGGGCGTGGAACTCCTTGAGGATGTCGTTCTGGCAGGTGCCGCGGAGCTTGGCACGGGAGACGCCCTGCTTGTCGGCGGTGGCGATGTAGAAGGCGATGAGGATCGCCGCGGGGGCGTTGATGGTCATGGAGAGGCTGACATCGCCGAGGTTGATGCCGTCGAAGAGGATCTCGTAGTCGGCGAGTGACGAGATGGCGACACCGCAGCGGCCGACCTCGCCGGCGGAGAGAGGATCGTCGGCATCGCGGCCCATGAGGGTGGGCAGGTCGAAGGCGGTGGAGAGGCCGGTCTGTCCTTTGCCCATGAGGAACTTGAAGCGTTCGTTGGTCTGGCGTGCGGAGCCGAAGCCGGCGAACTGGCGCATGGTCCAGGTCTTGGTGCGGTACATGTCCTTGTGGACGCCGCGGGTGAAGGGGAACTGGCCGGGGTCGCCGAGATGGGTGTCGTAGTCTATTTCGGCGACGTCCTCGGGTCGGTAGGTGAGCTCGAGGTGTCGGCCGGACATGGTGGTGTGCGGACCGATTTCGCCGGTGTGGTTTGAGACTTTTTCTGCCATGTGGTGCTCCGGGTCGAATCGGGTAAAGGTGACTGGAGATATTCTAGCGGGTTGACGGGGGCGTGTGAAATCCGCCGGAAGTCCGCACGGTGGGGCACAGTCGTCAGGATTGAAATCCCGCGAAATAGAAGTCGAATTCTATTTTGCAAGAATGGCGGACTACGCGGCAGTTAACCCAGAGACGCGGCCCAGCTTGGGGTTCGCTTCTCGAGGAAGGCGCGGAGGCCTTCGCGGGACTCTTCGTTGATGAAGGCCTTGCCGAAGCACTCAGCTTCGCCGGCGAAGCCGCGCTCGAGCCAGGCGGCCTCGTGAGCGCAGAGGACGTGCTTGGCGAGGCGGACGGCGGCGGGGCCGTTGGCAAGAATGGTCGCGGCCAAAGCCTCGGCCGTTGACATCAGCTTCTGCGGCTCGACCAGTTCATTCGTCAGGCCGATCTCATGTGCCTTGGTGGCCGGGAGTTTTTCGCCGGTCAGCAGCATGCGGCGTACGCGCGCCGGGCCGATCAGGGCGAAGGCCCGCTGGGTGCCGCCCCAGCCGGGGATGAGTCCGAGGCTGACTTCGGGGAAGCCGATGGTCGCGGACTCCGTCATGACGCGAAGGTCACACGCGAGTGCCAGTTCGCATCCGCCGCCGAGGGCCGGGCCGTTGAGCGCGGCGATGGTGACGGCATGGTCGAACTTTGCAACGCGGCTCATGAAGCGCTGTCCGCGCTGCGAAAAAGCGCGGCCGAAGTCGCCCGGGGCGCGGGCCATCTCGTCGATGTCGGCGCCGGCCAGGAAGGTGCGTCCTTCGCCGGAGAAGATCAGCACACGGATTTCGGGCATCTGCTCGATTTCGTCGAGCCGTGCTTCGAGCGAGGCCATCACGGGTACGGAAAGCAGATTAATGCCTTCGGAGCTGGAGAACGTGATGTAGCCGATCTGACCTTTTTTCTCGAACAAGACCTGCGTATTCATATTTCTGGCCCCTTTAAAGTGAACCGACATCTTAATGGATCGGCGGGGGTAAATGGAAGCGCCGACGGGAGCGATCGGGCGGCTGTGGGCCCGATTTTCGCGCGGCCCCTGCACGGCATGGGCGGGCGACCTGCCAGAGAATTGTGCCGTGCCCCGTCAATATTTGTGGAAGCCGCGGCCGGTTTTGCGCCCGAGGTAGCCGGCGTCGACCATTTTCTTGAGCAGTGGGCAGGGGCGGAATTTGGGGTCGCCCAGGTCGTTGTGGAGCACCTCGAGAATGTTGAGGCAGACGTCGACGCCGATGAAATCGGCGAGGGTGAGCGGGCCCATGGGGAAGTTGCAGCCCTGCTTCATGATCTCGTCGATGTTCTGCGGCTCGGCGACGCCTTCCATCAGGGCGAAGGCGGCCTCGTTGATCATGGGCATGAGGACGCGATTGGAGACGAAGCCGGGCATGTCGTTGCAGGGGAGCGGATTCTTGCCCATCTGTTTGGCGAGGGCGTCTACCGATGCCACGGTGGCGTCATCGGTTTGCAGGCCGCGGATGACCTCGACGAGGGACATGAGCGGCACGGGGTTGAAGAAGTGCATGCCGATGAATTTTGACGGGCGGCCGGTGGCGGCGGCGAGCTTGGTGATGCTGATGCTGCTTGTGTTGCTGGCGAGGATTGCGTCGGCGGGGAGCCGGGCTTCGATTTGTTTGTAGAGGGCGACTTTGGCGTCGAAGTTTTCGAAGATGGCTTCGATGGCGATGCCGACTTTGGGCCAGGCGATCTCGTCGAGGGAGGAGCAGACTTTGAGATTGGCCTTGGCCTTCGCGGCGACGTCGGCGGGGAGCTTGCCCTTTTCGACGAGCTTGCTCAGGCTCTTCTCTATGTCGGCGAGGGCTTTCTTTACCTGCTCGGCGTTGACGTCGTAGATGAAGGTGGTGAGGCCGGCGGTGGCGGCGACCTGGGCGATGCCGCGGCCCATGGTGCCGGAACCGATGAT
>CAZCGF010000079.1:0-13263 GCA_964498115.1 uncultured Planctomycetaceae bacterium | reverse complement strand
CGGCGGTGGCGGCGACCTGGGCGATGCCGCGGCCCATGGTGCCGGAACCGATGATTACTGCGGACTGAAAGGACATGATGCACCTCTTGGTTTTGAATGAGACAAGAAGAGCAATGATAAGGTGAAAAGTTGCGGGCGACAAAGCGGTGCGGGGGTGATTCGGAGTTGGGAGGAAGTTACCTCGTTTCCGACGGGGCGACATCGAACAGGACGAGATTGAAGCCCTCGGCGAGGAGGTGAAACGGCATGCCGATTGCGTCGCAGACGTAGTCGAGCATCCAGAAGAACGCCTGAATCGATTCGGGAAAGACGAACAGGAGGAACATCAGGAGGCCGAAACCGCCCCAGACGGCGTGCGGCTGGTGCATTTTCCAGCGGGTCTCGGCGTCAAAGGTGTGCTCGATGATTCCGAAGCCGTCGAGCGGGGGAATTGGAATCAGGTTGAAGATAGTGGCGATGAAGTTCAGGACGGCCATCGCGGCGGTGAAATATACCCAAGTCGGATGGGGCCCGATGGGCGGGACGATACCGACCATCGGATGAATCGGAATGCAGAGCAGGAGGAACAGGAGGAAGTTGCTCACGGGGCCCGCTGCCGAGACGTAGGCACTCCATTTTTCGTTGCGGAGGGCGGAGCGATCGATCATGACGGAGCCGCCGGGGAGGGGGAAGCCGCCCATCATGAGGATGATCGCGGGGAGGAGGAGGCTGAAGACGGGGTCGATGAATTTTGTCGGGTCGAGGGAGAGGTAGCCTTTTTCGCGGACGCTTCGATCGCCGCCCCAGTAGGCGACGAGCGCGTGGGAGAACTCGTGCAGGCAGACCGAGAGGATCCATGCGAGGACGGCGGCGAACATCAGCGGGGTGAATGTGAGGGCGAGCAGGGGCGCGGTGAGCATCCGACGATTAGAGCCGGGTAAAAAGAAAAACGCCAGATGCGGCGGGTTGGCCTGCATCCGGCGTTTTGATTTCTTGTTCGCGGTAACCGGGGCGGACTAGAGCATTTCCTCGCCGCTCTTGATGTGGGCGCGGAAGTCGGCGATGAGCTGTTTGGTGATGGGGCCGGGTGTGCCGTCGCCGACGATGCGGTTGTCGAACTCGGTGACGGGGCAGATTTCCGCGCCGGTGCCGGTGATGAACAACTCGGTGGAGTAGTAGAGGTCGGCGCGGGTCATGGTTGTTTCGTCGGTGGTGATGCCGCGCTTCTGGGCCATTTTGAGGACGAGTCGCCGCGTCACGCCGCCGAGGAGGCCGCAGTGGGTCGCCGGAGTGCGGAGCTTGCCGTTCTGAACGGCGAAGAGGTTGTCACCGGTGCACTCGGCGACGTAGCCCTCGTGGTTGAGCATGACGGCTTCGAGGCAGCCGGCGTCGATGGCCTCGATCTTGGCCATGATGTTGTTGAGATAGTTCAGGCTCTTGATTTGCGGCGAGAGGGCGTTGGGGTGATTGCGGATCGTTGACGCGGTGATGATCTTCATGCCCTTTTCGTACATCTCGGGGCCGTACATCTGAATCTTGTCGCAGATGATGAAGACCTGAGACGGGAGGCAGCGGAACGGGTGAATGCCGAGGGTGCCGGGTCCGCGGGCGGCGACAAGTCGGATGTAACCGTCGACGGTGTTATTGGCCTGAATGGTTTCCTTCATGGCAGCGACGATCTGATCCATGGACCAGCGGATTTCCATACGAATGGCGCGGAGGCTGTTGGCAAAGCGCTCCATGTGGGCTCTGCATTCGAAGATCTTGCCGCCGTAGACACGGATGCCCTCGAAGACGCCATCGCCATAGAGGAGGCCGTGCGAGAAGACGCTGACCGTCGCGTCGGCGGTGGGGACGAGCTTGCCGTCGAGCCATATTTTCAGGTTCGGATTGGGGGAAAAATCCTGAGCCATAGGTCGATCCTCGTTCACGTCATGGCGTGTGCCTGTTTCGTTCGCGGCGCGGCGCGCCGCGGGCATCGGTCGGTTGATGGTGGACATGGCCAAGCCTACCTTTCGGGAATCAGAAGCGGGGCAGCAGGGCGATCAGCAATCGCCTCGGACTTGCCCAGCGAAATGATAGCCACACCGCCCTGACTGTCGCCTGATTATTCTACACGGCCGTCAACCAGATGCACAACCGCATCTGTTCGGGCGGCGATCTCGCGGTCGTGGGTGACCATGACGACGGTCTGGCCCGCCGCGTTGAGCGACTTGAGGAGATCGAAAATTTCCCGGCCTGTCCTGGCATCCAGGTTGCCGGTTGGTTCATCCGCGAACAGGACTTTGGGCTCGTTCATCAGCGCTCTGGCGATGGCCACGCGTTGGCGCTCGCCGCCGGATAACTCGTTCGGGCGATGGCCAAGCCGTCCGGCAAGGCCGACGCGATCGAGCAACGAGCGCGCCCTCGCTTCAGTCATCGCTCGGCGTCCCAGCCAGCCGGCCATCGACTGACCGACCATGACCGGCAGCAGGACGTTTTCCAGGACGTCGAACTCCGGCAGCAGGTGGTAGAACTGAAAGACGAAACCGAACGAGCGATTCAACAAATCGTTGCGCCGGGACTCCAGGCTCGCGGAAGAGCGCTCCAAGACGGCTACCGGCCGCTTTGATGCGACTTCTTTTTCGCCATCGGTCGCGGCGGCTTTCTGTGAGAACACCTTTGCCGCGAACGAATCGTTCTGCCGGCTGTCGCGGCCCCGCGGAATCGTTCGGGCACCTTCGGCCTCGAAGAGCGGCGCCCCTTCAAACCAGACCTGGCCTCGCTGGGGCACGTCCAGGCCGGACATCACGTGCAACAGGGTGCTCTTTCCGCTTCCGCTGCTACCGATGATGGATACGAAGCGACCGGCCTCGATGTTCAGACTGATCCCTCGAATGACCGGCAGTTCGGTACGACCGAGAATGTAGCTCTTCTGGATATTCTCGCAGCGAATCAGCACTTGCACATTGAACCGCCAGAAAGGGGACCCCGCAAGATTCCCGGGGAATCAAACGCGGGGCAATGTTGATGGATTCGAAAGTCACCGACTGACTGACTTTGCCCGCAACTTATTACGAAATGACCGGCCGATCGGATCGCAGAGAAACGTCAGGGATTCGCTCGGCGATTAGGCGAAGCCAGGGAGCGGCCTTAGGCCAGGACGAGCGGCGGCTGGATGGTGAATTCCTTCATCAACGAGGCGGTTACTTCGGAAGTAACGGGCCTCGAGAAGAGGTAACCCTGACCATAGTCACAGCCCAGTGTGAGGAGCTGGGCGAATTGCTCGGGTGTTTCGATCCCTTCTGCGATGATCTTCATGTCCATGTTGTGGGCGAGTTCGACGACCGAGTGAATGATGGCGGAGTATTTCTTGTGGCTTTCCAGGCATCTCACGAAAGACTGGTCGATCTTGAGCTTGTTAAATGGGAGGTCTCGGAGGGCGGCGATTGAGGAAAGCCCTTTTCCGAAGTCGTCCATGTGCAGTTCGATTCCCAATGCGCGGATGGCGGTGAGCTTATCGAGAATCAGGGATGGATCGTCCGGGATGACCGATTCGGTGATCTCGAAGCTGATTCCCTCGGCCGGGCACTTTGTTTTTTCCAGCACGGCGCATACATCTTTCAGGAATCCCGCCGCGGTCAACTGTCGCTTCGATATGTTGACGCTGACCCTGAGCCACTGCCCTTCCGGCCGATGCTCGTTGATTTTTCGGGACATCTCACATGCCGCTTCCAGCACCTGACGTCCCAACGGGGCAATGAGGCCGGTCTCTTCGGCGATGGGGATGAAAATGTCGGGCGGCAGAATTCCGCGAGTGGGATGGTTCCATCGGGCCAGGGCCTCGAAACCGGCGGTCTTGGAGGTTTCGATAGAGACGATCGGCTGGTAGTGAACGATGAACTCGGCGGCTTCGACGGCGCGCCGCAGGTCATTTTCAAGACTGAGCCGGTTGACGGCGGCGGCGTGCATGGCTTCATCGAAGACGGCATGCCGAGCCTTGCCGTTGGACTTGGCGCGATACATGGCGGTGTCCGCGTCTCTGAGGAGGGCTTCGGCGGACTTTTCGGAACTGCAACTGACCGCGATGCCGATGCTGGTGCTGACGACCAATTCGTGGTCGCCTAACTGAAAGGGGACGGCCAACACGGAATGGATGCGCTCAGCGACACGGGAGGCATCGACGGTGTTTGAGATATCGTCCAAGAGAATGACGAATTCATCGCCGCCGAGCCGGGAAGCGAATCCCTCACCGATGCGGACGACACTGTCCGAGGCGCGCACGGTTTCGGTGATGCGATTGGCGACGCCGATGAGCAGTTGATCTCCGACTGCATGGCCGAGACTGTCGTTGACGACCTTGAAATTATCGATGTCGAGGAAGAGGACGGCGAATCGATAATCGGTGTCGCGCACGCTTCGGCGGACAGACTGATTGAGACGGTCCATGAGGAGCGCTCGATTGGGAAGTCCGGTGAGCGTGTCGTGCAGCGAATCGTGCCGCAGCTGGTCCTCGGCCTGCTCGCGCATGCCGATTTCCCTTCGGAGCTGGCCGTTTACTTCCTGCAATTCGACAGTTCGCTGCTCGACAATCTTCTCGACTTCCTGAAGCTTCATGGCGGCCTGCCGGGCAAGGTGCCACTTTTCCGTCAGTGCGCGGGCGAGTTGGCGGACTTCAATATTTTCGAAGGGCTTCTTGAGAATCAGCAGGTTTTCTTTTCGATCGAGTCGGCGGAGCAGGTCATTCCACGAGTACTCGGCGTAGGCGGTGCAGACGACCACCTGCAATTCGGGATGTTCCTGCCAGATGCGCGAGATCGTCTCGACACCATCCCAGCCCGGCGGCATGCAGATGTCCACGAAGGCCATCGCATAGGGATTTCCCGCGCGATACGCTTGTCCAACTTTTTCGAGGGCTTCCTGCCCCTGGAAGGCCGACTCGATTTCAAACTGTTCCGCCGTTTCGATCGCCTCCGATTCGCCGAAAAGCGCAGCCTCGGCGTCTCGGAATGCATCCGCGGCCGAGGTGACGGGCGAGAGAATCTTTGCAAAGTCCAGATGGATTTCCCGATTGTCATCGACAACGAGGATTCTTCGATTCGGCGTCGTCAGGGGTAATGTCATGCCACGACCTCCATCGGTCGAGCCAGCACTTCGAGAATGAAGGCCGCTCCCGTCCCTGGTCCTTCGCTGTGTGCGGTCAGAGAGCCGCCCATTTCCTTCGCCGCCAGCGCGCTGGAATGAAGTCCGAAGCCGTGTCCGTCCTTCTTTGTGGTAAATCCATGGGCGAAGACACGCGTGAGGTTTTCCTTGGCGATTCCAATGCCCGAATCGATGACTTCGATGCGAACCCGTTCATCCATGACGCGAATCCGAATGGTGACCTGCCTGACCTTGACCGAAGGGTGGCCGGCGGCGTGCTTTGCGTTGTGGAGGAGGTTGACGAGTATCTGCATGAGCTTGTGGCGATCGATATCGACGAGCGGGAGCTTCTCGTAATCGCGGATGATCGCAATGCCGTGTCGCTCGAATGAGGCGGAGCTGAGGCGAAGCGCGTCTTCGAGGATCTCGGACAGGCAGACGTGCTCCATGACGCAGGAATTGCCGGCGTAGACCTGTTGGGTGGAGACCACGCTCTTGATGTGCTCGAGGTTTTTGCCGAGCGATTCGAGCTCGTTGGCCATGAGTTCCTGCTCGTCTCGGAGGGTGTCGGCGAGCATGGTGAGGTATTCCGGGACGCGACGGCCGCGTTCATCTTCGGAGAGGAACTTCGGCAGATCGTTCGTGTGCTCATTGAGAAGCGCGGCCACGCGGCCAACCTTCGACAGCTTCGACGATCGGATGCTCTCGGAAATGATGGATGCGGAGGTATTGACGCTGTTGAGGACGTTTCCGACGTTGTGCAGGACGCCGGTGGCGATTTCCGCCATGCCGGCTCGTCGCGAGACCTCCATGATCTCCTGCACGAGTTTTTCGCGCTCCGCCTGAGCCTGCTTACGCTCGCTGACTTCGCGCCGAAGTGATGTTGCCTGCTCGGCCAACTCGGCGGTGCGGCTTCGCACTTCGTCCTCGACGCCCGCCTTGGTGAATTCCAACTGAGCCCGGTCGCCGGCGATCTGGCGCATCTCGTGCGTACTCTGGACACACATCCAGATCAGGAAGATGTCTTCGAAGACGACCCAGGCGGCGTGTTCGAGCAGTCTGAACGGGCTCGCCATCGCCACTCCGTAAACCGACTCGGGCCACAGCCATCCGCGAACACCATGATCCACGGCGACGAGAAGGGTTGCCGGAATGAAGACGCGCCAATCGCGGTAGAACGCGAGGAAGGCGAGTGAGCCGAAGATGTGAAAGTGAGTTTCGATGCGGCCGCCGGTGAGGTGAATCAGCAGTGCGGACCACAAGACCTGGCTTGAGGCGATCACGCAGCGCGTCAGAAACGTCGCGGGTCGCAACAGTGCCATCGCAATCGGAGCGCTGGAGAGGAGGGCCCCGATGATCAGGGCCGCCCAGACATGGGTATGAAGAAGACTCTGTTCGCCGTACCAGGTACGCGGAGAGATGACCATGGCGCAGATGATGCCGCTGACGAATTGTATGGCCATGAGCAGAGCAAACATGCGATCGGTTCGGGCGTAAGTGCGAATGCACTGCTGCTCGAAGAGCTGATTTGCGCGCCCGGCGACTGCCGGATTTATTTCAGCTTCGTGCATGGTGCCATGACCTCTCTAGACTTAGCGATCTGAGACCTGCCAAAGAGCTCGCACCCAAAGACGGGCGACTCAGTGCAATCCGGGCTCTCGTGCCGTGCCAGTGCAATGACGCTGTCTCTTGCCAGGTTGCTTCCGGAGTGGCCGCGCGACGCGGTGATGCCGCCGTGGAACAGCAGCCGACCGTCGGAATCAAAAAGGACGACCGCCCCGGATGTGGCGGCGCCGAAGCGCATTGCCTCTTCGCCATCGAAATCGATTGCCACACTGACGCCCGGGATATCGGACGCGCTTTGCCAGAGGTCCGTCCGGGCCCAGTCAACAGGCTTTGAGGACGGACGCATGAAGAGCACTTGGCAGTCGATCTGCTCCCGGCAGTGGCGCATGACGACTGCGAGTTCGCCGATGGTGGCTCGCGTGCACGGACATTTCGGGTGTGCAAAGAGAATCAGGCTCAGCTTGTCCGGCTTTCGGGTGATCTGACTGTCCGCCGGCCAGGTTTGGCGCACTTCGCCTGTTGGGCCCGGCGCACTGCTGTAGTTGGTCAGGACTGCCATGGCGGCGAGGACCGCTGTCAGCCAGGCGCATAAGAACCACGCCGCAGCGCGCATCCTGCGATTTTCGACCGGAGTTGGCTGTCGCCTGAGAGTGTCCGTCACGGACATCGTACTCATTTCCCTCGCTCCCCGACTTTGTGACACGAACGTCGATGGCTTACCGGGGAGATCCGAGCCAAACGGGCGTTCGTGAGAAGTTAAAATCGGGTTGAAAGGGGGTTCGCTTCACGAAAGACTGCGAGTTTTTGGAGTATTCCCGGACGTGACGGGAGGATTTGAGTACGTGAAAACCCGAAACGCGCAAGGCCGGCGCATAGACGAAGAGCGATAAATCACTCGTAACGGAGCGACTCGACGGGCCAGGTGCGTCCGGCGCGGACGGCGGGGAAGGTGGCGCCAGCAATTGATGCCAGGACGGCCAATACGCTGATCCAGATGACCTCCGACCACTTCCAGACGTCGGGAATCTTGTCGAAGGAGTAGGTCTCGGGACTCCAGACCCGCCAGTCGGGGTTGAGGCGGGCGAGCCAATCCTGGACGTCGTTGATGTGCTCGACGAAGGTCGTGCCGAGGAGGCCGCCGAGGACGCAGCCGACGAGGCCGATCGCGCCGCCGTAGGCGAGGAAGACGGCTGCCACGCCCGCGGCACTTCCGCCGACGCTCTTGATGATGCCGATGTCGCGGGTTTTTTCCTGGACGATCATGTAGAAGATGCAGAGGATGAGGAAGATGGCGACGATGCTGATGACGCCGAACATGATGAGTACGAGGAACTTTTCCTTTTCGATGGCGGCGATGAAGCTGGCCTGCAGCTCTTCCCAGGTGTGGGCCTCGACGTTGGCCATCAAACGGCGCTCGATTGCATCGGCGGGCACCTCGTCCGCGAAGCGCTGCCACTCTTCGTTGATCAGATCACGCATGCGCATCAACTCGCGCCGATCGCCGCCGTATTCGGGGCGGAGCTTTATTTGAATCTGGCTGCACCGGGCGCCGGCCATGCCGGTGCCGTCGGCGCGCTGCATGGGCTCCATGGAGAGGAGGGTTTGAAGGGTATCGAAATCGACATAGACGTTGACCGAGTCGATCTCGTGGATGCCGGTCCGCGAATCATCGACGTAGCGAAACGAGGGCTTGGGCGGCGGCTCGGTGCTGACGTCGCCGGTGCGCGTGAGGGGCAGGACGGTCAGGTAGCACATTTCGCCGCGGGGATATTTGTAGGATCGATAGTAGTCGCCGGTCGCCTGACGTCGGAACACGATGCTGCGGCCGAGGATGACGCCGGGGAGCTCGCGATCTTCGGCGCCTGAGGCATCGGCGGAGGATTTGAAGACGCCGGGGCCTGGATAATCGTCACCGGGTTCGCGTTGATATTTTTTCTCTTCTTCGGCGCGCTCTTCGGGCGGGAGGGACGCGAGGTAGCGTTCGTAGGCTGCTTCCTGCTCGGGGGTCAGGCGGGGGATTCCCTTATCGTCGCGGATGTACGTCTGCTGGCCGCGCGGTCCGAGGGTGGTGTCGCCGTATCGATTGTTATAGAAGAGGTCCTCGCCGAACTTGTTGACCTGGACGTACTCATTAAGGCGAATGCCGACGATGGTCACGGCTTTGGTCGTTTGCGCCGCGGGGAACTGGAGAATGCCGTAGGTTCGGATGAGCGGGGTGGCCTGGACGACGATGGGCTGATCCTTGTCGTCGCGCAGCTTTTTGATTCGGTCGATGAACTCGGCGTAATAGGGATAGCCGGAGAGATTGCCGTCCATGACGAGATCGCCCAGCAGGCCGTTTGCGCGGGTGCGGATGCTGTCGACAAAACCGCCCATGACGCTGATGACGATGATCATCATGGCGACGCAGAGGGTGACGGCGCCGACGGAGAAAAAGGCGATGCGCTTGCGCTGCAGGAGGCGCGACGCGAGGAAGGCCACGTAGTAGCGCGGCCAGCCGAGGAAGGGCGATGCTCGCCATGTGACCCACCACATCGCGGCGAGGACGCCGACGAGCAGCATCCACAACCCGGCATTGAAGAGATACCACTCGGGGCGGACCCAGCGAATGTAGGGGAACCCAAGCCAATGGGCGGGGCTGAGGAGGGCGAACAGCGTGGTCATCTCGTTGGGTTCGAACCAGAAGCCGTAATAGGACTCGATCGGCTCCCAGGTGATCAGGGAATAGATCGACCAAGCGACGAGGCCGACGCGCGCGGCAAACCATGCGGTGCATACGGACCGGAAGCGAAGGACGCGAAACATTCCCGGCCAGCGGATGAGCAGCATCCAGATGAAAATGATCGGGCCGAGCATGAGCTCGCTGTGATCGAGCCCGTCCTCGGCAACTTCGGCCGGGTTGAAATACCACGGAAGGCCGGTGAGCCGGCGAATCATCGTTTGAGAGCGGATGCCCTGGAAGGAGCTTTCGTCATCGCGAAGCATCTGGAGGATAATTTCCCAGCGGGGGTGTACGCGATCCTGATAGGTTTCGAGTTCGGCGATGAGCACGCGGCGTCGGACCTGCATCAGCTCGGGCATCTCGCCGAGGAACCGATGCTTCGTCACATGTTCGACGAAGTAATCCCGCGCCTGCGGTGTGACACCTTGGCCGACCCACGAGGCTCCGACCGCGGCATTGAGGCACGTCACGGTAGCCCACAGGCCGACGGCGACCCAGATTGTGCCGAGGACGAATGAGACCGCCCGAGAGCGCGTGGCTGCCTGCCAGTGACCGGCGGCGATGAGCCAGGCGGCGAGGGTTCGCAGGAGCCAGAGGAGCATGTGCCCGGCGGCGACGAACGGGAGTACGGCGAGGACGGGCAGGGCGAGGAGCGCCATCTGTCCGGCGGTGAGGGTGATGGGACGGCGAAGGAGCTTGGCGGCTGTGGCTTCAATGACAATGTAGAAGGCGCCGCCGAGGAGATTGCTCAGGCCGAGGAAGATCAGATACGCGGGTAGCGTGATCGGGGCGAAGAGGGTGAACAGAATCGTGGCAGCTCGCGATCGCACGCCTATTCCTTGCCGGAGGGGGTGGCCTCCGCGGTGTCCGATGACTTGCCCAGCGGTCGCTGAAGCGGGAACAGAATCACGTCTCGAATGCTTGGCGAGTTGGTGAGGAGCATGACCAGGCGGTCGATGCCGACGCCGAGGCCGCCGGCCGGGGGCATGCCGTACTCCAGGGCTTTGATGTAGTCGTCGTCCATGACGCGCATCGTTTCGTCGCCTTCGCCGGCGAGTTGGGAGCTGAAGGTTTCTCGCTGCACCGCCGGGTCGTTCAGCTCGGTGTAGGCGTTGCCGATCTCCATCTTCGCCACGTAGGCCTCGAAGCGGAGGGCGATTTCGGGATCGTCCTTCTTGCGGCGCGTGAGCGGGCAGAGGGCCGCCGGATATTCGACCACGAAGGTCGGGGCGACGAGATGCTCCTCGACGGTCGCCTCGAAGACCTTGTTCGCCAGGACGGCGGGATCGACTTCGCCTGCGGGTCCGCCGTCTTTTGTTGTCTCACGCAACAGCCCAAGTTCGCCGGCCTTGCGTTTGACGGCGGCGGCGTCTTTCAGGTCGACGCCGGCGTATTCGCGCAATAGGTCGCTGTAGGTGCGCCTCGGCCACGGCGGGGTGAAGTCGATCTCCTGGCCGCGAAACTGCCGGCGGAAACCACCGCCGAGGGCCTCGATCGACTCTACGACGATGCCCTCGACAATGTTCATCATGTCGGACAGATCGCCGTAGGCCTGATAGCACTCCATCATGGTGAATTCGGGATTGTGCTGGGTGCTGATGCCTTCGTTGCGGAAATTGCGGTTGATTTCGAAGACGCGTTCCATGCCGCCGACGAGGAGGCGCTTGAGCGACAGCTCGGGGCTGATGCGCAGGAACAGGTCCATGTCGAGGGTGTTGTGATGCGTCGTGAAGGGGCGCGCGGCGGCGCCGCCGTAGATCGACTGCAACATTGGCGTCTCGACTTCGAGAAAGCCCTGCTTTGACAGGTGGCGGCGGACGGCCTCGACGATGCGCGAGCGGGCCTTGAAGGTCTGCATGACCTCGGGGTTGCTGAAGAGATCGACGTATCGCTCGCGGTAACGGACATCCACGTCGGTCAGGCCGTGGAACTTTTCCGGCGGCGGGCGGAGGCTCTTGGAGAGGACGCGCAGCGACTCGGCCCAGACGGTGATCTCGTTGGTCTTGGTCCGGCCGAGCAGGCCATCGACGCCGATAATGTCGCCGAGGTCGAGTAGGCCGACGAGTTCCCAGCCGGCGTCGCCGACCTTTGCCTTTGAGATGCCGATCTGGATGTCGCCGGTCCAGTCGCGGATGGTGAGGAAGGCGAGCTTGCCCATGACGCGGCGGAGCATGATCCGGCCGGCGGCGCGGACGACGGCGGTTTCGTCGGTCTGGCCGGGCTCGACGCCGAGGCGTTCGGCGAAGCTGCGGATGTCTCCGTTGCAGCGGACATCCTCATAGCGAGCGCCGTAGGGCTCGTGGCCGGCCTCGATCAGCTGGGCGAGCTTCTTTTTGCGGTCCTCGTAGTACTGGTCGAATTCCTGTGTGCTCATAAGAGGCGACGATCATCGGCGATGGCGCGGCGGAGGTCAAAGAACGTGGGCGAAGTCCGGTTCCCCCAAGGGCTCCAATCTCGAATCTGTCGCATGGCCTCTTGGAAGGAGATCGCAACCAGAGGGGATGCCTGAAATGATCCGCCGTCAGATTGACACGAGTTATCCGCTCCAACTAAGCTAATATCAACCACCAACACGCCAGTTTCTCAGCTGGTTCGGGCAATAGGAGGATTCTCAATGCACAGTGGCCGGTCGGGGATCTTGCGTCTCACATTCTGTCTGGTCGTTGCCCATGGAGCTTCCAAGGCGACTGCTCAATGCGCATACGACTGGAAGCCAGGAGACGCGTTGCCCGGTGTTCAAGGGTCAGTTTGTGCCATTACCAACTGGGACCCGGACGGACCCGGTTCAGAACCTCCACTACTCGTAGTTGGCGGACTGTTTTCAAACGCCGGGGGGCATCCAGCTTCCAACATTGCGACGTGGGATGGAGTGGAATGGCAGGCTTTTGAGCCCGGCTTCGACGGCGTCGTTTACTCGCTCATCGTGCATAACGGCGAGCTTTATGCCGCGGGCGATTTTACGTCGGCCGGCGGCCTCACGGTGATCGGAGTGGCGAGGTGGGACGGTTCGGCTTGGCGCGAAGTCGGTGTTGGCTTCCTGAACGGCAGGGTACGTGCCCTGGCAGTTTTCAACGGCGACCTGATTGCCGCCGGTTATTTCACGAATTTTCCTTTTGTGTCTCTAAATGGAATCGGGCGATGGGATGGAACCAATTGGCACGGACTTGGATTGGGGTTGCGTGGTCAGTCCGCAGCCTACGCGCACGCACTTACGGTTCAAGACGACAATCTCATCGTCGGGGGTAGTTTTTCGCAGGCAGGATCAGTCTCAGCGAACAACATCGCCCGTTGGGACGGGGCGACGTGGCATAATCTGGGAACCGGCGTTAATTCGACGGTCAATGCGCTAACGATCCATAAGAACGAGATCATTGCGGCGGGGACGTTTACCCAGGCCGGGGGAATGGCAGCCAACCGGATCGCAAAATGGAGTGGAGTCGAGTGGCAGTCGCTGGGCAGCGGATTCGATCAATATGCACTTGCCCTATGTTCCCATGGAAATCGATTGTATGCCGGAGGCCCATTCACGACTGCCGGCGGTGTGGCAGCTTCAGCGATTGCTCAGTGGGATGGATCATCATGGAATCCACTGGGCGAAGGACTGAGCGGCGACACGTCACAAGCCGTTTGCGCTCTGTATTCCCGGGATGACCAGCTTTGGGCCGGTGGATATTTTATCAATGCCGGCGGAATGGAGTCCAAAAGCATTGCACGATGGAGCGACGACCAATGGCACGCTACATCGTCGAGCTTCAATGGAAGCGTACTCGACGTGCTCTATCATGAGAATTCAATCATTGTTGCCGGCACGTTCACTCGCATCGGAGGCATCGAAGTCGGGGGCGTGGCAAGGTGGGATGGTGCAAAATGGCAGC
>CAZCGF010000078.1:7857-17096 GCA_964498115.1 uncultured Planctomycetaceae bacterium | reverse complement strand
AGGTGGATGTTCTCGTCGTAGCTCGTAATCGGGAACACCTCGCGCAGCAGACCTTCGAGGCCTGTTGGCGTGCGCTGCTCCGGCGGGATTTCCGCCTGAAGAAATCGCTTGTACGAGTCCACCTGAATCGCGATCAGGTTGGGAATCGGCATCGCATCGCCGACTTTCCCGAAATTACGAATCGTGTTCGTGACGATCATGTTGAACCTTTCAACCTATGCCCCAAGTCGAGCCGTCGCTATGAATCGTGAATTTGTGCGCGCGGAAGATCTGCCACCCTGATGTGCATCCGTGCAAGCGGGATGTATCGATAAAGCGGGCAGCGTCATCCAGACGGCAAGTCCGTTCTTGTACGAGTTTGATTGCCCAAGGGACTGCCCGCGCGCTGGGGGCCATCTGTTCCGGCGATCAGTCCCACACCCGATCGAAGGAGTTCCGCCCCCACGGCGGAGAAGCCAGTAAGTATAGCCGGGCTCGTCAGATACGCCAGAGGTAAAAGTTTTCGGGTGGCCGGCCCTCGGCAGCATTGAAAACGCGACTTGCCTTTGAATCGAGGCTGCCTGGGTCGGGCAACCCTACTTGCGGACTTAACATACTTATTGGCAGTGGCTTACATCTATTCGCAGCCGTCGATGACATCGACTCATATTTCTACCGGCGATCTTTGATAACGCCCCGAAGAGTTCGACCCCTTAGTGCCGATACCCGGAGACAAGGCCGTGAAGGCAGACGGATCTGCAAGTCACGGGCTCCCTGGCACCAGAGATCGGCCGGGCCACGGCGGGCCCCCCAATCTCGCAGGCATCCTGCAAACAGGAGCGTCCTGCTGCCAACCAGCCCGCGACTGGCGGCCTTATTTTTTTATTCCTCTATTCGGCCGGGTATGTGTGGACGGCTCCTTGACGCTCTCCAGCGGCGCCGCTAAATAATCTCCATGGCAACCAAAGGCCCTATCGAGTGCTCGGTCATCACTCCCGAGCGGCAAGTGCTTTCCACGAGTGCGAATGCCGTCGTCTTTCCGGCGCACGACGGTCTGGTCGGCATTCTAAATGGCCGCGCCCCCCTGCTCTGCGAATTGGGAACGGGCGTTCTGCGTGTTGATTCAACCGAAGGCGGCATGCAGGAAGTCTTCATTGACGCCGGCTTCGCTCAGGTTCTCAACAACGAGGTCACCATCCTCACCGAGCGCGCCGAACTCGCCGAGAACATCAGCCGAAGCGCCGCGGAAAAGGCGCTCTCCGAAGCTGAGGCCCTTCCCGCACACGATGAGGCATCCGTCGTCGCCCGCCAGAAGGCCATCGCCCGGGCGAAGACACAGGTCAGCCTCGCCAAGAAGTAGTTCTACTTTTCCCCTTCAATCCGGCAGCTCGTAGATCGGCTTGGCATCCCAGCCGTCGAAGGCGGCGATTTCCTGTTTGATGAAAATGGATGAATGGACTATCTGGTCCTTGTCATTCAGCTCGATCGAAAACACGCCTCCGACCTGATCCTCGAAGATTGCAACAAATGACGCGCCGTTTCGGGCATCCCCTCCGATGCCCATCTTTCCCACGCGGACGATTCCCCGGCTCGGCGAGTAAGCCCGCTCGATCTTACCGAATCGCATCAACTGCACGGCAAACATATCTCGATACCAGTCGATGGCATTTTCCCACGCCTCGTCAGTGAACAACTTTCGATAGGTCGTCATGTCGTGAGCGTTGAGCGCCGTTACGAGCGTGCGTGCCACACGATCGTAGCGGACCTGCTCTGCGGCGGTGAGCGGCGGCAGCTCTTTCTTGGGTGATTCTCTCTTCTTGATCGCCGGGCGCGTCGGCGCATCGGACTGCCAACCGGTCTGAGGCGATTTCACAGCTTCCGCCTTCATGGCGAATACCGGCTGCCGCCCCTCATCCGCGTGCGACGACGGCTCTACCGCGGCCTTTTCAGGTGCACTGGCCGATGATTCGCTCCGCTCTTGAGTACATGCACCATGAGCTATTGCGGCAAGGAACAGACCACATGCAAGTGTTCGAAATCCGACGGTCGTCATTGTTTGCCTCACGAAAAAACCGCAATCGTTGCCGGTTTCGCTACTCGCCTGCCTTCTGATTCGGCGGCGGATCTTCTCGCGATATCCGGATATCTCTGACTCGATAGGGTGCCGGGCCCTGCAAGTCGAACAGAATGCTTCGCCACTGACGGCCGGACTGCGCCAACACAATCAGCCTGCCAGGCGCGACGAATCAGCATCGCGCGTGCGTCCACAGCGACCACAATCGGAGTGCAAGGTAGCGGTAATGATCCTTCCAAGTATGCATCGCATGACCTTGTCCACGACTATTTGGACTTTGCCCAACGACCGGGACCGGTCGAGAATTCAGGAATTCCGATGGATTTCGTGCTGATGGCGTGAGTAAGGGCCTCAATTCGCCCGCGCCGCGAACGATAAATCCAAAAAAAAGCCCGACTCGCTTTCGCGGTCGGGCTGGGAGTGTTCAAAATAAATCGAGAACCGCTCTTAGCGCTTGGAGAACTGGAAGCGCTTGCGGGCTCCGGGCTGTCCGGGCTTCTTGCGCTCCACCTTGCGGCTGTCTCGCGTCAGGAATTTGCCATCGCGAAGGACGGGCTCCAATGACGGATCGGCCTTGCACAGGGCTCTGGAAATGCCCAGCATGATCGCGCCGCATTGGCCTGTTTGACCACCGCCGTGCACGTTGACGGCGACGTCATACTTGCCGAGCACCTTGGTGGCCTTCAGCGGGGCGACGACGTCATTGACGTGCCTGATGTCGAAGAAATAGCTGCCGATCTCGCGGTCGTGGATCGTAAACTTGCCCGAACCCGGCTTAAGTCGGACGCGTGCAACAGCCCGCTTTCGACGACCGGTCCCCCAGTGATAGCCGCCGACGGTCGGAGCCGCGGGCTTTGCGACCGGGGTCGTTGCGGTCCCGCCGCCGCCAATATCCACTTTCATCGCTTGATCCGTCACGCTTCAAAACTCCGGGGGGTTTTAGATTTTCGTCAAATCCAGGGGCTGACAATTCTGCGCCTGATGAGGATGCTCGGCACCCTTATAGATCTTGAGCTTCTTGATCATTTGGCGACCAAGGGCGTTCTTCGGCAACATACGACGAACGGCCGTCTCGATGATCCGCTCGGGGTGCCGCTCTTTCATCTTGGCGAACGGGATGATCTTGTGACCGCCCGGATAGTAGGTGTAGTAGTCGTACTCGATGGCTTCGGCCTTCCGTCCGGTCACCTTGATGCACTCGGCATTGGTGACAACGACGAAATCACCGGTATCCACATGCGGCGTGTACACCGGCTTATGTTTGCCCATCAGGACGGTCGCGAGCTTCGCCGCCAGCCGTCCCAATACCTTGCCGTCGGCATCCACGGAAAACCAATCCCGCGATACCTCCAGGGGCTTCGCCTGAAAGCACTTATCTGTTACGCATGACATGGGCTCAGTCCTATCGATCAAATCCGGTAATCAATATCGAGAACCCAACAATGTACCGCAAGATCGCGGCGTGTCAATCTCCCCGGTCGGCCGGGCCGGGCGGTCCTCGAATTCACGCCCTGACAAGCACTTATGCGGCGAGTATCCGCCTCGCCATGAATGGGGCTATCCAACCGGCTGAGCCCGGCTGGTCGTCGGGCCCTGGCGGTAGTTCAGCGGGGCCCGGCGCTTCACCGTGACCTTATGGCCGCTGCGAGCGCTGGACAAGATCGCCTCGCTCGACGCGATGACGGATGCACATGGGACGGAATCGGCGGCCATCGTACTGCCGGCTGCCACCCACCTGACAAACTCACCGACGAGCCCGTCAAAACCCAACTCAACCGCCGGATCGCTCGTCGCCAGGGTCGGTCGATACATCGCATCCACCCGCGAGCCGTTGCCGCAGAACAATTGCCCGGTCTTTTCGATTCGCATGCACGTGCCGTCCACCGAACGAAGTTCCAATTCAAGCCCCAGTGACTCGGGCGGTCCACTGGCATGCAAGTCCAGACTGAACGGCGTGTCGGCCATCGTCCGGCCGACGACCATCAACGCTCCCTCCTGATGCGCAACGCTCGTCACCTCGCGAATCGATCCGATCAGTGTCTGCACCAGGTCGGCCGCCTCAAAGACCTGATCCGCCGCGACCGGGCCCTGATCATCGAGCCCTTCCCTCGGTGTGCCTCGTCGCGTGATGTGCAGGGCAAGTGACATCGGCGTCCCAAACTTGCCGGACTCGATTAGCCGGCGCGCGACTGAAACACCCGGCGCAAAGCGCGCCGGCGAAGCCGAAACGACCGTCCTGCCGGCAAGCTTGCTCATGGTCGCAACGCGATCCCACCGGGCCGCTCCACAGGGAATGCCTGGAACAAGGACCGATGCGCCGGAACCCAGGCACTGTTTGATGATTCCGAATCGCTCATTGTTCGGGCGAAAGACAATGACTCCCGCGGGCTCTGCTTCGCGCAAGAGAGCGGCGACATCCGAATACATCCAGCGGGCCTGAAAGACATCCGCGTCGCGCCGGGGACTCTCATCGCAGACGGCCTCCAGCGTGCCGTGCTTGCGAATCGAATGAATTAGCCATGGCGGCGCCTGGTGTGTCGAGCCGACGAAAGCCAGTTTGGGCAAGATCATGGGCCAACCTAACTCAATACACATTGCCGTTCGCCGCCGGGTTCCTCACTCTTCACTCCGCAGCGCGGCACGGTATAATAACGATTCAACTTCGGGCTGTCTGGAGAAGCCCGGCAGAGCGTGTCGACTCGTACTCTACGGAAAAATCACAGCCATGATGAAGTCAGCAAAGCAGTTTTCGGTGTTTCTGGTCAACAAGCCCGGCATCCTGTCCCAGGTGTGTGACGCGCTCGCCGATCGCAAGGTCAACGTCGTGGCCGTCACCCTGATGGACTCGGTTGAACACGGCGTCTTTCGCCTCGTCGCCCAGGATGTCGAGAAGGCGCGCGCCGTGCTGAAGGGCCTGAATATTCCGACGACTGAGACCGACGTCCTCACCGTGGAGATGCCGAACCGACCCGGTGCTCTGGCCGACCTCTGCTCGCGGCTGAACGCTGAGCATATCAGCATTAAGTATGCCTACGTGACCAGCGGCGCGGCCGGCGGCCGGACCGTCGGCATTTTCAAAGTCGATAATCTGCAAAAGGCCCTCAAGGTCACAGCGCCCCGAAAGCCCGGTCGGAAAGATAAGGTCGTCGTTAAAGTCAATCGCGGCTCGCGGGGCCGTTAACGCGAAGGACGATTCAAAACAGCGAGAGCAGTCCTGATTCCGCGGGCGGCGGATCCACCTGGTTAATCAAATCGTCATCCGGCATTCGCGCCACGATATACCCGACCGCCGAATTGAGAATCTCTCTCCGCTTTCGATTCGACCATTCTCCAAGCACATTAAGAATTGTGGCGTGCGTCGTGCCCATGCGCCGCTCGTAATCGGCAATCATGTCGAGCCTCGCATCGTAGAGCCCGCTCCAGAGGAGGAGTCGGCGCTCGCCGCCGATTTCGGTACGCACCATGTTCGGCGAGTAAAGTGCCATCCGGGTCACGAAGTTCAGTTGACCATCGAGCATGTCACCAAGCAATGGACGAGGATGAAGCGGCGGACCGGCGCGGCGGCCGTCACACATCGCCATCCGGGCACGAAAGTCATCGCCGGCGCACTTGAGCGCCAACTGGCGAAGGTCTCTCGGCGTTCTCAACCGGCCGTCAATTTTCGATCGAAATCGCTGCTCCCACCCCCAGGGCGCGGTTCGCGGAATGACGCCGTCGCGTTCGAGCGCCATGACCGCGCGGACAATCGATGCGTTGTACGCATTGATGTAGTAAGCCAGCCGGTCCTCGTGACGGGGGAAATGTTGCGGCGTCGATTCAGGACCCGTGGCGGCGAGCATCGCCATCGTACGTTCAAGTGCCCTCGGATTGGCCACCAGCTTGCGGTAATTGAATTGATCCTCGACGACGCAGCGATTCAGGACGAGCGCCCAATCGGCCCAATCAGGCCGATCGTAGTCCTTAACCCCTGCACCCTCGACGCGCGGGCTGATCGTTTGCGGGATACATCCAGAAAGGAAAGCCTGGCAACCAAGCGAAGCAAGCAAAACTGCCAGGCGTGTCAGATACCGGTTCATTCGGCGGATTCAAAAAGAACGGCCAGCCCCTGACCGACGCCCACACAAAGCGTCGCAAGGCCGCGCCTCACCTTTCGTCTGCGCATTTCCCGCACCAGCGTCGTCGCCAATCGCGCCCCGCTGCATCCAAGTGGATGCCCCAGCGCGATCGCGCCGCCGTTGACGTTCACAATCGATGCGTCGAGCCCCAATTCCCGAATGCATGCCAATGACTGCGAAGCAAACGCCTCGTTCAGCTCGACGAGACCGATGCTGTCGATCGGCCACTCCGCTCGGGTCAGCGCCTTCTTCGTCGCGGGAATCGGCCCAAGACCCATGCAGCTCGGATCGACGCCGGCCGATGCCGATTGTCGTACATACGCAAGGGGGCGCAGTCCCAACTTCTCGGCAACCTTGACCTCAACAATCAATAGCGCTGCCGCCCCATCGTTAAGCCCTGAACTGTTTCCGGCAGTGACCGTCCCCCCCTCCCTAAAGGCCGGTCGCAGCTTAGCCAGGGCCTCCATGGTCGAGTCCGGCCGCGGATGCTCGTCGGCCGCGATCGTTTCCTTCTTGCCGCGCCCAAGATCGATATCGATCGGCACAATCTCCTCGGCAAAGCGACCGGCTTCCATCGCAGCCTTGCAGCGCATCTGGCTCTGATAGGCAAACGCATCCTGATCTTCGCGCGTAATCTTGTGTTTTTCCGCGACGTTCTCGGCCGTCTCGCCCATGCTGAAAGGATGATGCAGCGCCGCCAGCTTCGGATTCGTCAT
The DNA here is from genome assembly GCA_964498115.1 of uncultured Planctomycetaceae bacterium. Taxonomy (GTDB): domain Bacteria; phylum Planctomycetota; class Phycisphaerae; order UBA1845; family UTPLA1; genus UTPLA1. Next base: position 10,212 of record CAZCGF010000078.1, on the reverse strand, counting down.
CCGCCAGCCAAGCGTCGTGTCGTACATGGTCTGGTTGCCGCGAACGAAGGCCTCATCCGGCTTCGGAAGCACGAGCGGCGCGCGGCTCATCGACTCCGCCCCGCCCGCGATGATGACATCGCCATGGTCCGTCTCGATCATGCGTGCGGCAATCGCCACCGCCTCAAGGCCGGATGCACAAAGGCGATTCACGGTGACGCCCGGCACGGTCTCCGGCAGCCCGGCAAGCAGCACTGCCATTCGCGCGGCATTGCGATTGTCCTCGCCCGCCTGATTGGCCGCACCCCAATAGCACTCGTCGATAATCGCCGGGTCGATCTTCGATCGGGAAACGACCGCCTTAATGATGTGGGCGGCAAGGTCATCCGGCCTTACTGGCGCGAGACCTCCGCGGTATCTCCCGATCGGCGTTCGCAAGCACTCAACAATAACGGCCTGTCGCATACACCCGTAGTATATGCACAGGCCGTCAGTGTGCTAGTTTCGATGGGTCAACGCGTCGTCATGTCGTCCGATTCCCAGCCGGGCGCCTCCAACTCATCTCCGCCGGCGACGCAGCCGAGGCCGAATCTGTCTGGCCCCAATGAGCAGGGCGAACGATACCGCCATCGAATTCATGATCGAAAGCCCACACAGCTTGATAGGCGTACCTGTCACGGGAGGAGCCGGCTGCGGCCCTGCCTCGCGAACGCTCACGCTGCAATCGCCGTTGTCATCGTCAACTGGTCGGCCCTCCGAATTGACCTCCAGGCCCGGATCATTATTCGGGCAGACGTCCACACAATCGGCAACACCGTCGCTGTCCGAATCCGTATCCGCAACACCGCAGCCGCAAGTGCCGGGAGCAATTTTATTCGGATCGTTTGGACAACTGTCGATGCAGTCGGGCGTGCCATCACTGTCGGAGTCGCCGCCCGCAATGTTGAAGGTCGCCACCAGCGTGTTGCCGACAATCTGAGCCGTGGCAGAGACGCAACCAGGGAACCCGGTCGTGACAACGGCGGGCGCAACACCCGTAATCGCGTTCGCCGTCAGAACCGTGATCTGGTCCCCATGAGCCGGGAAGAACCCGCCGAACTGCTTCAGCTCCAGCGTGCCGTTCAGGTTCGCCGTGGCCGCGACGACGAGCTGGTCGTGCTGCGTTCCCGGCGTCAACCCTCCGACCTCAATGACAAGCCTGCCGCCGGCGCCCTGCGTGTAGTTACCGACGATCGGCACATTTACATAATTAGGATCGGGCGTGATGTTGAGAATGCCCGGCGACGCGCCCGGTTCGACCGTGCCGGCGACGTTGTTGACGTTCGACGAAAGATTACCCACGCCACGCAGCGTGCCGCCATTGAGCGTCAATGAAAACGCAGTGAGGCTTCCGCCCGCGAGCTCCGTCAGGCCAGAGTTCTGAGTAATCGGGTTCTGAACCAGCATTCGTCCGGATGCGGCGCGAATGGTTCCGGTATTGGTAATCAATGCCCAAAGGATGCTCTCACCGGCCCCGCCCGTCTTTGTAAGCAATCCCTGATTGTCAACCGGACCAATTCCAAACCAGCGGCTGAACTCAAAGTCGCCCTTGATGTCTACAACGCCCGTCGGCCGGTTGTTGAAGACCGCGAAGTGAAAATTCTGGGCTATGACATTCGTCGTGCCTTCATTCTCGAATGTGATATGCCCGCCCGTAAACGCCGGGCCTACGTCGTCCGGTCCGGTGACATTCATGGTCGCGCCATCGCGAATTGTCACCAGGGGGTTATAGATTCGTCCGCCCTGAAGATCGAGCTCGTGGGTAACGGCGAGGCTCCCGTTGCCGCCGATTCCATGGCCGGCATTCATGTTCCCGGAAATTCTGAGCCGAGGAACGACAAGCTCGTATCCTGCATCGACGGCATTGTTGCCCGCGTGATTGATGTGGAAGAAACCGTCGCCGGTGATGTTCGTGCCAGGATGGTAATTGGCCCAGCCCTCCATGCTGAACTCGGCGCCGGCGGCGATGTCGATCGTGCCGGCACTGTCAAGATTGTTGATGCATCGGAACAATCCCCCTTCGACGGATACCAAGCCGTCGCTGCGATTATTGAGCGGCACATTGAAGGCATTGGCCATCGTGGCCGTACCCGCTGTTGGCGGCTTTCGCAAGGTACCGTGATTCTCGACGGGCTTATCGACCAGGCCGGTCTGATGCAGCTCGCCCCCATCCTCAATCGTCACGACGGCGCCCGGCATGATGTTCAGGAATTGATTGAAGCACCCCAACGCTGCGCCGCTGGCGATGTTGATGGTGCCTTCAAGGTCAATCTGACCAAAGAAGTTTCCGATTCCGTTTTCCTGGATGTGACCACCGGGAAGAATGTGAAGATGCAC
>CAZCGF010000078.1:0-7757 GCA_964498115.1 uncultured Planctomycetaceae bacterium | reverse complement strand
AGGGCCGCCGGCAGGCCGGTCAGGCTCACGACGATGGCCGCATGGATTCCGCGAATCATGGCAAGCTTCATGACATTCTCCCGTGACGGTGTTCCCCAGAGGACTTCCCCGGCAGGAGTCCCGGTCGGCCCCGACAATCGCATGTAACATGCCGTTAACATTGCAATTACGTCGCGGACCGGTGCGAGGTCCTGGCTGCCGTCCGCCCTGATTGCGACATTCGAATTGGAGAGGGGCCAGAAAAATTCTGAGATGTCAGATTCGGGGGTGCACGAGCCTATTTCGGCCCGCCTCATACGCGGTTGTCTCGGGCCGGTCGGCGGTCAGGCGTCCCTAATAGCTTCTGGAACGGCGCTTAGCGAAAACCTGACTCCGAGTGCCCCGAAGGGTAAGGTCCGGCGAAACCGCTATAATGGACGGCTCGGAATTTCGAATCGCCTGGAGCCCTCATCAGTGCCTGGACCGACCGTCTCATTTGTCTCCCTTGGATGCCCCAAGAATCTCGTCGACTCCGAGAAGATGCTCGGCATGCTGGCCGAAAGCGGCTGCGCGATCGTCGGCGACGGCGGTACGGCGGATGTCGTCGTGGTGAACACCTGCGGCTTTCTCTCCGCCTCGCGCGATGAGGCCATCGGCATCCTTCGCGACGCCGCCGATCAGAAGAAGGCCGGCGAGATCAAGCGCCTGGTCGTGGCCGGCTGTCTGGTGCAGCGCGACGGACAAGGGCTCATCGCTGAAGTCCCCGAAATCGACGCACTCGTCGGCGTCAACAATCGTGCCGACATTGTCCGGGCCGTCGTCGGCAAAACCACCAAGAGCAAAAAGGCCGGGAGCTCAAAAAAGCAGACTCCGGTGGAAAGCGGCGGAAACGGACGCACGATTTTTCTCGGCGAGTATCACCCATCTTCGTGGGCGAAAGACAATAAATCCGATCGCTCGCGACTCCGTCTGACGCCGACTCATTATGCCTATCTCCGCATGAGCGAGGGTTGCAATCAGAAGTGCACCTTCTGCACCATCCCCTCCATCCGCGGGCCCATGCACTGCAAGACGGTCCCCGAGATCATGGCCGAGGCGCGCGAGCTCATCGAAGACGGCGCCGTCGAAATCAATCTCATCGGCCAGGACACCACCAGCTACGGACAGGACATCGGCTACGAGTCGGGCCTCGCCGGGCTCCTCGGTGAATTGAACAAGCTCGACGGCGCTCGCTGGATACGGCTCATGTACGCTTATCCGTCAGACTTCACCGACGAGATGATCGACGCCATCGCCGCCAACAACCGCATCGCCAAGTACATCGACATCCCCCTGCAGCACATCAGCGATCAGGTGCTCAAGGCGATGCACCGCCGCGTCACCCGCAAGCAGACGGAACAATTACTCGAGAAACTTCGACGAAGAATTCCCGGCGTCTCCATTCGCACGACATTCATCGCCGGCTTCCCCGGTGAAACGGAAGACGACTTTGTCGATCTCTGCGATTTCGTGCGCGACTTCGGCTTCGACGCCATGGGCGTCTTTCCCTACTCCAGCGAGCCGGGCACCCCGGCGCACCGCATGAAGAATTCGATCCCCGGCGAAGCCATCGAAGCCCGCGTCGGCGCGCTCATGGCCATCCAGCAGGAAGTTGCCTTTTCACGCGCGGCCGCGATGAAGGGACGCACGATGGAAGTCCTGATCGATGACTTCGGACGCGGCGGCACCTATCCGGCACGCCATCAGGGCCAGGCCCCGGATGTCGACAGCATGGTCTATGTCGAGGGTGGCGAATATGACCCGGGCGAGTTTGTCCAGGTGCGCGTCACCGGCCACAGCGACTACGACCTGAAGGCCCGGCCGGTCTCGATGGGCCTGCCCATCCTTCACTGACTCGGGCCCAATCCCATCGCAACGCAATCAGGATGTTGGGCGCAGCTCGGATTCCGCAAGAATCGACTCGGCCTGCCCCTTGCGGTACTTCTTGAGCGCCTCGCTCAACTCCGGTCGTTTGTTGGCAAGGATGGACACGGCCAGAAGTGCCGCATTAATAGCACCCGGCTTGCCGATCGCCAGCGTGCCTACCGGGATGCCCGCCGGCATCTGCACCATCGAGAGAAGCGAGTCCATCCCCTTGAGTGACGCCGACTCCATCGGCACGCCCAGCACCGGCAATGTTGACTTCGCCGCGATCACACCCGCCAGGTGCGCGGCCCCCCCCGCCGCCGCGATGAGAACCTCGATCCCGCGCGACTCGGCTTTCGCGGCGTAGTCCAGTGCCTCATCCGGCGTGCGATGTGCCGACAAGACGCGAGCCTCATGTGCCACCCCAAACTTCGCGAGCGTCGCGGCACAATGTTCCATGACCGGCCAGTCCGACTTGGAGCCCATGAGGATTCCGACGAGTGATGACATTGCTTTCATGCTCCTCTCAATGAGTGATGATCATTCGGCCGGCATCATAACCGGTATCCATTGTGTGTTTGAAGGCCGCCGTCGCCGGATCGTCATACTTTGATCCTCTGCCACTTCCCGCTGCGAAACCGCCAGATGATGAGCAGGCACCTGACCGTCAGATCGGCGAACATCCCCAGCCACGCGCCCAGGAGCCCCCACTGCAGCACGAATCCGCCGAACAGCGCCCCGGGAATGCGCACCATCGCCATACCGCAGAACGTAATCAAAATCGGAAGCCTCGTGTCCCCGGCCCCGCGCAGCGCGCCGATGTAAACGATGAGCGGCCCCAGAACGATCTGAAAAAAGGCAAGCGCCCTCAGCGCCGGCACGCCGCAGCGCCACACGTCCGCCTCGTTCGACAGCAATCGATACATCGCCTCGGCGCCGAAATAGAGAAGAAATGCCGCGGCTATCATGATCACCAGCGTCTGTAGCACGGCTTCGTTAGCCCCATGCCGGGCGCGGTCATGCTGCCGCGCACCGAGGTTCTGACCGACCAGCGTCGACGCGGCAAGGGCAAAGGCATTGGCAGGCAGGTACGACAATGACTCGATCCGAATACCCACAATGTGCGCCGCGTAAATCACCTCTGTAGGAAACTCACTGGGAACTCGATTGACGATCGTCATAAAGATGAAATGACCGGAGAAGCTCAACAGTCCGTCGAGAGAGGCCGGCGCTCCGACACGCACCATGCGCGAGATCATCGGCCGATCCGGCCTCATTCGATGGATGCTCAGGTGAACCGCCTTGCCTCGACCCTGCAAGAGCACCACCATGCCGATCGCGCCCATCCAACGCGCAATGACCGTTCCCCACGCAATGCCCGCGACACCGATCCCAGGCCAATCGCCGATCCCGAAAGTCAGGACCCAACTGAATACCAGGTTGGCGATATTGACCGCACCGAGAACAACAAGCGGCGTCTTCGTATCTCCTTCGCCGCGAAGACACGCAGCCATGGCGAACGATACCGACGCCCCAATGAAACCGATGGAGTCGAGCCGAAGATACTGCACTGCGATCTCGGCCGCTTCGCCCCGAAGATTGAGCAAAGATGCCAGGCCGGGAGCAATCAATCCGATGAAGGCCGTGCCGATCGCCCCAACCACGACCGACAACGTAAAGGCCTGTCCCGTCGCCTGACCGGCCTCTTCCGGACGACCGGCTCCGATGGCCCGCGAGACGATTGCCGTCGCGCCAATACTCACCATGCCGAATAGCATGGTCATCAGCCAGCCGACATAACTCGCAAAGCCCACGGCCCCGGTCGCAACAGGAGAGATTCTTCCGGCAAGCAGCGTGTCGTTCCAGGCGATGGCCGCGTTGAGAATCTGTTCGCCGAGAATCGGAAGGGCCAGCCAGAACACGGCCGGACGAATCGGGCCTGACAAGACCGAAGCAAACCTTCCGCCGACACCGTCCGTCGTCAGCGGTTCGCACGCAATAGCAGCCGGTGTAGCTGCCTCCGGCTCGACAGTCGTCGCGGAGAACTCGGGATGTTCCTCAGAGAGGTGGGGTGGAGTCACGATGGGAGTTCGTAGTTCATTGCGGCAAACGATGGACTCTTCACTTCGCGCAATGGACGACGACGTCCGCACATCCGCCGGCGAGCGCAGAGGTTTATAGCTCGCCCGGCCTGACGATTCAATTAAGGTGTCAGATAGGCATCGACGAACGGCTGAATGTCCTGTCCGTTGACCAGGCCGTCGCAGTTCAGATCGCTTCTCACGAGTTGTGCTTGCGACTGCGGCAGGCCGAGAAGCGCCGCGCTGAATGCCGCCACGTCATCGAGGTCCTCGTCGAAGTCCTGGTCGATGTCGACGCCGATGTTACCCGGGATACTCGCCGCGTTCGCCGGATCGCTGCACGCCTCGACCTCGGTGCGGTCGAAGAACCCGTCGAGATCGCGGTCGATCCCAATGCGCGTCTCTGATCCCTTCGTGACGACTGTATAGGTCAGCTCGCTGCCGGGAGCCGCCGACGCCTGCAGAGCCGCAGCCGTGATCGTCACGCCGGTCAGATCAGACTGAAAAACGTTCGCCCCGTTGTACTTCCAGCCGCGCTGAACGCCGCCCGCAGTACCCTTCACGACAAGTCCAACCTTGTTCGTATTCGCCTGGGCGATCATGCTCGAAATCAACGCCAACTGACCCGGCTCGGGATTGTTCGCATCGGCCAGCGTGGTCTGCCAGCCGACAGCCGCGTGCGTGTCACCTCCCGCGACGCCAGGTGGTTCGAGCGCGGTGCGCGGCGGATAATCCGAACCGCTGAACGCGAGCATGAGGGCCACGAGGTCCGCCGTCATCTGATCTGATGAGACGCTGAAGACCGGCTCGTTCAGGAAGCTCTCAATTGAATCGACACTGCCGTCATGCAGAAAACCAAAGCCCGAGGTGTTGCGAAGCTGCGTAAACTGAAAGCCCACTTTTTCGTATTGATTGCGCAGTTGCGGCACCTTGATGCTGAGATTCGTCGAGCCGTCAACCGATACAAGCCCGAGGTGCATCTCACCATTGGGGCCCTGCGGGATATTCTGAAACGAGACGCCCACCAGTGCCGTATTCGTGCCCATGCCCGTCGGCAGCGTGTGGCATGTCACGCAGTTAACGCCATCCAGATTGCCCGTTCGATAAGCAGTCAGCCCGTTGACAGCATTGCCGTTCGGTAGCGGCTGACCGGCAGGCGCAAACCGCCCCGTCGTGAAGTGCCCGGGAAGCGGCAGGCTCGTCGGCAGCGAATTGTCAAAGTTGCGAAACGGGTTCGGCGGATAGCGCACCGTTGCGAGAAAGTTCTCAAACTCCTGCATCTCCGTCTGAGCCAGCGGAAAATCAGCTCCCTGCAGAGACGCAAACGCCATCGAAAACTCTTCCAGTCCGTCACGGTCCCCGCGCCAATGATGCGGCTCCTTGGCGATAATGTCCTGCAGTGACTGCGTCGTCATCGGCCCCTTCATCGGATGCCAATCCTGACAGCCGCCGTCGGGGCAATTCTGACAATCGCCGCTCGGGCAATTGATGCCGGCGTACGCGTTGAAGTCTCTCATGTCGCCGCTCGGGTCGCCCAGGTCCCAAGCCAGCCGGTCCATGCGGGCATCCACATGGCAAGACGCGCAGGAGATGTGGCCCAGCCCGGAATTCGCATGCGTATCGTACAAATGCTTGCGCCCAATCTTGATCGCAGGCGGCGTCGGATCGTGCAGCGGGACGCGCGGCAACAGCTCCGCCTCCCCCGTCGTATCAATCGTCGTCACACTTGCCGCGAACTTGTTCAATACATACAGACGATTCCGAGCTTCATCGAGAACAACTCCCGTCGGCCCCTCCCCGACTTCAATCGTCGGCGCAATCCCCGCCCGCGCGCCGGTCGCATTGACGACCACAACGTTGTTCGAGCCCATGCCGGAAACATAACCGCGCGTGCCCGCGGCGTTCCAAACGATCCCGCGCGGATCGCCCAGCGACTTGTCGCGTTCCGACTGATCGATCGAAACAAACGGTACGCTGGTCCCGTAGGTCAGATGAGAATTCAAATCGGCGATCGCGCTCACGCTCGGCCCCGCCGGCGACACACGGGCCATGTTCACCCGAAGAAACCGCCCAGTTAACACCGGCTCGAAGCGCACCTCGTTTGTCGCATCTGTGCCGACGACCGTTACATCGCCGCTCGCCGGGTTCACCGCGAGCGCCATGCAGATGTTCATGCAGCCGGTCGCGTAAGTGACCGCCAGCGTCCCCGCATCGATGATCGCCACGTCATGATCGTACAAATCCCAGCCGACAGGCCTGCCGGAAAGCGCCGCCTGCGGCCCGCTCACCAGATTCGACCAGTCGTGGGCATTGTCATCCATCCACTGACCGGAGCCGTTCTTGCGAACGATGAGCCCCACCGCCGGAGGCGCAGGATTCATCGGGTTCTGTAACGGTTTGAAGTTCACACCGTCATTGGGCGGAGGATTGACACCACCGTACGGCCCCGCCGGATCGCTCACCACATTCGGCGGAGTGCCCGACGCCATCGTCAGCCCGCCCCCGAGAATCGTTGAATCGTTTCCCGACTCAAACACAGCGACATAGACTTCGTTGCGAACAGCGCTGTACGCCATCGCCCGGGGGTCTTCGCCAAGTATGGCGATGCGAACAGGTGCCGCCGCAAGATTCGCGAGGTCAAACACCAGCACGCTATTCGCCTGCGAGCAGGACACGAACGCCCGCTGCGGCGCGCCGCCGAACACGACGTCCGCTGGCTCGTCGTCCGTCCGTAGCGTCCGCACCACGTTCATCGACACCAGGCTGACAATGCTGACGTCGTCGGAGATATGATTGACCACCCACGCCTCGGTGTCGGATCGCGCTCGAACGGAAACGGGATCGAGCCCGACCGGCACGCTTCCGACCTTCAAGGGACGCCCGCTCGTGACATCGAAAACCTCGAGCCGGTTATCCGCCGTGTTCACCGCCAGCAGCTTCGTGCCGTCCGGCGTCATGTCCATCGGGTGAACGTGTGGGTTCTCCCAATTGGCAAACTGCTGCGCCGACGCCGGGCTCAATGCCAGGAGACATACTAAGAATGCTGTATACAAGGAGAGTGATTGACGGCTCATGAATCCTCCAAACCCGGGGAAGCCAGATTCTACCACGAAACCGGGTAGCGAGTCGGCCATTTCTCCTGAATCGACGTCCCAAAAGCGAACCCATTTCACTCCATTGCACCCGCCCGACGTGGCCGCGACCCCCATTTGCATGGACCCTCATGCACCATTAAGAAACGCACGAGCGGTCCCCAACATACCCCTGTTGGGTGTGAATCGGAGACCGGCCATCATGCTGGCTCCGCCAAGCCAACCCCGGCTACACTGCCGATGTGGACCCCCTATCGCCACAGATGGCCGCATGGACGACCGCGCGCCCGCTCGCGCCGTGGCTGCTGGCAGTCATTCTCGTCGCCATCGCCTCGCATCTCTTTACCTTCTTCGCATCGGACTACGAGCCATCAATCGACGCGAAGGAGTACTTCGCGCTTGGCACCAGCCTTTCCGATGAGGGTGAGCTGCGCCTTCCGGATGGCTGCCGCGCCAAACGCATGCCGCTGTGGCCCGCGACGATCGCGCTGGCCGATGCCTGGCAGGGCCGCGAGCTCCTCCCGCACGCGATCTTCGAAATCCAGGCGGTCCTCTCGCTGATGAGTGTCATTTTCATCGCACTGGCTGCCGCGAAGATCGCCGGCCCCAGCGCAGGCCTGCTCGCCGGTTTGATCGCCGCCCTCTACGCCCCCTACCGAGCCCTTCAGGCTTCCTACCTCTGCGAAACGATGGTGATCTT
>CAZCGF010000077.1:0-17223 GCA_964498115.1 uncultured Planctomycetaceae bacterium | reverse complement strand
TTGCGACCGCCTGCGAATTCGCATCGACGCGAAGGGTCATGGCGTCATGGTGCATCCGAATCTGAAGCCTCAACTGGCCCAACTCGGGGGGATCAAGCTGAAGGGTGACCTGCTGTCGCCCGCCGTTGTTCGATGCGCTGAAGACTTTGGCGGCCGCATCCAGCGCATCCGCCGCTGATACCGGCGGCGAGAGAATCTCCGTCAGCGCTCGTGGCGCCGCATCGCGGACAGATGCAAACGAGTGAGCATATCCGCCTTGAAGGCCTGCTGGACTGCTCGTTGGAGTCGTGCTGCTGCCGGGAGAGACGTTTGTGGTCGAAGCTGATCCCTCCGTCGCCGCGGAGATTAGAAATCTACCCAGAGATGAGGCGCCCGAATCGCCCCGGCCGCTTCGGATGTCGATCTTCTTGATCGCCTGAGAGTGGTCAACATCGTCCGGCTTGACTCTGCCCGGCGTGGGGCGATCCGTTTGTGCGCCATGATCGTCGCCCGCCTCCAGCAGACGATTGTCGAACCTCGGTTTGAGATCCTTGGTTTCAACTGTCTTCGCATCGTCTTTCGCCCTTGTCGACGGCAGGGATCGCTGGTCTGTCGCATCGCCCTCATCGCCGGTCGCGCCGCCTTCGGCACGCACATCGACGGGCGCGACTTCGGCTCTCGATGAAGCCGATTCACGCGACTCGACTGGCTGCGTCGCGCTGGATCGAGAACCCGACTGCTCGGTTGCACGAAGTTCGGCGCCGGTCGATCGATCGACGGGCGCGGCGGTTAATTCATCGTGTGAAGGGGTGCTCGCTGTGCGGGTCGGTGTCAAAACCTCCGACCGGGCCTTGCCTTCGCTCTCTGACGCAGCTGTGACTGCGGTGGAAGCGACCTCGCCGTCGACGACAGGCGGTGTATTCGTTACCGGTACGGGCTGAGCTTTCGCCCCGCCGGGCTGAGGAATCGGTTTGTCCACCCGGTTGCCAACATTGGTTGTTTCCGCGGGGCCCCTCGCTCGGCGAATCTGATCATCGACGCGCGTTGGGTTCTTGGTCTCGAACTCGGCCGGCGCAACATCATCTCCCGAAGGGAGAATCACGAGGTTTTGTGTTACCGGCTGGGCGACTGCTACGACAACCTGTTCCGCATCAGCCTCCGCCGACTCATCCGCCTCCGGATTCTCGTCGACCGGTTCTTTCGGCTTGATGTCTTCTGATGGCGCCGGCTTGTCGGTCGGCCGCCGGCGCTCCGCGCCTGCAGCGGAGCGTGCGTCGTCGAAGTGTTCTTTGAAGTCGGATTGCGGGATTTCCCGCTTCGGAGCCGGGGGTCGCTCCGCCTTTAGCGGCAGTATTTTTGCCGCCGCCTGAAGTTGTACTGCCATCGGGATGGTCCTTTGCCTCGGCTAATTGCCTGCGGCCAGGACCTCCGCCTGTGCTGCATCGCGCTCATGTAGTTTTTCCAGAATGCGCCCGATCCACAGGCGCTCCTCGTTCTTCTTGCACTCGCCGACGATCTTCCGGGCCTTTCGCGGCTCCATCTGCAGCATGATGCGAACGACGTCCGCGTCCGCCTTCAGCTTGAGCAACTCCTTGGCGTCCTTCGCCTTGAGGCCGGAGAGGATGTCCAGCTCCTTCTTCAGTCCTTCGTCACCCGCCTCCTCAGCTCGGCGCTGCTGTTCCTCTCGCTGACGCTTCTTTGTCTCCTCAAAGGACTCCTGCGACTTGAGCAGCGCCAGTTGCTGCCGCTCCAGCAGGTCCCAGCCGTTTTGAATCTCGCGCTTGCGTCGCTCCAGCTCCGTTCGCGCGATTTCGTCGGCGTCCTTGTTTCGCTTGATCCTTTCGCTCGACGTGATGACCCGCTGTGATTCATCGCCTGCGGGCTTCGTCGTCGTCTCGTCATCCGCTTCACCGGTCAGCACCGCGTAAGCATTGCGAAGGCGATCCCTCTGAAGATAGTCTTTGCTCCACGCGAGTCCTGCCACGACGGCCAACGCCGCCATGTTGATCATCGACAGAAGCGCGAGCGCTGTTAAAAATCGTTTCACGGAATCTCGCTCTCATTTGCCATGGCTGCGTGCGCAAATCGGGTCACGTTCAACTCATCAAGTTCCAATTGCTCGCGCCGCTGAACCTGCGCAACGAACGTCGAATACTGCCGCTCCCTGAGTGTTTCGAGCACCTTCGTGTCTTTTCTCGCCACCGCGAGCGCAGCGCGCTCCTGCGCGAGTACTGCGTGTTGACCGGCAACTTCCGCATCGGCCTCGAAAAGACGCTGTCGAAGCCTCAAAAGCCAGTGGCGAGACAGGCGTACATCGTCGACATCCAGCATGTCCGACTGAAGCGATCGGCGAAAAGACTCCGACTGCCGGCTGATTTGATCCACAATCTCGGCACGACGCGACTGGGTCGCCATGATCTGACTGAGCCTCGTCGCGACGACGCGCCGGCACTGCTCCTCCCGCTGCTTTCGCAGCTTCAGCAATGTCTCGAATCGAAAGCTGAATCGCGACGCCATCCGTCAACCTCTTTTAAGCGCCGACCTTTGCTGCGGCCTGCGCAGCAGGCTGGCCCGCCGGGCGCTGACGCCCCGTCGTTGTGGCAGCCGGAGCCGAGCGAGCCGGCTGGGCGACGCTCGCCTCAGCCTGTTGAATATCCTTCGCCAGTTTCAGGAGCGCCTCTTTCGAGGCCTCGAAGCCGGCCTCCTCCTCGACCGGCTGCGACAAGAACTTCTCGACGGCCGGCCTCATTCGAATCGTCACGTCGTATTCTGGGTTCGTGCCCATCGCATAGGCGCCGATGTTCACCAGGTCTTCGATCTCCGACCACACTGCCAGCAATCGTCGAACGCGATCCGCCGCCGCGCGATGCTCCGCGCTGACCAGGTCCGACATGACGCGGCTGATGCTGTCCAGGACGCTGACCGCCGGATACTGCCCGCGCGAGGCGAGGCGCCGCGAGAGCCACACGTGTCCATCGAGAATGCCGCGTACCGCGTCGGCGATCGGATCATTCTGGTCATCTCCCTCTACCAGCACGGTGTACAGCCCGGTGATAGATCCCTGCGCCGTCCGTCCGCAGCGCTCCATCAGCTTCGGCATGGCCGCAAAGACGCTCGGCGGGTATCCCTTGGTTGCCGGAGGCTCACCAGCGGCTAGTCCGATCTGCCGCGCGGCCATGGCCATGCGGGTCACAGAGTCCATGAGGAGCAGCACCGATGCGCCCTGATCTCGAAAGAACTCGGCGACCGCCATCGCCGCGTAACAGGCGCGCATCCGAAGCGGCGGCGAATGGTCTGACGTGCTGACGACAACGACGGAGCGCTTGCGCCCTTCAGGCCCAAGGTCCTTCACCAGGAAATCCTGAACCTCGCGGCCGCGCTCACCCACCATTGCGATGACCGTGACGTCGGCAGATGTGTAGCGGGCCATCATGCCCAGCAGGACACTCTTGCCTACGCCGGTGCCGGCAAAGACGCCCAGACGCTGGCCGCCGCCGATGCTCAGCAGGCTGTTGATGCTCCGAATCCCAACGGACAGCGGCGCGTCGATGCGCGAGCGCGACATTGCGTCCGGCGCCGAGCGATGAAGCGGGTAATGCGTGTCCGACTCAATCGGTAAACCTTCGCCTTCGCCGGCCAGGCGGCCCATCCCATCGATGACCTTGCCGAGCAGACTATGCCCCACTGCGATTCTCTGCGTAGTGCTGACCAGTCGAATGCTATGCCCTTTTCTGAGCCCCTCGTGTGTGTTGATCGGCATGAGCAACGTCGACTGATCTTTGAAGCCGATGACTTCCGCCGTGACGCGCTGGTGCGATCCGACCATCACCTCACAGGTGGACCCTAACGGAACCGGCAGACCAACAGCTTGAAGCGTCATTCCCGAGAAGGAAGTGATGCGGCCCGTGACGCCGAGACACGGCGTTGATCGGGCGACGGTGAGCTGATCGGCAAGCAGGCTCATTGTGTCTTTTCCCAGCCGTCGAGACGTGCGCGCCAACCGGAGATGAGTTCGTCCGCGATCCGTTCGATCCTGCCGACGACGGTGGCATCCACCACGCTGTTGGACGTCGCAACCACGACGCCGCCCCGGCCGACTGATTCATCCGCGGTCAACTGCACGCCACGAGCTGACCTGACACTGTCCGCGAGTTCGGCCGTCAGTTCACTGATCGCCGCCGCGTCCTGCGGATGCACGCGAATCACCGCATCGGTCGACTCGGATATCAGTTGAAGCGCCTCGGTGCATGCCTCCTGGGACATGTCGATGGCGGCTTCGTCAATGTGCGACAATTTCTGGCAGATGCGCCCAGCGATGGCCACCGCCAACACCACTGAATCCCGCCGCGCCGCGCTGAGCATTCGCTCGCGATCCGCGGAGAAGGAACGGACTGTCTCCTTCATCGCGCTTACCAATGAGGCCTCATTTGACTTCAATCGTTTACGGGCCTCTTCCAATGCCTCCAGCAGACCCTCTTCCCGGCCTTGTTTTTTCCCAGTCGTTTTTCCTTCCTCAAAACCCTCTCGTCGGGCTGCCTCGTGCAGTCTTGCAGCTTCTGATCGGGCATTTGCGAGAATCTTCGCCGCCTCTTCGCGCGCCGCGGCGAGGACGTTGTCCGCCTTGGCGGCGATGTCGCGCAACTCGAGCCCGGAGCTTCCAAGCGACATGAAGCGCTCGCTGCCAGGCTTGATGATGGCTCGACTCATACGATGAGTTCCTTCTCTCCGCCTCGGCCGGAAATGATGATTTCGCCGGAATCCTCAAGCCGCCTGACGACGTCCACGATGCGCTGCTGAGCCATCTCCACGTCGGAGAGCCGAACAGGGCCCATGTATTCCATTTCTTCTCTGATCATCTGCGCGGCGCGATCGGACATGTTGGAGAAGATCTTCTGCTTGAGCTCGTCGGTCGCCGTTCGCAGCGCCAGCACCAGATCGCTCGTCTCGATCTCCTTCAGCACCGACTGGATTCCCTTGTCGTTGACCAGCAGGACGTCCTCAAAGACGAACATCAACCGGCGAATCTGCGCCACGAGGTCGGGATCGTCCTCGCCCAGCGCTTCGAGAATCCCCTTCTCTGTTGAGCGATCCGTCAGGTTGAGGATTTCCGCGACCGAGTTCACGCCGCCGACGCGCTGGAGGCGATCGGTCATCAGGCCGCTCAAGCGGTGCTCGAGACCCCTCTCTACTTCCTTGATGACTTCCGGGCTGGTCTGCTCCATGCGGGAGATGCGACTGACCACCTCGATCTGCTTTTCCGGAGGCAATCCTCCCAGGATTTCACTCGCCTTGCTCGCCGTCAGGTGCGCCAGAATGAGCGCGATCGTCTGCGGATGTTCGTCCTGAATGAATGTCAACAAGTTCTCCGTCTCCGCCTTGTGCAGAAACGTGAACGGCTTTGAGTAGAACTGGTGCTCAATCTGACGCATGATGCGTTCCGCTTCCTCCTTGGACAGCGATTGCGTAAGAAGCATCTTTGCGTAGTTGAGTCCGCCCGCCTCGGTATATGACCGGGCAAGGGCGAGATTGTGAAACTCTTTGATGACCTCCTGGCGGACTCCCTCTTCGACGCCGCGAAGGCTGGCCACTTCCCGTGTGATGGCCTCGATGCTGTCTGAGTCCAGCTGCCGGAGAATCGCGGACGACGATTCCTTTTCCAAAGTCACGATCAGGATTGCAACTTTGCGCAGACCGGTCAGGACTTCGTCTGATTTTCCTGCCGACTTCGTTGCTGCCGCCATCGATGCGCTCTCTTAGTTCGACTCACCCATCCATTGCTGTACGACGCCCGCGGCCACCGTCGCGTCGTCCTTCACAAGCTGGCCGATCTGCTTGACGATCTGCTGCGTGCGTACGGTCTCCTCGTCCACTTCGTGGCCGACGAGCACGCCCTGCATCTCCTGCACTTCGCCCACCGCCATCGACCCGCCCGAGAGCGTCTCCAGCGGTCCGTCCTCGCCCACTGTGAACGAAGCGCCACCGCCGCTACGGGCGCCCGCCGTCGCAAGGGCGATCGGCGGAACGAGTCCCGCCTGAGCCTTCTTGGCAATTCGCAACATGAAGACAAGACTGACCACGGCGAGCAATCCGAGCATGGCCTTGACGCCGTTCTCCTTCGCCATCGCCATAAGCCCGTCGCTGGCTGCCGCGGCCGCCTGCGTTTGCGTCGTCGTGGGCAGATCGGAGTACCAATCCACTGCGACCTGATCGTCGGCCTGGGCATCAATAAGGGGCTTTACCAGCGCTTTGATCCGCGGCAGCTCCGCCTGCGAGATTTTCTCAATCGCCGCGTTGTTGGCCTGCCCCAGTTCCACGCCTTGCGACGCGGCGACGCGCTCCAGGAAACTCCGCGGGACGCTCACCGATGCGGAAAGTCGCTCAACGGATCCGCGCAGCTCATCCACGACCGTCATCTTGACGTCGCGCTTTTCGCTATACGTAGTCTCCGATTGTTCCTTCGTGCTGTTGCTTCCCGACTGCGCATCGGTCAGGCCCACGCGCGTGTTCGGGCGGACTGCCGGCTCCGCGGCGCGGGAGCCACCGGTCATTTCCTCCGTCGTAGCGGACTCACGCTGGACAACCGGCACACCGTATTCCTCTTTCTGGGACTTCTGAGTCGCGGTTCGCAACTTCGCATGTACGTTGACCACGACGCCTTCAATATGGCGAAGCTGGTCGTAGATCTTCTGCATGTAATGGTCTTCGACGCGCTGCTGCTGCTCCAGAATCTCCGTGGGAATCTGGTCCGCGCCCTCGGGCGGTCGGTAGAACCGCTGGCCGTCCGTGATCTTGATATTCGCTAGTTGCAGACCCGGCACAGCCCCGGCGACGAAATTCGAGATCGCCAAGATGCGCTGCTTGTCGAGGCCCGAGGAGTCCGCCATCGTCAGCGCGACGCTCGCGCTCGAGACGGCCTCCTGCCGCGAGAATCCTCGCTTCTGCGGGACCGTGATCAGCACTCGGGCGTCGCGTACGCCATCAAACTTGCGGAGCACGCCGGAAATCTCGGCCTCGAGACCGCGCGACTCCATCCAGCGAGAGCGCTCCTCACCGATGAAGACGCTGTTCTGCTTGACGAGGGATGCATAGGCGAGACTGGTATCCGCCGGAAGGGCCCCCCGCTCCGAGAGAATCGCCTGGGCTCGCTGACGAAACTCGTCGTCACCCTGTATTTGCACCCGATCCCCGGCCACACGTGAGGACACGCCCGCCAGACGAAGCTCGGCCTGCACCCGGGAGACTTCCTCAGCACTAAGCGATTGATCGAGGAGCGGAATCCAGTCCGGCTCGGTCCCCCACTTGATCATCCCCCACATTCCACCGACCACGACGACGACCAGCAGCCCAATGGCGATCCGCTGCGAGATGGACATTCCCCGCATTTGCTCGCCGATTTGTCGAAATTGTGCGCTGAGAAATTCCATGGAGATGTCGATCGATCCTCGATCTATGCCGCCGCCATCCTGGCAACGGTTGCGCCTCCGGCGCACCACGCAGTCATTGCCGGTCCGATCGGCTTACGGCTGTTGCCTGCCGCCGGACCTATCCTGATCCCGGGTTTGCTACACCCGCATCTGCTTCATTTCGTTGTAGGCGTCCATCAATTTGTTGCGGATTTCCATCAGCAGATCAAAGGCGACGCCCGCCTTGCGACTGGCGCTGAAGACTTCGGCGACGTTGTCTGTTTCGCCGGTGAGCAGCTTCTGCACGCCGACGTCGGCCTCGGTCTGAAGCTGGTTCACCTTGTCGAGGCTCTCAAGCAGGTACGACTGAAAGTCCTTGCCTTCGGCGCACGACGACTTTCCAGTCGGCGAGCAGTCGCCGAGCGGCTTGATGAACGGCGTGGAACTCACATTTCCAATCGTCGGATCAGACATTCAGGCCAATCTCCACTTGTACTGAGTTCACCACAACCAATTTCCCACTAGGCCAGGAGCCGCAGCGACGCCGCCATCATCGACTTCGTCGCCTCCATCGCCGTCACATTCGCCTCATAGGCTCGAACCGCCACCATCGCGTTGATCATTTCGGTGGACGAATCAATATTCGGATACGCCACATAACCATCCGCGTTGGCATCAGGATGGCTCGGATCATGCACCTGCCGAGGGAGAACATTCACATCCTCCCGAATCGCCTCCACGTGCACGCCAGCGCCGCCCTTGGCGTCACCGGGCGCCAGTAGTGCCACACGACGCAAGTACGGGCCGGGTTCGCCGTCGGCCCGTCGCGTCGTGCGCGAATTGGCGATGTTCGCCGAGATCGTGTCGATCTGCGTGCGTTGGGCGACGAGGCCCGACGTGCTGATGTCCAGTAATCCGTACATGACCGATCCGGTCCCTCAATTACCTGGGTCACTAGAGTGCCCGGCCGCGAATGGCCTTCTGCAAACCGTCGAAGTAACCCTTCAAGAGTTCCGTCGAAATCTGATGCGTCATTGCCGTCTCGGCGAGCCGGCTCATCTGCTGCTCAATCGAGGCGTTCGCTCCATCCTTAAACAATATGTTGTCAACCGGCTCCTCGCTCGGCGTCACTTGCAGAAATCCATCCTTGCCCTGACGGAACTCGCTCGTCGATTCCATCTGCAGCGGCCCGCCGTTCTGCTGCCGCCGTGTTGACGCATCGCGCAGCGCCGCCTGAAACCCGGCCACGTCGAGCTGCTTGGCCCGATAGCCCGGCGTCGTGATGTTGGCGATGTTTGTCGCCAGCACCTTCTGCCGGGCCTCGTTAAAGGCCAGCGTCTTCTCCAGCATCGGCATCGCGCCGCCACGTGTCATTTCCGTCAGGAACACGCAAACCATCCTTCACGCCGTACCGGGCGCGGTACTCTCAACATTTGCAAAGCAAGCTCCATGCCACGTATCGACCAGCCGGCCGGCTACGCCAGGGCAGTTCTTATCGAAACTACGGATTCGCAATCGGCAATCTTTGCCGCGAGCAGCAAATCCTGCGCGTTCCGCCGGGCCTTGTTCATTAGCCCGCGCGTCGCGCCGCAGCCTGCTCCACCGAGACCGCCGCCGCAGCTGCCTCTTCACGCCACTTCTTCAACTTCATCCCGAGCGTTCGAACGCCAATCCCAAGAGCCTTGGCCGTCTTCTCGCGATGACCGTTGAAGCGAACCAGCGTCTGCTCGATCAGCGAGCGCTCCATGTCTTCCATCATGTGGCCCGGGCGCATCGGTCGGCCGCTTTCCTGGCCGCCGAAGTTCGTCGCCAGCCACGGCTCGATCATCGGGGCATCAAGCTGCTCCTCCTGACAGAGCACCACCGCCCGCTCGCAGATATTCTCCAACTCACGAATGTTGCCCGGCCAGTGATAGGTCTCCATCACCGACAGCGCGCGGGCGCTGATCTTCCTCGCCTCGCGACCTTCTCGCCGGGCGATTCGCCGCAGGAAGTAATCGACAAGCTCGGGGATATCCTCGCGGCGATCGCGAAGCGGGGGCAACGTCACCGGCAGGACGCTCACCCGGAAGAAGAGGTCCTCGCGGAACCGTCGGCGCGCGACCCAATCGGTCAAGTCACGATTGGTCGTCACGATCACCCGAACGTCAACCATCTGGGTCATGCTGCTGCCGACGCGCTCGAAGGCTCGCTCTTGCAGCACACGGAGCAACTTGGACTGGACCGGAACCGACACTTCGCTGATTTCGTCAAGAAGCAGCGTCCCGCCGTCAGCAAGTTCGAAGCGGCCCTTGCGAAGCTTGTCAGCGCCGGTGAAGGCACCGCGCTCGTGGCCGAACAGTTCGCTCTCGAGCAGGGTTGCCGACAATGCCGCACAGTTCACGGCCAGCATCGGCTTGCTTGCCCGCTGCGACGCCGCGTGGATGGCGCGGGCCACCAGCTCCTTGCCGGTTCCGCTTTCACCCTGGATGAGGACCGTCGCATTGCTTGCGGCAACACGTTCCACGTGGGCCCGCACCTGCTTCATGGCGCGACTCGAACCGATGAGTTCCGATTCGCCTTCGAAATCCCTGAGCGACGTGCGAAGGGCCTCGTTCTCGCCGCGAAGTCGTCCCATTGAGACGGCCCGTTCGACGACCAGATTGATCGACTCCGCGTCGAATGGCTTCTGGATGTAGTCGAAGGCGCCGAGCTTCATCGCCTCCACCGCGTTCGGCACGGTTGCATATGCCGTCATCAAGACGAACGGCGTATCAACGCCTCTGGTCCGAAGCGACCGGAGCAATTCGATGCCGTCCATTGTCGGCATCTTCAGATCGCTGACGATTGCGTCGAATCGGGTGCTGCAGATTTCCACCAGAGCTCGACCGGGCTCGCCGTGCGCCGACACCTCGTGTCCGGAAACGGTGAGAATGTCGGTCAGGGAATCACGCATGACATCCTTGTCATCAATAATGCAAATACGCGCCATCGGTGTCGCTCCATCTGCCGCGATGCTGACAAGAGCCGTCCATAGCTCTCTGCCGCGCCGCGGTCGGGTTAATTATTTCCTTACGCTCTATCTACATGAGCCGGCCCCGACCGTCGGGTTCGACTCAGGTCAAACTGATTGTTCTGTCTCCTGCAGTACCGCGCCGTCCGACGACGGCAGCCAAATAACAATCCTCGCTCCGCCTTCCGGCCGATTGCCGGCGCGAATCGTCCCGCCATGGGCTTCGATAATCCGATGTACGATCGCAAGGCCCAGACCGGTCCCTGTTGATTTCGTCGTGAAGAACGGATTGAAGATCTTGTGAAGGCTCGCCTCGGGAATCCCCGGGCCGTTATCGATGACCGCGATCTCCACGCCGCCGTCCTTCTGAGCCCAGTTCAACTGGACGACACCCCCCTGGCCTGCTGCCTGCAATCCGTTCATCACCAGATTTAGAAGCACCTGGTGCAGGCGATGGCGATCGCAGTGGATGTCCACGTCGCCGTCAGGATAGGAGAACTCACCTTTGCACTCGATCGCCCAGGGTCGCACCGCATCATCCAGCGACAAGAGCAGGTCGCGCATCGAATACATCTGTCGTTCAGGCCGATGTTCCTGGGCAAAGTCCAAGATGTCGGATACCAGGCGCTCCAACGTCCTTACCCCGATGCAGATCCGCGACGCCGCGGTACTCACTTTTGGATTCGACGCAAGCTCGCGCTCCAGCATCGACGCATACAGCGCGATCCCACCGAGGGGATTTCGTATTTCGTGGGCAAGCCCGGCGGCCATCTCACCCAGCGCCGCGAGACGCTCGCTCCGCCGAAGCTCCTCGTTCTTGCGACGCAGCTCTTCCCGGAGCCGGGCCACTTCTCCGTGAAGCCGTTCGTGAGCGTCCTTCAGGCGCTCGGTGACGTCGTTGTAGGCGGAGATGATCGCCGAGAGTTCCAGCTCGCGCCCACTGACTTCGGGTTTTACCAGCGTCGCTGCCGTCATCATGCCACCGCGTCCGTCAAGGATGACTTCACTCCGGCGGTCGTGACGTACGCCGCATTCGTCCGCACGGCTGTCTCCGCCTTTCCAAGTTGATTGGCAACACCCTGACGACGCGCGCGTAGCGTCGCCGTATCGCGATTGTCATTGGTGATGATCGTTCCCAGCGCGGCGTTGGACTCCTCAAGGAGCGCTGCCACCTGTCGGCGCCTGGGCTCGTCGAGGCACGAGTAAATGGTGGTCCATGACTCGCGGTACGGGCCCAGCCTCTCGTTTAGAGCGACGAGCTTGTCGACAAGCTCCTGTCGCTCGACCAGCAGACCCAAGAGCGGCTGTGTGTCTTCATTGAGGATCAACGCCCTTTGTCGGTCGGCCAACAGACGCAGCCTCACATAAAGCTGACGCTGCGACTCCAGGAGTGCAATCAGCTCCGCAACTTCGACTGATGTGTCCCGCGTTTCCATCTGGTCCTTCACTCTCAATTGATCGCCGTTCTTTCGAGCCGGGCGATGAGGTTTTCCCAATAGTCCTTGGACGACATCCCCTGGTCAGGATCAAACGCGCTGGCCGGCGTCTTCTTGATCAGCCACCCCAGCCTCGCCAACGCCGCACGCGCCTGCTGAAGCTCCCCCAGTCGCTGGTGGCAATTCACCACCTGCAGCATCGCCGTCAACGAGGTCGGTGTATTCTCGTATCGCCATCCAGCCTCACTGTAAGCCGCGATCGCCTCCGGATATCTTTGAAGATCAAACAGCACGTCGCCCCGATCCAGATAGCCTGATCGTAAATACGTCAATTGAACTTCGGAAAGTGAAGACGCATCTTGTGAGGCCAGAAGCCTGATCACCCGGTCGTACTCTTCCGCTGCTTTTTCCAGGCGGCGATCGGCCTCCCGCAACGTGCTCAGCCGGGCGAGATGACTGCTCTGCTTTTGCGCCTCTTCCCGCAGTCGAGTAGCACTGAGGCGGTAGTTCTTGGCCAGCATGAAGCGAAGCCGGGGCACATCCGGATGATCGGGATAGAGGCTCAGGGCCGCTTCCAGCCGGGCAATGGCGCTTTCGACGTGGTCCGGCAGCTTCGTGGGATCCGCGTCCGAGTAATACTGCGCGAGAAGAAGAAGCGCCCCGCGGTATTCAACAGCCTTCGGAGAAAACAACTGGTCCGGGCCGCGATCGTCCACGATGTCAACGAGCATGCGAACGCCTTCAATCGCGTCGTCGCCGCCTAATGAAATCAGGCAGTCGGCCAGAGGAACGGTCGATTCCAGCGCCGGCGGGGTCCGCGGATATTCTTCCATCACGCGGCGGTAATAGCCTTTCGCTTTATTGTATTCCCCGGCTGCATGGTACGCCGCGCCCAATCGATGCAACGCATCGGCGCGACCTGTCGCGAGCGGATACTCCTCCGTCACGCGCGTCAAGGTCTGGATCATTCGGTCGGTTTCGCCGGCGTCTCCCAGATCGGTTGCCGCCTGCTCCATCCACTTCGCCGAAATCTGATCGTTCGAGAATGTCAATTGGGAAAGCTCGAAGCAAACGTCCGCCGCGCGAGCGAAGTACTCCTTGAATCGGCCCGACTCCTCCCCCTTGCCCGATCCCTTCTCGTTCTGCACACGCTCGCCCATTTCTCTCAGTGACGTCGCGAGGCGGGAGAGGTACCAGATGCGAAGAGTCGTGTCGTCTGGGTCCACCAATTGCATCGCAGTTTCAAGATAGGCGGCGGATAGTGCCCAGAGCTGCTTACGTGTCAGCTCATCGCAGGTGCGTGTCATCCCCTGGCGAATGGAGCCGGCATCGATCGTCGGATGGCTCTCACCTCCCGTCACCAGACTCTTGACTTCCCGGAATACCTGAAGAGCCTCTTCGTATCTGTCCAGAGATGCCAGGCATTCCGCACGGCCGAGCAGGCACTGATCGTGAATCGCCCCCGACTCAAACGACTTTAAAACGTCGTCGAAGTAACCGAGGGCGGATTGCGGCCTCGCATCCTCTTTCTCCATCACGCCCAGCAGATACCCCGCACGAGCCCACAACTCGTCGCGAATTCCCCACTCTTCGCGAAGAGACGTGAGCAGTTCGATCGCCTCTTCCCGCAGACCCGCATTTCGAAGCGCCAGGGCCTCGCTGTAGGAGACGATGGGAAGGTATTCGGTGCCGCAAAGCCTCGTCTTGGCAACGGTGATGACGTGCATGGCGGAGGCAGGATCACCCCGACGGAGCAGGTCTTGAACAGAGCGCTCAACGGCCCATAGATAGTTGTCCGGCGAAGCGCTTTGGTCGTCGAGTATTGCATCGACATGGGCCGCGATGTCTTCCGGCGTGCCGATGTCCTGCGCCAGCATCAATTCGACGACATTGCGATGCACTCGGTCGGGACGCTCGGCTTTCAGGTCCAGCGCGCTGAGGTAAGCCGCGACGGCCGGCTTGAATTGCCCTGACCAGCGATAGGCATCTGCGACCGCGACCCAGTCCTGCCCTTTTGGCTCCGCTCCATACCGAAGCGCCTCATCCAGATTCAGTATTACTGCCTCGACGTTGCGCGGATCATGAACCGTCATCCGCGCCTCGGCGAGGTAAATCACCTGGGCAAGTTCAAGATGCAGTTCGCTCTTCTGGAGCGGCGTATGCTCCTTCTCATTCAATAGATACATCAGGTATGCGCTGGCGCGAGGCAACTCCCCCCGGGTACGAAGCACTCGTACGTTGGCGAGCTGCTCTTCAAAGGTTGACGGCCTGTAGTCGAGCGCCGCTTTCCCGATACCTCCGGCGAATACCGTGATTCCCAGAATGAACAACGGAATCTGCCAGCGACCGGTCATCGCCGAAGGGGTCGATTTGCTCTTTTTCGATTTGCTCATCCTGAGCCCCGTCTTCGAGCACCGGACTGACCGGCCATTCCCTGTCGCTTCGGGTCCATTCGCCTGACCGGCCGACATTGCCGACCCGCGATCGACAATCGGGCCGTTGACCGGCACGACCTGCCGATGAACCTGCCCGACTGCATTCGGTTGCGTGTTTATCGGCGAGTTGTGCGCTCACCGTCAAAGCGATTTTTGCGTGTTGAGGCGGCTCCTGCGCGGCCGACGCAGCTTTCAGCACTACCGCGCGCGTATGCCATTAGGAAGGAACGGTGGCTGTCGCAGAAATTTACCTGGGCTGGTGCCAATCGGCTGCCACAAGCAACCGAACCGATCGTGGTGAGATCGAAAAGCTGGCCGGCAAGGGAGACGAAAGATCGCCATCCATCTCTACGCCCACCTCGGCCTCCGAGCGGACGGATACCCGTCGCGCCTGGCGATAAATCGCCCGCCCCCCGGTCACGTGACAGCGGCGAAGCGCAGCCAGCGCATGCCTGACGAGCGTGAATCGCGCGCTGCATGGAAAAACACAGAGATCCAGCAAACCGTCCGCCGAATTCGCCGAATCGAGTAATCGCAAACCGATCGCGTAGCGCGGAACGTTACCGACAAAGACCATCCCCTCCCCCTCAAATACTGTCGCACCATCCGCCTCTACATGAACTTGTGGATGCTGGTAACTCCAGAATGTCCGCCAGATCGGCCAGAAGTAGCTCGAGTGCGTGATGTGACCATTTCGCCCCGATGAAAGGAGGCGTACCACTTCCGCATCAAAACCAACGCCGGCGACCAGGAGGAAATGCTCGTCCCCCCTTTGGATTGCGTCCATTTCAAAGAAGACCCCATTTTGGGCGATGTCTATTAGCTGATCAGGGTTTGACCCTATCCCCAGATACTTGGCAAGGATGTTCTCCGTCCCCGAGGGAACAATGAGCAGCGGCGTCGAGGTCCCAATGACGCCGTTTGCCGCCTCACGGATGGTTCCGTCACCTCCAACGACGACGACCAACCCCTGTTCGCGTTCGGAGGCCGCCTTGGCCAGTTGTCTGGCGTGTCCGGCATGCTGCGTCGGTTCCGTCCGGACCAACATCCCCGTTTCCGCGAACCGTTTTCGCAGCGTGGCCAGGAGTCCGCGCCGCCTGGCCCGGCCGGACGAAGGGTTGGCGATGATCGTGGCTTCCAAGAATCGATTCAGCGGACGGCTCCTGATGTCAAATCCGTGCACAGGCCTATGGCCCCGGCAAACCGAAGCTCCGGCCGAATCGTAGTGATTGGAAGCGTATCGGAATAGTACGATGGCAGGCCGTTAGCCCCGAATGCTTCTTTCGGGAGCACGAACCCCTGCCTGTTCCCAATTTGAGGCCTACGATCCCGTCAATTGACCGATTCTGACGATCCCTCTAAAGTCAGTCGCTCTCATTCCCGGGAAGATTCAAGGCAATTCTGATGGACTCGACACAGAACAAACCGACACGATCGCCGCAAGCCCCCGACAGGGTCGATCCGGAGTCCACTGCCGACGCCACGATGGCCCCACCGCGGTCCGATGGGATACGCGACACCATCGAGTCCATCGTGGTCGCCTTCATCCTCGCCTTCGTCTTTCGGGCTTTCATGGTGGAGGCATTCGTCATCCCCACCGGTTCCATGGCCTCAGGCCTGTACGGTCAGCACGCCTACCACCGTTGCAAGCTTTGCCAATATCCCTTCGCCTACGGGCTACGGGAGGAACAGCGAGCGCTCACCCAGGACGGCAGCACAAGATCGCAGAAGGGAACGCTCGCCCACCAATACGCTGTCCGATGCCCCAATTGCGGATACAAGGGCGAGGGAAACTCGCCTATTAACACGCCGGAAAAGCCCGTCGTCGGAAATGCCGGCGATCGCATTCTGGTCCTGAAATGGCCATATGACATCGGCGGCGAGTGGCTCGGCCCACAGCGATGGGATGTCGTTGTCTTCAAGGACCCTGAAGACGGCGAAACCAACTTCATCAAGCGGCTGATCGGGCTTCCCGGCGAGGTTCTGCAAATCCTTGATGGCGACATCTATACCGCGCCCATCGACCAGGTCCCCGCCCCAATTGTCGAAGCGCTCTCCAAGCCCCCGCAACCGTGGAATCCCGAATACCGCCGATTGACTCCGGCTCAGTTCGAGCAGCTTGCCGCCCTCCTTCAGATCCGCCGCAAGACCAGCATGGCCCAGCAGTCCCTCTGGATGATCCACCACGATCACGATTTCAAGCCTGATCCAAGCATCCCCCGCGACCCGTCCTTCACGCCGCCCTCCTGGGTTCCAGAACGCGAGGACTCGGGATGGAACACCGGCTTACCCCAGTTGCGGTATGTACCCGGTAAGGAGGGTGACGATTGGCTGCTGCTGACTGGAAAGCGAATCGAGGATGATTACGGCTACAATAACGTCGGCGCCGCCTCGTCAGGCCCGCCGCCGCCCCAGCAACTTGTCGGAGACGTCCTGCTCAAATTCGTCCTTACTCCCGAATCTGCCAATGGGGCGTTCAAGCTCTACCTCAGTAAGGGATCGGACGAATTCACCTGCACCATCGACGCCGATGGAACTGTCAGGCTCTTTAAAATCGGCCTGCGCGGCGCCCTTGTCCAACTTCAGAAGAACCAGATCGATCCGATCGTCGCCGGGAAGCCGCTCAGCGTTGAGTTCGAGAATCTCGATTATCGCGTTGCCCTGCGCATCAACGGTGAGCGGGTCGTCGCCACAGTCGATTCGCAATATGCCCCGGATCCTGTGAAGCTCTTCAAGGCCTTTGGCCGTAGTGATTCAGCAAACCGAGCCCTGATCCGAATAGCCTCCGATCGAATGCCGCTACAAATCGACCACCTCGCGGTCTATCGCGATGTGTACTATCGATCAGATAGCGTTCTTGAAGAGCGAAGTGTTATGGGCAAACAGAACCCGCTGGCACATTTGCCCGGTTGGGGCACAACACTCAATCCGATTCTGCTTCGCAAGGAACCGGCCGAGTATTTCTGCCTGGGAGACAA
>CAZCGF010000076.1:9825-17234 GCA_964498115.1 uncultured Planctomycetaceae bacterium | reverse complement strand
CTCGCCCAGTTCCTCTTCGACGACGAGTCCGCCTTCGTCCGCATCGACATGAGCGAGTTCATGGAGCAGCACAGCGTCGCCCGCCTCATCGGCGCGCCCCCCGGCTACGTCGGCTTCGAAGAGGGCGGCCGTCTCACTGAGGCGATCCACCGCCGCCCCTACAGCGTCATCCTGCTCGACGAAATCGAAAAGGCCCACCGCGACGTCTTCAACGTCCTCCTCCAGGTCCTCGACGACGGCCGCCTCACCGACGGCCACGGCCGAACCGTCGATTTCCGCAACACCATCGTCGCCATGACCAGCAACCTCGGCAGCGAGCACATCCAGCGTCTCGCCGAAGGCGGCGGCACCGACATCGAAATGGAAATGGCGGTCAAGGAAGTCCTCCGCGATCACTTTCGCCCCGAGTTTCTTAATCGCGTCGACGAGACCATCGTCTTCCACCGCCTCTCGCGTGAGAACCTCCGCGAGATCGTCGAGATTCAGGTCCGCCACCTTCGTCAGCGCCTCGCCGACCGCGGCATGACCCTCACCCTCACCGACGCGGCCAAGGACAAGCTCGCCGCCGACGGCTACGACCCCATTTACGGCGCCCGCCCCCTCAAGCGATTGATCCAGCAGGAAATCGAAAACCCCCTGGCCAAACGAATCCTCACCGGCGACTTCGTCGAAGGCGCCGCCGTCACCATCGACGTCACCGGAGAGGCATTCAACTTCGCCGCCCGCTAGGTGCCGACCGCGACGCGCGCTGGCGCATCCGAACCGCTTCAGTCACGTCGCCCAGCAGTCGTACTTACTCGCTCCCTTGTTATAATTGGGATATTCGGTCCGTTAAGAATCCGTATCGAGGGAGAGTCATGGCCAAGAAAAACCAAATCAAAGAAGTCGACGCCTACATCGCAAAAAGCGCCGACTTCGCCAAGCCCATCCTCAAGAAGATTCGCGACATCTTCCACAAGGCATGCCCCAAGGCCGAAGAGGCCATGAAGTGGAACTGCCCCGCCTTCTTGTATCACGGCATGCTCGGCGGCATGGCCGCCTTCAAAAATCACGCCACATGGGGAATCTGGCGAAGTCAAGAGCTCAGCGATCCGGAAGGGCTCTTCACCGACAAATGCTCCGGCGGATTCGGCGCCAAGCTGACGTCTCTCAAAGACCTCCCCACCGAAAAAATCATGATCGCCTACATCAAGGAAGCGATGAAGCTCAATGAGGCCTTCGCCTCAGGCGAGCGCAAGGCCCCGAAGATGGGCGGCCGAAAAGATCCCAAGCTCATCAAGGCCCCGGCCGACCTCGCCGCCGCCATGAAGAAAAACAAAAAGGCCCTCGCCGCCTTCGAAGCCTTCCCTTACAGCCACCGCAAGGAATACGTCGAGTGGATCACCGAGGCCAAACGCGACGAAACGCGTAAGCAGCGAATCGCCACCGCCGTCGAATGGATGGCCCAGGGCAAATCGAGAAACTGGAAGTACACCAATTGCTGAGACGTGACGAAGATACTCGATTACGGCGGGTACAAAATCGGTAACGCCGTCCAGTCTGGGCCACGAAGCCCGCCAACACCGAAGAAACGATGATCGGCATGCCCGTCCAGAAACATGGCCGTGTGCACTCCGTTGCGACCGTGCCAGCCCTGCGAAAACGCGTGCGCCCCTGATGAAACTGTGTCATCGGAGGCTGCGTTCAAAACTTCGTCCAGTCGATTCTCGGTATTCCATATGAACTTTGCCGCAGGCCCACCAGCTTGAGTGCGTATGAGCTCCGAGCCAAAGTGCATTAATCGCTGCGTGAATGAACGCATATCGGGTTGGCGTGACGCGTAAGCATGAGTCCAATGCCAGCTGATGCTATAACTCGTGCCGTACGCTCTCCAATTGGGCGTACCGGAAAAGTGATCGGGTTCTAAGCTGCCCGCGCCAAGCGCAGGGTTCGAAGCGCTCCTATCCGAAGGGCAGACATAGTTCTTGACGATATCAAATCCACGAGCATCAGCGGCAACGTAGCGATTGAATGGTCGTAATTCAACGGGCGTCATCTGTGAGTCTACTGTTCCGTGGCTCGAGCGTGGGAGCATGCCGCCCCAACTAAACGTCGTGAATCCAGTGGCCCCGGGGAACGTCTCAAAGTCATGGCTTGAACTGACCCTGTGAATGTACGTCCAGGGGAGGTTTTTACCGTCGTCGGAGAGATACATGATCATTGCCTCATTGATCGACTTGGCATTGGATAGACACACAGTGATTCGGCCGCGTTGTCTGGCATTCTGCAGGGCCGGGACAAGGATGCCGGCCAATATCACGATGATGCCGATGGAAATGATCACTTCGATCAAGGTAAATCCGTGCGGGTAGTGACGGTCCAACGATCGATGTCCGCGACTTAACATAATGATCGTTCGGTTGCGAACCATGACGAACGGACAAGTGATTTGTTATCACCCCGGACGCCGGAATCTCTCAATCAGCCGGATATTCACCAACAAGATCAAAGCGAGAAATGCGTTTAGTCGGGCATGAGCCATGAGCGAATTGCCTCCCCAGAGTGGCTGCAGTTCCCCGAAACAACCGCAGGTCCAGGTCCCCACTGGATGGGCGTGGGCCACTGCGATGATGAGCCCCATGAGAACGCCGATCAGCATTAATGCCATGAATGCGGGTCGTGTCGAGCGGCCCATGAAGAAAGCCAGGAACACCGACACAATCAGCTCAAGCATCGCCAGAATGATGATAAGTGAACGAGAAACGGACGGATAAATGCCCAGTCCGGCCTTCATAAAAACAAGAGCCTTGGTCGGATCCAGGATCTTGGCGAAGCCGGCGAGCGCAAAGATGAACGATGGAGTTAATGAAGTGACACAAATCAGTGCTGTTCTGAGTGGTCCGTCATTGCGGGCGCGAAGGTGAGTCTCTGGGTCTCTTGATGAGTTGGTTGGGTCAGGCTGCATTTTCAAGTATTTCATATCGGCCAAAAGAGCAATTCATCAGTCTGGACAAAGACATCCTCAGCGCGCCAGCACATGCAGTTGGGGCTCCAAAACAGCCGTATGTGTATCGGAACATAATGTTGATCTCCCCCGACGGCTGCGACGTCTAAGCCCACGCGCTGCACGACGCCGAACTGCTTGACAATGGCCTGTGACGACTCGGGGCAAACCGTCGTGCGAACAAATGCACTCGATGCTTCATTTGACCAGTCCCGCATGACGTTGTCGTCGTATCGCCACTTCTCGCGATCGCTGCCGTCCCACTCATCCACACTAAATGCGGAGCCGCGAGGATCAGCAATGGATACGGCCGTCAGCCGCGAAGGTATGTCCGGCCGGCCTTGCCAGAACCGGTCAAGAACTTCACGGGAACCGACCCTTGAATTCAACGGGCTTCCCGTAAGCAATTTGAAGGACAAGAGAAGATGTGCGTCGTTCTCCGGAGTGTCGCGCAGCCGACGTAATGGACTGATGGATTGAAGATATTTGTCCGGGCTTGTGGCGCCCAATGCTGTAAGGAAAGTAAACAGCGTATCAGCGAGCTTCGATCGACTTTCTTGCTTCAGTTGACCTAAAAGGGCTGACTTGGCGATGGCCGAGTTGACGCCCTCCCTGATCCCGGCCTCATCTGAGAGCGACGTATAGGAAAGGCTCTTCCAAAATGGTCTGCGGGCTTCTTCCCAGGCAAGCACATACGCTCGGCGTGTAGGAACGTTGCTCCTGCTCGGGCCGGACCTGCCGTACTCGTAGTAACCAAGGGCTCCGCAAATCACGATGCCCACGACCAGGACTCTCATGCCCACGGACTTGAGATCGCTCGGCATCCTCGGCACCTTTCTTAAGGCGCACAACCGTTGTTTTCACGATCGGCGTTCGTGCGACGCAGTTTGCCGCCGTTAGCCGTTTCCACCCGGCGTGGAACCGTACCCTTCCTTCTTGTAGCATGTCGTTCCATCACAACACTTGGAACAATCTGCTCCCAGCGTGACCGTTCCGGTACATGCCCCGCCTGATTGGCACGTTTCCGTCGTTGAGCTGCCGCTACATCCGTCACAGTCATTTGCGACTTCAATAGGTACAATGATGGCCAATCCCATGGTGCCGCAATAGCCCAGGACAAAGGCGACCATTAAAGCAATGAGAGCTCTCTTCATGGTGGCACTCCCTCTTGTGTGCGTATTGGTTTGTATTGGCCCTGCACATCGCGGCATTCAGAATCTGCCGTTGTACCAATAGAAATGATACTTTCCACGCCGCATATAACGCAAGAATTTTTTTAGGAGAATTGCGCGGGCAAATGTATAAAGATTACAACTGCCGAGTGACGCGGATTGCCAATCGCTAAGGATGGGTGGCGGCCGGCAGTCTTCGATTACGCTCCGCCTTCGTCGTCGCCAATCTTGTCAACAGCCCCGTCCGGCAGCTTGTGCATCTTCCAAACGTCTTCCGTCGGCGTCGGCCGCGCCTTCTTGCCGCTCAATAAATAGCGCCGATACCGAATCGAAAATCGAATGATGACCACTGCCGAGATCAAAAACACAATCAGCAGCACCACGCCCCAGAAAAAAGTTTGCCGCCACCGTAGTAACTCCGTCTGCCGCCGCGTCGAGACCGGCTGCGAAGCTGCGTCATAACCGCCCGATGCCTCGCTGTTGACGCCATCCGTCGCCTTCTGCCCAAGCGCAAGCGGCGAATCCAACGCAATCGCGCAGAGGATCGCGGCGGCAAAGATGGCGTATCCGATTCGTCGCATGAAGTTCTCGTACGTGCCGGCGTCTCTGTCGGCCGCGATAATCTAATCCCATCTTCCGTCGCGCGGCGATCCCGTCATCGTCGCCCCCAGCTTCTTGAGCAGCCCCTCCTGCTCCGCCGTCGCCTTGCTCGGCGGCACGATCTTAATCACCGCGAACAAATCTCCCCGCGTCCCGTCCTTTGGGTTCGGCACGCCCAGCCCGGTCAGCCGCAGCTTCGATCCACTCGCCGTTCCCGGCGGCAGCGTCACCGTCCTGACACCGTCCGGCGTCGGGATGTCCAGCTTCGCCCCAAGCGACGCCTCCACAATCGTCACCGGCACCACAAGCAGCAGATCGTTCTCCACTCGTTCGAAATATCGGTGCGGCGATATGTGGCACACCACGTACAGATCGCCCGCCGCCCCGCGCGAGCCGCTGCGACCCTTCCCGCGCACCCGAATCCGCTGCCCCTCGCGTACACCGGCCGGTATGCGCACCGCGATCGTCTCGCTCGTCCGCCCGCCGATCGACAGCTCCAGGTTGAGCGTCGTCCCAGTGAGCATCTCGTCGAAGCTCAGCGTCGCCGCATGTTCGACGTCGCCTGGCGGCGCTGCCGGCTCCGGCTGCCGCACCCGCGCCCCGCCTCGCCCCCGAAGAAACTGCTCGAACACCGACCCCGTGCCGCCGCGAGCCCCGCCGAAGTCAAACATGTCCGCGATCGAGTCAAAATCAAACGTCGTCCCATCCGTCGTCGACCAGTGCGTTCCGCCCGCCCCCTGATAGCGAGGATCGACCCCCGCATGCCCGAACTGATCGTATCGCGCGCGCTTCTCCGCGTTGGAAAGCACGCTGTACGCCTCCTGCACTTCCTTGAAGCGGGTCTCGGCGTCCTGGTTGCCCTTGTTATGATCGGGGTGAAATTCCTTGGCCAGCCTGCGATAGGCCTTCTTGATGTCCGCCTCGCTCGCCCCTCGGGCAAGCCCCAGTACTTCGTAGTAGTCGAGTTTGGCCATGTCGGGTGAGCCGCGGACCGCGACGCCAAAGTCGCCGCGAGGTCGACCTCATACACTCGTCTCGTTACGTCGGACGACCTGTACCGATTATACGACGCTCCCA
This sequence comes from uncultured Planctomycetaceae bacterium, assembly GCA_964498115.1. Taxonomy (GTDB): domain Bacteria; phylum Planctomycetota; class Phycisphaerae; order UBA1845; family UTPLA1; genus UTPLA1. Next base: position 11,402 of record CAZCGF010000076.1, on the reverse strand, counting down.
CCTGACCGGCAATGCGATCGAGACCGCGCGCGCATCCGTATCAAGCATGGACGCCGCGATGCCGTCCATTACACTATCATTCATCACCGCCCACCGGTTGGGCACCGAACTTCACCAGAGGATGCCCCATGATCGTTGCCGCAGGTCAGATGGAAGCGACCACACTCGCCGATGCAGATAAAGTGTGGCCGATGGTGGATCGTCTCGCCGACCACGCCTCCGACGTCGGCGCCGATCTCCTCCTGCTTCCCGAGACGACGTATCCCGCCTACTGGCTCGAGTCCATCGAACGCTACATGCAGTCCGACATCGAGCGAATGGACAAGGTCCTCGATCGCTACGCCAAGATCGCCGCCGCCCAGTCCATCTGGCTCGTCGTCGGCTTCATCGAAGAGAATAAGGGCAAGCTCCACAACAGCGCCGCCGTCTTCGATCGTTCCGGAAATCTCGTCGGCATCGCCCGCAAGAGTTTCATGTGGGACTGCGATAACAGTTGGTTTACCCCCGGCGACAGCCTCTCCGTCTTCGATACCGAGTTCGGCACCATGGGCCTCCTGATCTGCGCCGATGCCCGCACCCCGGAAATCGCCAACGCCCTCGTCTCCAGCGGCGCAGACTTCATCGTCGAGCCCACCGCCTGGGTCAACGCCAGCAAGGTCCGCCGAACCTATCGAAACGTCCAGGCCGATTACATGATCCGCGCCCGCGCGATGGAGTTCGCCGTTCCCTTCGTTTGCGCCAGCAAGGCCGGCCGCGAAGGCGAACTGCTTGAGTATGTCGGCCAAAGTCAGATCGTCGATGCCGCCGGCAATGTCCTGGCCAAGGCCCCCGTCGGCGGCGAGCACCTGCTTCATGCCGAGATTCACCCCGCCCCCGGTCGCCCCGCGGAAATGGATGAAGCCACCCAACAGCGACTGACCCAGGCCGATCCGCCGTTTCGCCCGGCCTCCTCCGGCGGCAAGATTTCTATCCGAATCCAGGCCGATGCCGACGCAATCATCAAAGGCATCGAGACCGCCGGCGGTCGCGTCGTCGGTCTGCCCTCTTCCGAGCTGCCCAAGTTCCCCCGTGCCCGATGCGCCGCACTCGATGGGGCGCAGGTCCTCGTCTATCGCGGACGCATCGCCGACGACGCCTTCGCCCGCACCCGCGCCGCCGAGAGCCGCGTCTTCGTTCTCATCGCCTCCGACAGCCTTCAATACGTCATCGCCCCCGATGGCGCCGTCATGTGGCGCACCGCCGACGGCGGCAGCTCCGTCGAGCTCGATCTCTCCATCGCCGATGACAAGCGATACACACCCGTCACCGACATCTGGGACCAGCGACGTCCCGCCTGCTACCGTCTGGCCCCGCCGCAGTTGGCATTCGGAGCGAGGTGACATAGCCGTGTTGCGGCAAGCCATCTTCATCGGCGCTGCAGGCTTCGTCGGCGCGATCCTCAGGTTTTTCGTCTCATCTGCCGTCGCATTCGCCGCCCCGCGAAACTTTCCATACGGCACCCTCACCGTAAACGTCACCGGCTGCTTCCTGCTCGCCGCCTTCCTCACGCTCTTCCGCGATCGCGCCGCCGCCGATGG
>CAZCGF010000076.1:0-9725 GCA_964498115.1 uncultured Planctomycetaceae bacterium | reverse complement strand
GCGCCGGGAGACGCCTGTGGAGTCGCCGCCGGCGGATTTGCAATGTTCGTGCTCTGGGCCCGCGCCGGCCCCAGCCCCACCTTCAATACCCGCCACGCATTGTTCACCTTCTTCAGCCGCACTTCGATCCCCGCGGTAATCGGCGGACAAACACCCTTGGCAAGCGCCGCCTTGCGCACGTCCTCTTCCTTGGTCAGCCCGCTCGATCGAATCTCCTCCATGACCGCACGGTCCTTCGGGTTCTCCGCGTTCACGTAGCTGTTCGCATATTGATCCGGCGTGATGATCGAAGTGACCATCGAGTTCAGCTCATACCCATCCACATACCGCGCGATGGTCGAGACCCACGCCTCGATGTTCAGTGTCACGGCCCCGTCTTCGGTGATGTCCCGGGGAATCGACAGCGACCCGCTCTGCTTCACCCGCTCGTAAATCTCGCCCCGTGCCGCCAGGCTTCGCAGTGTCCCCATCGCCGTGTCGTATTCGCGCTTCGCCTCCGGCGAGCCGAGACCGTGAACCCGGCTCTTCTGGGCCTGCCGAATCGCATCCAGTGTCGCCATGGAGACCGCGTCCGGCGGCGCGTCCGCGGCCAATGGGGGTTCTGCCGCGGCGAATTCCGCCGCCTGCCCCGAACCGTGCCGACGCTTGTCGTCGCAACCCGTAACGATCAGGCAAATCGCCAAAACAACCGCAAACCGGCAAGCCAAGGCCCGCATTGAAATCTCATTGCACATGGCGCGGGAGTCTACGCCCAACCACACTCCCTCGCAATCCTTGCCCGCCTCGATTCCACAAGCTAGACTCCCGCCGTCCTGGGGTTAAGCGTGTCACGCATGTCAACCATTGATCGCAGAAAGCTCGAACGCGAGATCGTCCGTATCGGCAAGGAAATCTTCGAGCGGGCCGACGACGCCGCGCCGCCGATGCTCTCCATCGAATACGCCCAGGCCCAGGCCATGCAGTGGATGACTCGCCACGAGGGTCTCAAGCTTCGGCTCTTCCGCTTCATCGAAGCCTTGCCCTCGTTGTCCACCAGCCGCGACGTGGCAGATTGTCTCAAGCAGCATCTCGGCGAAGAAGCCACCCAGGGTGAAGAGGTCCCGTTCCTCCTGAAACTCGCCGTTGGATTCCGCGGCAGCGATTCGCTCCACGCCGCTTTCTCCGCATGGGCGGCGCGCCGCGGATGTCTCCTTTCCGCTCGACAGTTCATCTGCGGCAGCACCCCCGAAGAGGCCGTCAAGTCCGTGCTCCGAATGCGCCGCCAGGGCATGACCTTCACCCTCGACGTCCTCGGTGAGACCGTCACGTCCGACGCCGTCGCCCGCGAGCTGCAGGGCCTCTACATCCACCTCATCGAATCCATCGGCGCCGTCGCCCCCGCATGGCCCACCGTCCCGCTGCTCGATCACGCCCCCTGGGGTTCCATCCCCAAGGTAAATATCTCCATCAAGCTCACCGGCATCGTCGCCAGCTTTAATCCGGGCGATCCCGAGGCCACCACGAACTTCGTCCTCGATCGCCTGCGCCCCGTATTCCGCGCCGCCATGAAGCGCGGCGCCTTCGTCAATGTCGACATGGAGCATTACGCCGTCAAAGCTCTGACACTCGACATCTTCAAGAAAGTCCTCAATGAGCCGGAGTTTCGCGATTGGCCCGACTGCGGCATCGTTATTCAGGCCTATCTCCGCGAAGCCGAAGCCGACATGGCCGAACTGATTGCCTGGGCCAGACGCCGCGCCACCCCGCTCACCGTTCGCCTCGTCAAGGGAGCCTACTGGGATTCCGAAACGGCAATCGCCCAGCGTAACGGTCTTCCCAGCCCGGTCTATTCGAGGAAGCATGAGTCAGACGCGTGCTTCGAGCGCATCAGCGCCGTCATGCTGCAAAATGCCGACATCATTCGCCCCGCGTTCGCCAGCCACAACGTCCGCTCTATTGCCGCCGCCCTCGCCATGGAGCAGGCCCTCGGCCTCCCGCCCAACACCATCGAATTGCAGATGCTCACCGGCATGGGCGACCCCCTCAAGCGTGCCGTCGTCGCCATGAATCAGCGACTTCGCGTCTATTCCCCCTTCGGAAATCTCGAAACCGGAATGGCCTATCTCATCCGCCGCCTGATCGAAAACACAGCCAACGAGTCATTCCTTCGCCAGAGCTTCGGCGGCGACCTCCCCATCGACGAATTGCTCGCCGATCCCGCGAGACTCGCCCCCGCCGGCCCAGCCCCGATTGCGCGAGAAAAATCGAAAATCGCAAAGCCCGAGCCAACCGTCCTTCAGCACGCCTGATTGTAATTATCGCGACCGAACCAGCCGTTCGCGTTCGATCCCCAAGGCCTTCGCCCGCTCGCCGATATCCTTCAAAAACCGAAGCCCGTCCTGATAGTACCCAGCCGTCGGCTTCAACTCGGGAATCTGACCGGCCCAGTATTCATTAAAACATCCCATCAAGACTTCGCGCAGGTACTTGCTCATGCAGCTCGCCAGCGCCACGGGCAAATGCTTCGATTCGCCCGACTGATGAAAGCTCACACGCCAGCTCGATGTGTCGCGCGTCAACTCATAGGCGCTGGATTCCGAGTCCTCGTGAATCACCCGCAAATGCCGCCCCTCAAACGCCCGCAGCAGCGGATTCGCGTAATGATCGCGTGCGCCCTGCTTATCGATATAGAAATGAATCGGTGACGAAGGATGCGCTTCGCTGATCCGCTGAATCAGCCGCAGCGTCAGCCCGAGAAGCACGACGGCCTTGTTCTGTGTCCCGGATACAAGTCGGTTGTAATGCCCCTCCAGGAGCACCTCTGAGAAGAATCCCACAGGCCGAACGCCCACAGTCTCCATTTCGCGTCTGAGAATGCCCGCCGAAAGCCGCACGCCCCCGGCATCCGCCTCGCGCGGCAGCGCCGGATCGCTCGCCCGATACCACGGATACTCCGCCAGCTTTCCAGGCACGTCCGGCGCCACGCGACGCAGCAGCTCGTGCAATGTCTCCGGCACTTCCCCCGCGGCCCCGGCGACCGAAAGCACCGTCCGCTCCAGCTTGCCGATGCCGTCGTTCGGCTTGTAAAGCTTCTTGCTGTCCTGAATGCACACACGGGAATCCCGCGCCGACGCCTTCGACGTCACGCACGACTTCAGGTGCTGCCACAGATTCGTGGAGACCACGGCAAGCGGCACTTCAAATGCCGAGGCGCTGACAACAAGCGGACCGAGTATCGGCCCATAGCCCGCCTCATCAATGCCCGCGATGATCGCCGTCTTCGTCATGCCTGCGAATCATGCTGGAAAACGCGCGCTAGAGCCAGCGACGCTCCGCAGGTCATCACTCACAATTCACAGCCCGGTAGGCCCTGAGTGTGCAGTCGGCGAAAAAATGACTGACCTAATCGCGCAGCGCCTCATCGGCGGCCTCAAAAAGCGCCGTCGCGAGTTGGCCCAGACGCTCGTTGGCGGATGAGACTTCGCCGTCACTCACTTGGTGGCCGTTCTGAGGGCATAGGTAAACATCGTTCAACGAGCCCATGCCCCCATTCCAGGAACGGACCTTGCGCGCAAGCGACGCCTCGGAGATGCTCTCCGCGATGGCCTGATCGATCACCGCCACCCACCCGCGCTCGCCGCAAGCGTCGAGATACGCGCGAACTTCCGCCAGGCGATCGTTCAAATGAGAAGCATTCAACGGCATGATGACCTCACAGTGCCCGGTTCCGCGAGCCGCCTAGCGCAGCTTCGTCGTCGCCAGCGCCAGGGCCGCAAACAAAACCGCCAACAGCCAGAAACGCGTCACCACCTGCGTTTCCGTCCACCCGCCCAGATGAAAATGATGATGGATCGGCGCAACCCGGAAGATTCGCTTGCCCTTCGTCATCTTGAAATACCCCACCTGCATCATCACGGACAGCGCCTCCATAACGAAAACGCCGCCGACGATAAACAGCAGAATCTCCTGACGAATCACGATCGCCACGTAACCGATCAACCCGCCCAGCGGCAGCGAGCCCGTGTCGCCCATGAACACCTGCGCCGGGTGGCAGTTGTACCAGAGGAATCCCAGACAGGCTCCCATCATCGCGCCGCATAGAACCGACAACTCGCCCGCCTCCGGAATGTGCGGATAAAGCAGATACTCCGCGACGCGCTCATCGCCCACCGAGTACGCAAGCAGCATGAACACCAGACACGAAAGGGCGGTGCATCCGCTCGCCAGACCGTCCATGCCGTCGGTGAGGTTCACCGCGTTCGACCAGCCGGTTACGACAAGAACCGTGATGACGTAAAACGCCGAGAGCGGCAGCAGGATGCCGAAGCCCTTGTCGCCCTTCACGAACGGCAGGATCAGCACGCGGTATGTCTCCAGGCCCGTATCCGCGAACGTCGCCGCCCCGCGCTTATAGATGAAAACCGCCAGCACCACGCCGAGCGCAATCTGAAACAGAATCTTCTGATAAAACTTGAGTCCGTCCCGCGTCCCATCCCGTCCCTTCGCCGTCAGCTTGATCCAGTCGTCCACCCCGCCAAGCAGCGCGAGCCAAGCCATGCAAAAGAACGCCATGTGAATATAGAAAACGCGAATATCCGCGAGCAGCAGGACCGAGACGCAAATCGCAAAGAGAATGACGACCCCGCCCATCGTCGGAACATTCGCCTTGTGCTGCGTCAGCTCGTTAAGCGCTTTGTGATCAAAGTCCGGCACGTCGCCCAGTCGCTTCTTGATGAGCAGCCGGATCACGCGCGGGGCACAGAGCCACACAACCGTGAAAGAAAGCAGAACAGCGATAATGGCGCGGAAGAGGGCGTTTTCGTAGCCGTAGTGCCCTTGCTTGCCGTAAAGGTGGTCGAGGATGACGTAGATCAATGTTTCTGCCCGGTACTGGTTGTCGTTTTCCTCGGCCCACGGGCCGCGCTCCGTGGATACTTATGCATCGGCAGGGAAACGTCAAAACGCTACAACGTCATCACGGCAGGGGGGTTCGGCATCGACCCGGCCACTCGCCAACCACCAGGAGGTTGCCACTACGAGGTGCGGGCCGAGGCGGCGACGGCTTGCGGCCGAGATCGGGCAGCTCCGGCGGCCCCCAGGTACGGAACGAGCCGCTCCAGCTTCACGCCGCGGGACGCCTTCAATAGCACTATGTCCCCCGGTTCGAGCAGGCCGCCGATCTTCTCGGCAGCGGCCTCGACCGTCGGCATCGCATAGATCCGCTTCGTCGTCCCTGCCGTGGCGGTTGCACCGTCCGCGACGATCCGCGAATGCGCGCCGACCGCCACGATCAGCTGCGCCGTCGAGCGACCGGCATCCTGCCCCAGCGCCTGATGGCACCGCGTTGACTGCTCCCCAAGCTCGCGCATATCTCCGAGAATAAGCACGCGGCGCCCCGGCGTCGGCAGGCTGTCCACCACCCCGATGGCCGCCCGCATGCTCGACGGGTTCGCGTTATACGCGTCGTTGATCAGCGTGATATCCCCGATCATGCTCCGCTGCATTCGCATCGGTGGAAGCGAAACCGATCGCAGCCCATGCGCGATCTCCTCATGCGACATCCGAAACCGCATCCCGATCGCCACCGCCCCAAGCGCGTTCACGACATTGTGCCTGCCCAGGACCGGGACGAAGTACTCGCTCCGGTCGTTGACGACAAACCGCGTCCCATCCGGCTCAGCCACGAGCTGCGTGGCCCGCAGCGCCGCCTCTTCCTCAAGGCCGTACGTCAGCGCCGTGATCTTGGCCAGTGAGGGCGACGGTGCATATGTCGCCGCCTGTGTGCTCAGCGCGACAAACGCGCGATGCGCCATCGACGGCAGCAGCGAAAACTCCTCGCGCGCCACCGACTTCACATCTCCGAAGAATTCAAGATGCTCCTCGCCGATGCTCGTGATCACCGCCATGTCCGGCTTCGCGATCCGCGCAAGCGCCGCGATCTCACCCGGATGATTCGTCCCGATCTCGACCACGACGAATTCATCTGCTGGCTCAACCGACAGCAGCGTCACCGGCACACCGATGTGATTGTTGAAGCTCGCCTTCGCCCACTTCCCGGATAGCTTTGACGATAGAACCGCCGCGATCATGTCCTTCGTCGTTGTCTTGCCGTTGCTCCCGACGACGGCGACGACCTGCGCGGCGAATTGCCGCCGATACCAGCCCGCCAATCGGCCCAGCGCCGCGGTGACGTCCGGCACTTGAACGATGCGCCCGGTTGCCAGGTGCGGCTTGTCGACCTTGTCGAGATCGCTGACCACGACCGAGGCCGCGCCCTTTTCCATCGCCGTATTGATGAAGACGTGCCCGTCGTGCGTCTCACCCTTGATCGCGAAGAACATGTCACCCGCCGCAAGCGTGCGCGTGTCCGTCGAGACGCCCGTCACGCGCGGCATCGTGATCTCGCCATAAACCCGACCGCCGATCGCGATCACCATTTCATGCAGAGTAAGCGGTCGCATTGACCTTGCCCTCCCTGCTTGCAACGGCCTCGCGCGCGACTTCCACGTCGTCAAAGTGGTGCTTCGTCGTCCCGATGATCTGATAGTCCTCGTGACCCTTGCCCGCGATAACGAGGCAATCGCCGGGGTTTAGCTGGTTGACCGCGACCGCAATCGCCCGCGCTCGATCCGCAATCGTGGTCTTGCGATCCTGATCGCTCGCGGCCAGCCCGCGCTCGATGTCCTCAATGATGCGAAGCGGCTCTTCATTCCGTGGGTTGTCGCTGGTGATAACGAAACAATCCGACAGCTCCGCAACCGCCCGTGCCATCAGCGGCCGTTTTGTACGATCGCGATTTCCGCCGCAGCCGAAGACGCAGCAAAGCCGGCCCCGCGTCAGCGGTCGGACGGCTGCTAAAACGTTTCGCAGCGCATCCGGCGTATGGGCGTAATCCACAAAAACATCAAATCCCAGGTCGCCCGTCTCCACGCGCTGAAGCCGACCGGGAACATTCGCCAGGCCCGCGATCCCGCGCCGGATCGTGTCGAAGTCGATGCCTATCGCAATCCCCGCGCCGGCCGCCGCAAGGCAGTTCGCAATATTGTGTCGGCCGACCATCGCGGTGCTAATCTCAATCTCGCGACCCTCAAACGACATCGTAAAAGTCGTGCCGCCCCGATCGCTGCTCGTGATGCGAGCACATAGGTCTGCCGGTCGGTCGATGCCAAATCGAATGACACGCGCACGGCACTGTTCGACCATGCGATCGGCGGCCGGGTCGTCGGCGTTGATCACGGCGGTCGCCGAAGGGTCCAGGGTGTCGAACAGCCGCCGCTTGGCAAGAAGGTACTCGTCAAACGAAGCGTGATAGTCGAGATGGTCCTGCGTCAGATTGGTAAACACGGCGGCCGAAAACCGAATGCCGTCAGTCCGGCGCTGGTCCAGACTGTGCGACGAGGCCTCCATGACAAACGCATCCGCACCGGCCTCGCGAGCCTCCATGAGGTGCCGCGAGAGCATCACCGGGTCAGGCGTCGTCAGGCTGCTGGCAACCTTCCGCCCGACCAGGTCGTACTCGATCGTCCCCAGGAGCGCGGTCGTCCGTCCGGCGGCCGAAAGGATGGATCGAACGAGATACGCCGTCGTGCTCTTCCCGTTGGTCCCCGTGATCCCCACCGCGGGGTATGCCCCGGACTTCTGCGCCTCCGATAGTCCGGTGAAGACGGCGGCAATATGCGCCAGCGCGAGTCGCGCATCGGGTACTTTGATGAATGCGACGCCCTTCGGCAGCTCGATGGCGCTCTCCGCGATGACCGCGACAGCGCCCCGGCCGACCGCCTCAGAGGCGAACGCCGCGCCGTCGGCACTCTTGCCCATCAGCGCGACAAAGAGGCTGCCGCTGCCCGCGGCGCGCGAATCGCAGCACACGTCGCGCACCTCGATCAACCCGGTCTCGGCCGGCGCGACGAAATCAGGCATCGCCGAAGTGAGAAGTTGCAAAAGGTTCAAGACGGCAGGCTCCCCATCCATAGGTTGACAAGCGTGTTCATTCCATTGACCACCGACGCTGCTTATTACGTCGGCGAACTCAGAACAGTTTGCTTGGAATTGGACGGGGACGCAAGGTTCGACCCGCGGCGCCGGGCCGCAATCGCGCCGCAAGCCCTAAAACCCGGGCGTTGCCGCCGCCGCTGATATTGTCCAGGCCTGAGCCGCGCTGGACGCCGATTGACTGACCAAAAGCCCGACGTGCCCCGGACTCATTCCGACGGCTGTTCGGTCTTCGGACTGTCCGCCTTTTCCTTTTCGGAATCGTCGGAAATGTTCACATCTCTCTGCCCGCTGCGCATGTCCTTTTCGATCCGCGCCTGCTGTCCGGGAGTCAGGGCCGCCATGACGTCATCGTACAGCTTGCCGACTAGTTTCTCGCGCTCGGCTTCTGAGCTGCCCGCCGCGCGGACCGCCTCCATATGTCCGCGGAACAGTTCCTCCAACTGCTGCTCCTGATCTTTCGTCCGCCCCGGCAGCCGGTCGACCATCGCCTTGAGCGCTTGAGCGCTTCTCTTCTGACCTCGAAAGCTGACGCGACCTTCCCGGGGGGCGACGATTCGGTTCGTCCACAGTGAGTTGAGCTTCGTCACCTGATCCGATCGGAGACCGGTTTTCAATGTGCCCAGAAGCTCTTGATGCATGACATTGAGCTGCTCAAACACCGGTGCCAGACGAGCGTCCTCGGCCGCACGGATGCCGCGCATCTCGCCGATCAACCGGTCCATGGCCGCCTCGTCCTTGGTATTCCGGGCGACTGCGATTTCCTCGCGTATCGACTTGAGTCGGTTGATCATCTCGTCGGAAGGGGGGTTCTGCCGTCGAAGCTCGCGGGCTCGCTTGTTGTAGTCGTCCATCGCGGCCTTCAGGGCTTCCTTCTGATCCGTGTCAAGGCTGAGTTCATCAGTGAGGCATTCCGTCGTCCGGCGGATGTCCAGCATCCCGTTCGATCGAAGGCACGTGCGCTCGTGCTTCTTCTTCGGTCGCCCCTCTTCTTTCTCGGGCGTCTGCTGCGCAGCTGCGACGCTGCACAAGACTATGACAACAGTGACGGCCGAAGTAATTCTCTGAACGATCATTGTCTGTCTCCGGTAAACTGCGGGGTTTGCGCTTTGGCATTCAGCGGCGGATGATTTCCCGCCGAATGTAACGCGCAATTCTATACCATCCCCGCAATCTTCAACAGCCGCCCGCAGGCGACTCATGAATTCCACAGCCGATTGCCGATGGCATTCCAGTCAGTTCCGGGGGGCGCCATTCTCCCGTCAGGATTGCCGGATTGGGTATAGGCTTGCCCTGAGGGCTCTGGAATCGAATGCCAGGGCCGCGGGCAGCCTGATCTCCTCGGTTGATGCCCTGCGAAAATTGCCGTGTCCCCGGGTGGATGGGAAATCCCTTGACTTGTTCCACTCAGAAATTACTGTGCCGTAATTCGCTGGAACGCCGGAGGACGATTTGCGCGATTGCGACTTGACGAAGAAACCGGTCCAGATACGATGCGCCACGAGGTTGGGAGGACTACTCATCCCGCTTTGTCATTCCTCGCATGTTGTGGAGATCCCTTAAACGTTGAACTTCGTGTTTAAGTAATTTGCGCGCGTCGAATAACATCGAAGACCGACATCTCGCAGAAGTTTAAGTTCTAAATGACATTCTCGAGGCCGCGTGTGCCTTGAAGTATAAGACGCATTTGTGTTCGGAGACCCCGCTTAATAAGAGGTGAGTTAGATGAGAAGACCCCGAATTGACATGTTGTG
>CAZCGF010000075.1:0-17368 GCA_964498115.1 uncultured Planctomycetaceae bacterium | reverse complement strand
TCGCCGCATACTACCGGCCACGGAGTCCTCTCGTGCCCAAGCGCGGCCTCATCATCTTCCTCATCGTCGCCGGCCTCTACTGCTGCTGCGCGCTTTTTCCCTGGCACGATAGCGTCGAGGTCCGCCGCGCAACCGGCGTCGTACTTGCGACACTCATCCTCTGGATCACCGAAGTAGCCCCGCTCGGCGTCGTAGCCATGGCCATCCCGATCGCCGCGACCTTCACAGGTCTCCTCCCCTGGAAGGACGCCGTCGCCGCGTGGGGCGATGAGATCGTCTTCCTCTTCCTCGGTGCGTTCCTGCTCGCCCGGGCATTGGACAAGCACGGCGTCTTCGACTGGATCGTTCATTCCAAATGGGCCTCCTTCAAGAGCGGCGACTCAGGTTGGATGCAGACCCTCCTCGTCATGGTCATGGCGGGCCTGCTCTCGACCCTGCAAAACAACACCGCCGTCACCGCAATGATGCTGCCGGTCGTCCTCGCCCTCGTGCGCCGAGTGAAGTCGCCCGCCGCGCCGTTGTTGGCCCTCGCATGGGGCGCGACCTTCGGCGGCATGGCCGTCCCGGTGGGCACCGCGCCGAATTTCATCGGCTACTCGGCGATGAAAAACATCGACGCGAGCGTGAGCTTCGTCTCCTGGATGCGCGTCGGCGTTCCGGTGTGGCTGGGATCATCGTTGATCGGCTGGTCCGTGTTGACGATCGGCTCGAGGTTCTTGCGTCGCCGTTCGTCGGCAGATGACACATCCGGCGAATCTGATCCGCCCCGATGGATCGAGCCCCTGGTCGTCACCGACGTCGGCCCCGAACCCGCTCACCATTCCCAATCGAATCTGGCCGACAACACCGCGTCCACCGCAAGCCCCACGAGTCCCGCAAGACGAATCGTCATCTTCGCCTTTTTCGCCGCGGCAACCCTCTGGCTCGTCCCCGGCATCATCCGTAGCGCCACTTCCGCCGACCATTCCGCAGCAATCTGGCTGCGGACCTATCTGCCCGAATCACTCGTGCCGGTCTTGATTGCCTGGGTCCTTTTCCTCGTACGAACCGGCCCGGATCGCAAACCCATCCTCGATCGACACGACTTTCAGGCGCTCGACTGGGACACGCTTTTCCTGATCGCCGGAGGTCTGGCGATGGGGCGCATGCTCGAAACCAGCGGCCTCGCATCCGCCCTCGCCGACGGCCTTGCCCGCGCCGACATGCCGCCCGTCCTGCTCATGCTCTGTCTCGTCGGCGCGACGGTTCTCCTTTCCGAGCTCACCAGCAACACCGCGACAGCATCGCTCATGGTCCCCATCGCCGGCTCGCTCGCCGAAGCGCTCGGCGTGTCCCCGGTGCAGGCGATATGGCTCGTCGCCCTCGCCGCGAGTCTCGGTTTCGCGCTGCCCGTCTCAACGCCGCCCAATGCCATCGTCTACGGCACGCGCTTGGTTCCACTGCGCTTCATGGCCGTCACCGGTTTCATCGTCGACGCCCTTTGCACCGTCTGGCTAGTCTGCTGCGTCGTCATGTGGGCGTAACCGTTGTAGAATCCGCCGCATGATCCGCTGGCCCGGGAAAAAGAAGCGATCGGCAGCGCGGCGCACTGCGCCGTCCACCAAGGCAAAGCCGCCTTCCGCTCTAATCCTGCTCGCCGCCATCGGCCCCCTGTCGGTCTCGCTCTTCTCCACCGTCATTCTCGTGCTGGGCCACTTCGAAATGATGAGCGTGCCCGGTTGCGGACTCGGAAGTCCCTGCGCCGACGCGGCGGCGAGCGTCTGGGGCAAGATTCCGTTGGTCGAATGGCCGGTGTCTTTCGTCGGGCTGGCCTATTTCATCGCGGTCGGCGTTGGCTGGCTCGTTGGCAGAGGCCTCGTCCCTCGCGCCTTCAAGTGGCTGATTCGATTGGGTGCGGCCGCTTCGCTCTTTTATCTATTCATCATTGTCATCTTCGGTCACTGGTGCTGGTACTGTCTCGCCGCGCACGCCGGAAACTTCGCCTTTTGGTGGATCGTCGAGCGCCGCGCCGTTCCAAACAGGGACGCCATCCCCACATTGGCGCCAGCCGCGTCGGCCTTTGTCGCCTGCTCTCTGGTTCTCGCCGTCCTCCACATCCGGCAACAAACCGCGATCGATGCTGAGGCGGCAAGGCAAATCGCCGAGACGACGAAGCAGGTCATCGCTGTCGCAACCGCACCGGCCGACAAGCCGCCGACTGTTGATCGGACTCCCTCGCCCGATTTGGAATTGGTTCCCGACGCCGACGTTCCCCCAGTCGGATTTACAGGTCGCTATCACCGCGGTCCCGACTCCGCAGCCGTTCGCGTTGTCGTGTTCACGGATTATCAGTGCCCGATTTGTCGCCGGCTTGAAGAAACGATCGAACGCCTGTTGTCCCGCCAGCCTGATATCCGCCTGTCCGTCAAACAGTTTCCGGAATGTGAAGACTGCAATCCGTTCTTCAAACGAAAAAACCTTCACCCCAACGCCTGTCGCGCGGCCTTCGCGGCGGAGGCTGCCGGAATCCTCGGCGGCGACAAGGCCTTCTGGCAAATGCACGCCTGGCTCTTTCAGCGCGGAGGCGTCTTCTCCTTCGAAGAGCTCACCCGCTTCGCACGCGAGATAGACCTGGACGGTGCCAGGCTGCTCCAGGTCATGGAAAGCCCGCGCGTTCAAGCGCGCATCGAAGCAGACATTTCGGAGGCCGCTTCCCTGGGGATTCCACATACCCCGATGATCTTCATCAATGGAGTCGAGTTGCGAGGCACGTCTCGACGCGACGCGCTGCTGGAGGCGGCCGGTCAGTTGGCGGAATCAGACCTCCCGGTGCTGGCGCCGGATGCCGATCGACCGCGACTCGCCGCTGATCGTTACCTCGAACTCTGGAAAAGGGCGACCCCGCGATCCATTCCTGCGCTGACAAGTGTCTGGCCGCGGGGCCCATCCGACGCGAGCATTCACGTCCTGATGTGGGGTGATTATCAGGATGCCGAAACCGTCGAAGTCGATAAGGCCATCCGCCGCCTACTGACGAATCGCGATGTTATTAGGTATGAGTTTCGACCTTATCCGCTCAATGCCTCGTGCAACCCGACCGTTGCCCGAAGCGACAATCTCATGGCCTGCATCACTACCCGTGCGGCCCTCGCCGCCGGCCTGCTCCAGGGCGAAGAAGGGTATTGGCGAATGCACGAATGGCTCATGGAAAATCGGGATGGGATGTACGAGGATGGCCTCATGGCCGGCGCTGCAAAGCTCGGATTCGATCGCAATCAGCTCACCAAGGGAATGAGAAACCAGGAAATCGATCGCGCGATCGCCGAGAGCGCCAAGGCCGCCGCCGATGCCAAGCTCAAAACGCTCCCCTGGCTCTTCATCAACGGGCGACAGGTGCCGAGGTTCTACGGCCGTAAGGAGGAAATCCTCGGCCGGATCTTCGACGAGTCAAAGAACAACCGCGACTGATCGGCCGCGGCGCTGCCCATCAATCCATCGAGATTTGCGCGGAATCCGACTCAGATCGGCGCCGGCAACTCTTGCGCTGGGCTCGGCACTTATTGCGCGGGCCCAGCGCAATTTGTGCCGATATCGCTCCTGCGCGTTGCGATCAATTGAATGACATACGTTCTCAGATATCGGGCAATGCGCAGCAGGTGATGCAGGCCGATACTGATTATCAGTATTGCCGTCTTCGCCGGGCGGTCGGCATCCTATTATGGGTACTCACAAATATTCCGCGAGAAACCATTTGCCCGCTGCATGGCCATTTCTTATGTTGAGAGTGGCCGTCGCCGATTTTAGTACTGGTACGGTGGCGAAGGCCCGGGCTGATGCGCGGGTTTGTCTGGGTGACACATCCGCGTCGCACTTACGCCGGAAGCCGGCAAGCTGCGAAAGCCCGCGTCGGGGGGTTGTGGCGGCGCACACATGCGTCGTTACGCCAGGTCAGTTGTCTGCCGCCCTTGGAGCGTTGCGGCGGGCCTTTTCCACTCAAAACAGAAGTTCGTGCCCGGTCCGCGTTCGTCATCAGACGAATGCCTCGCACCGCGGAGGGGCGAACCGGTTTGTCTTCGACAGAATGGACGCTGTCGGAATGTTCTTCCCCCTCGTTGGGGGGAGAGAAGCAAAGGGCGAGCGCCCGGCAGGAAGTCGGGAGTCCGCCTGATACCTTGGGGACAGCGTCCGTTCCCTGCAGGAAGAGGAGAAGCATCATGAAGGTTCTTGTGAATCGCGTGAAGTCGTTTTTTGTTGAGGAAGATGGCGCGACGGCTACTGAGTACGCCGTCATGCTCGCGCTGATTATCGTGATCGCCCTGGGTGCGATCAGCGCGCTGGGCACCAAGGTGTCCCAGACCTTCGCCGACGTTGAGAGCCAGATGCCGTAATTCGGCGTCTCGGACGGCGGCACGGAATCGCCGCCGGTTTCACGACACATTTAGCGGGTGGGCGGAGGTGGAACCCTCCGCCCCCCGAACGTGTCGTATGCCTTGAAGAGATCGATTGTTCGGAGATTTGTAAATGTTCGGCAGCGGATATGAATTCTGGATGTTGGCGATACTCGCCCCCGCTACGCTTCTGGCGAGCTGGAACGACTATCGCACGCATCGCGTGCCGAACCTGCTCAACGCGATCCTGGCCGCATCAGGAATCGCCGCACAAGGCTTCATCTGGGGCTGGTCCGGCGTCGGACATGCGCTTGGCGGCATGGCCGTCGGATTTGGACTGCTCTTCGGCCTCTGGCTCGTTCGCGGCATGGGCGCCGGCGACGTGAAGTTCATGGCCGCGATCGGCGCCTGGTTGGGCCCTGAGTTGACGCTCTACGCAGTCGCCGCCGGTGGAATCACAGGCGGGATTCTCGCGATGGGCATGATCATCGCCCGCGGCAAGTGGCGAGAAACAGGTACAAATTTCTCCGTGCTGCTGACAAAGATGAGTTCGATGCGCACGGCATTGTCGGAGTTCGGTTCGGTCGGCAGCCTCGCCGGTCAGGCGGGTGTCATGCCGTATGCGATTCCATTAACGATCGGGACCGGTTTGGCGGTACTGACGAAATACACTGGTTGGTGGGGGGTGTTATGAAAACGAAACGATTGAAATCATTACGGCGTGGTGCGGCAGTCGTCGAGACGGCCGTCGTGGCTCCCTTGATGCTCCTGGCGATGTTCGGGATGGTCGAGGTCGGCTACGCATTCATGGTCAAGCAGACCGTGACGCTGGCCTCACGTGAAGGCTGCCGGGCAGCCGCCCTTCCGGGTGGAACGATGGCCGACGTCACGGCAGCCGTCGACGCCTCCATGGGCGCCGCGGACCTGACCGGCTACGCGACGACCAGCAACATCAGCACGGTCGGCCCGACGGATACCGAGGTCTGGGTTGAAGTGAGCCTGCCTCTGAATCGCGCCGGCTTTACCGGCTCGATGCTCGGCGGCGGCTCCTTTGACATCTCCTCGCGCACGTCGATGAGGCGTGAAGGCATTGAGAGTGATTCCTCCTCAGGTGGCGGCATCGAAGGCTGATCGACGCGACATCGGTTGATCCTGTGACGGACCCTACAGAGCGGAGCAGCAAGTTATGAAACCCAAGACAATCATTCCCATGATCATCGGACTGGGTGTTGGCTTCTTCGCCATCAAGATGGGTCTGGATATGGTCCAGAAGGCGAAGGGCTCCCAGGGCGACGAAGCGGTCGTCATGGTCAGCGCCAAACAGATCGAGGTGGCGTCGAAGATCACCGATTCCATGCTCACCACGACCAAAGTCCCGTCGGGACTTCTGCCCCGCGGCGCCTTCACCGATAGGAAAGCTCTGCTCGAACGCGTCACCGCAATGACCGTCGCTCCGGGCGTCCCGATCACCGAAAGCATGCTCGCCCCCCCGGGCTCTGAGCCTGGATTGCGGGCGATCATTCCCCCGGGTCACCGGGCCGTCAGCGTAAGCGTGACGGAAGAATCGGCCGTCGCCGGCTTCCTGATGCCCGGCAGCCGGGTGGACGTCTCGACGGCGTCGGATCGTGACAACACCAGCAAGTTGATTCTGTCGGACGTCGAAGTCGGCGCCGTCGGACAATCCATGAGCGAAGTCGGCTCCGACGGCAAGAGCACCCGAATCACCAAGTCGGTCACGCTCTTCCTCGAGCCGCACGAAGTCCAGATGCTCAACGCCAATACGGGTGGACGCACGAAAGTGCGCCTCGCACTGCGCGGCAACGAAAAGGACCCGGGCGAGTCGTTCTGGACGAAGTTCATGGAAAACGCGAGCAACATGCCGCTCCCCGCGCCGAAGCCCAAGGCACGGCCCAAAATGCGCCCGCAGCACGTCGTTGAAGTGGTTCACGGTGGAGCTGTCGAGCGGCTCGTCTTTGACGACCGTGGATTGGTTCATCGCAGCGGCACTGAAGGATTAGGAAACGGCTTCGCAGCACCCGCCGCGAACAGTCATCACGCCGAGTCGGATGCACCGACTCAGCCGGAGGCTCATGAATGAACTCTGTCAGGGATGGACAACTTAAGTCGCTCGTTGCCGGCTCAGGGATGAGCATGGCTTCGTGCATTTTTCGACGCGTGAATCTCGCCCGTGGGCTTGGTCTGCTGAGCCTGCTCGCAGCGTCGTGGCCTTCATCGGCCCTCGCCGATGCGCCCGAATCGTCTGCCCGTCACGCAGCGGCAAATCGCGCCATGACGTTGATGAGCGCCGCGCCGCAAGTAATGGATTTGGCCGAAAAGGCCGAGGCCACTCGGGCCAATCAGCCCGCGCGAATCGATTCAGAGCCCATCCTGCTGGCCAGCTCAATGGCCCCAGGCGACCGCGACTCGGACGCCCCCCCCGCCAGGGAGGAAGGCGATCTGATCGCGTCGATCGACGTCCAGTCGGCCCGGGCCCGTCCGATTACCGTCTCTCGAAACAGTTCCGCCGTCGTGGAGATGAAGGTGAAGTTCGATCGCGCGGAGATCGCCGACCCGAACGTCGCGGACATCTTCGTCGTCTCGCCAACCCGAGCCGTCGTTTCGGGACGCAACTTCGGCAACACTCAGATGATCATCTGGTTCGGCGACCGACAGCGCGTGTTCAACGTCGTCGTGGAACATGACCTGTCCGTCCTGAATGATGCCATCTCAAAGGCATCGCCTTTGTCGCGCGTCACGCCGCGAAGCGTGAACGGGACGATCCTCCTGTCAGGAACGGTCCCCGACGCGCAGAGCGCCGAGCGAATCGCCGAACTCGCCTCCCTTTATCAGGGCGGAGAAGTCCGAAATCAGCTCAGCGTGGCCGGCGTGCAGCAGACCATGCTTCGCGTAGTCGTGGCCGAGGTCAACA
The DNA here is from genome assembly GCA_964498115.1 of uncultured Planctomycetaceae bacterium. Lineage (GTDB taxonomy): Bacteria > Planctomycetota > Phycisphaerae > UBA1845 > UTPLA1 > UTPLA1. The sequence goes on along the minus strand of CAZCGF010000075.1, from coordinate 10,072 downwards.
AGGACGCCGTTCGCGCGCTTGGCTTCAATTGGGCGATCGGCGCTTCCGACTGGACGAGAGATTTCTTCCTCGCCAATAACGTCGCCCAGCTCAACCCGACCGTCTACTCGAGCAACGGCCTCGCCAACATTCTCGCCCCGAATCCCGCCGGACAGTTGACCTATTCCGTCGCGGCCGTCGGCAACAACGCCAATACGAATCTCACCTTCGGCTTTCCGCGGGCGGAATTCCAGGTCTTCATGAACGCCCTCCGCCAGAATTCGCTCTCGCGCATCCTCGCCGAGCCGAATCTCGTGGCCATCAGCGGACAGACCGCTTCCTTCCTCGCCGGCGGTGAGGTACCGATTCCGGTCTCCCAGGGCGGTGCCGTCGCCGGCTCGATCACCATCGAATACAAGGAATTCGGCGTTCGGCTGGCATTCACGCCGACCGTCATTTCCGGACAGATCATCCGCCTCCACGTCATGAGCGAAGTCAGCGAAGCCGTGCCCGGCATGGCCATCGCCGGCGGATTGCCCGTCTTCTCGTTCACGACGCGGCGCGTGGAATCGACCATCGAGTGCGGTAACGGCCAGACTTTTGCGATCGCCGGCCTCCTCAGTGAGCGCGTTCAGGCCGTGGCCGAAAAGATTCCAGGCCTCGGCGACCTCCCGGTCCTCGGTTCACTCTTTAGCTCTGTGAACTATCAGAAAAACAACACCGAACTTGTCATGCTCGTGACCCCGCAGCTCGTCGAGCCGCTGGATCCCCAACAGGTTTCGCCGCCGCCCGGCGCCGAGATGGGTCATCCCGATGACTTCCAGTTGTTCGCGATGGGTCAGTTGGAAGGCGATCCGAGGCCGGCCCCCGAAATCGTCGGAGTTCCGCGAGAGTCTGCGCCGGTCAACACACCGCCGGAAACATCCGGCTCCTGGCCGACAACACAGTTGACATTCCGCGGCCCATGGGGTCTGGCGGACTACGAAGAGAATTAAGCAAGGCGTACTTCGCCGCAATCGCCGCCGGCCGAAACAAGAGGCTGCGGAAAGATAGAAAGAAGCAGTTCGGGAGTGAACCGATGCCGGAGCGCATGGGTTACACGATCCCGGGAATTGACTGGAGGGTGAAGCAAATGCATCCAAACAGAAAGACCGCTCTAAAGACGGTCCGACGAGCATCGGTCCTCACGCAAACCGTGATGTTCGGAAGCGCGGTGGGCGTCGGAATGGCCGCGCTCGCGGTTGACACCGGCCTCATGTATTCATCGAAGGCCGAGCTTCAGAACGCAGCCGATGCCGCGGCGCTGGCAGCCGCCTCTCAGCTCGGCTCGACCACCGATGCTCAGGCCATGGCCGGCGCCGAGGCTGCCGCATTCAGCAGCCTGAATAAGGTCGCCGGCAACTACTCCGACCTCATGCAGTCGGACGTCGTGTTCGGACATGCCGTTCTGGATGGGACGAAGTTCAACTTCAACGCGGGTGAACTGCCCTACGACGCAGTTCGCGTCACCTTGCGGCGAGATCAAACCGCCGCGGACGGCCCCGTCTCGATGCTCTTCGGCAAGGCACTCGGCGTGGAAGGCGCAAACCTTCAGGCCAGCGCCACCGCCATGCTCACGCCGCGCGACATCAGCATCGTCATCGACCTGTCGGGCTCGATGAATGACGATACCGAACTGAGGCACTACAAGGACTTTGCCTCGGAAACCAGCGGTACGCGACCCGGCGTAAAGGTCAATCTGGAAGATGTCTGGCTCGCCCTGCCCTGTGGAAAGGGAAATAACGGCGTTGGAAACGGCATCGACCCCGCGCCGCCGGGCAACCCCTCGAACTACAACGATCAGCCGGGTACCGGACCGGGATCACCAAATAGCCAGGGCGGCAACACCAGTCCCGGAGCCAACCCTTCACAAGGCGGCAGTTGCGGTGGACCGCGATGGGGCTGGATGACCGGCTTCGGAAACGAGATTATTGTCGGTGGCTACACGCCCGTCGGCGATCCCGGCTTGTATTACATTCCGCGATACTCGACGACCACCCAGGCGGACATCGTCTCGAACCTCACGGAGGCGGGTTACTCGTCCGCCGAGCGCACGGCCCTGTTAAGCGGGTCGGGCGACTCATCGTCCACGAACTATAAGAACCGGGTAAAGGTCATACTTGGGCTTGCCGGCTGGAAGAGCAAAAAGTCCGGCGGCAAGTACCGTGGCGGTCCCGGCAACGGCAACGACACCGTGGACAACAACGAGTTGACTCAGCAGGTTAATTGGACTTTCGATGGCGGCAGTTGGGACGACTACCTCAATTACGTCATGTCCGGCTCCACGCAGATGACCGCCACCGACTCGAACTTCCGGTATCGATACGGCATCAAGACCGTGGTCAATTACCTGCTCGAGAAGCAGGCCAATAAGGATAGCTGTCCGGAACTTCAGGACGCGCCCGAAATGCCGCTCAAATCGGTCAAGGACGCCGTTCAGTCGATGATCGACATCATTGTCAGCATGGAGACGCAGGACCACGTGTCTCTTGAGACCTTCGCGCAGTACGGATACCACGAGGTCGATCTTCCCGACGCGACCACCAGCTCGGAGCTCTATGCCGCCCTCGCGGAGATTCCCGCTACCCTGAATCAGCGGCAGGCCGGTCACTACACGTCGATCACCAACATCGGCGCCGGCATGCAGAAGGGCATTCAGGAATTGACCAGCCCTCGGGCCAGGTCGTCGGCCGCGAAGGTGATCATCCTTCTGACCGACGGTAAGCCCAACACCAACTCAAGTGGCGGCTCCGTCGGCAACGACGCCCCCGAAGCCGTAAATTGGGCGCTCGACCAGGCGGATGAGGCCAAGGAATCCGGCATCACCGTCTACACCATCGGCGTCGGTGGCGACGTAAACGCGGACCTCTGTGAGCAGATGGCCTCAGAGCCCGAGTTCTACTTCTACGCGGACAGCAGCCCGGATCCTCAGACGGGGGCACCGATGTACGTGACCCAGCTTCAGGAGATTTTCAACACGCTGGGCACCAAGCGACCCGTTCGACTGATCCAGTAACGACATGCTTTTCGGACGCCGCGGCCGGCCTTAAACATCCTCAAAATCCCGGTCGGGTGAGGGTGAAGCGGTCGGTCGCGGTGGCCGATAAGGCAGAGGCGGCATCGCCCGGGAGCGCGGTAAACACCGCGCCCGGGCCTTCGCCCATTATTATTGGGAGGCGGCAAACGCGACATGGCCGGCACGGTTCGAGTCATCCTGTACACCACCAATGAATCGAGCCTACCCGAATTGCGGCGGGCTCTGACTTCTCTTCCGCAGATTCGACTCGTCGCGGAACTGGAAGAGCCGAGCATGTTTGCCCAGGCGGTCGCACAGTTCCCCGCCGAGCTTCTCATTGCCGATCTCGATCCGAATCCGGCGCTGGTCATCGAGTGTCTAAAGCAGCTCAAGGACACGGCGCCCGAAATGCCCATTTTCGCCCTCAGCAGTCAATCCGACGGCGCGGTTGTGCTGTCAGCAATGCGCGCGGGAATCCGCGAGTACCTGCTCAAGCCCCTGAACATCGAGGAGTTCGAACAGGCAGTCGGACGGTGCGTGACCACCCAAACGCGCGTCCGCGAGCCGGGCAAGCTGATCTCCGTCATGGGCAGTGCAGGCGGCGTGGGTTGCACCACGATTGCGACGAACCTGGCCGTGGAACTCAACGAACTCGTCGGCCCGCACCAGAAAGTCGCGATTGTCGATCTGGACTTCCGGTTTGGTCACGTCGCGACGCTGTTGGACGTGCATGGCCAGTTCACCGTTGCCGACCTTTGCAGCACACCGGAAGAGCTGGACCCGCAAATGGTCCAGAAGGCCTTGGTCGAGCACAACAGCGGCGTGCTCGTCCTGCGGCGACCTCATTCCTTCGCCCAGGCCGAAATGATCACCGCGGCACACTGCGCCAACGTCCTGACGTCGCTACAGGAAATGTGCGCCTATGTCGTCGTCGACGGGCCGACCCGGCACGATCCGGGCGGCAGAAGCGTCCTCGACGCTGCCGACTACGCGTTCTTCGTCATCCAGCTTCTGGTGACCAGCGTCCGAAACGCCGATCGCGTCATCCAGGAACTGGCCGTCCAGGGATTCAACACCGATCGAATCGCATTCATCTGCAATCGACTCGGCAGGGAATCGGCTCATCTCGAGGTGGACCAGGTCGAGACCATACTGAACCGCAAGCTCTTCATGACCATTGCAGACGATTGGAGATCGGTCAGCTCCAGCATCAACGTCGGCCAGCCTCTCAAGACCGAATACGATCGCAGCAGAATCCGCCAGGACATCCATAGCCTGGCGCTCAAGATTCACGCTCCCGGCGAGTACGCCGCCGAGGCCGGCAAACGCGGAGGCCTGCTCAGCAAGTTCTTCCGAAAGCAGCCGGCCAGTCCCTCAACATCCTCGGACGCCGTAGAGCCGGTAAAGTCACCACCGGTGGCGATTGGCGGCTGAGCCTCCGATCCCGATAACTTCGAATCGTTCTTCAACACTTCCCAACCGATAGCCAAATGCGCAGCGCCGCCTGACCGATGATGAGGGGGGCCAGGTGCGTTTACGCCGATTGAGCGAGCATCCACCGGTCCCTCCACGGGGAAGAATCCATGTTCGGAAAGTCAAAAATCCCGACCCTGAAAATGCCCAAGGCGCCCGAACCCCCTGCGGCTCAGGCGCCTGCGAACGCCGCTCCGGACCATGCGCCCGCTGCGCCGACCCCGTCGCCGGCGCCCAAGCCCGTTGCAGTTAAGAACAACGATCGAAATGATGAATTCTACGATCTGAAGTCGAAGATCCACCGCCAACTCGTTGAGACGCTGGACCTCACCGCCCTCTCGAAGCGAACCGGTGACGATGTTCGTGACGAAGTGCGCCAGGTCATCGTCGGACTATGCGACCAGCAGGACGCCCTGCTGAATTACAACGAGCGGCAGCGACTTGTCAGCGAAATTCTCGATGAGACCTTCGGCCTCGGGCCGCTTGAAGCCCTGCTCAAGGACCCGGCGATCAGCGATATTCTCATCAATGGGCCCAAGCAGGTCTACGTCGAACGCAAGGGACGATTGACGCTCACCGGCGTCAACTTCCGCGACAACTCGCACCTGATGCACGTGATCGACAAGATCGTCTCCTCCATCGGCCGGCGCTGCGACGAAGTCTCGCCGATGGTCGACGCCCGATTGAAGGACGGCTCCCGCGTCAACGCGATCATCCCCCCGCTGGCAATCGACGGCCCGTCGATGTCGATTCGCCGATTCGGCGCCGATCCGATCACCTGGGACGACTACGTCAAGTTCAATTCGGTGACGCCGCAGATGGTCTCGTTTCTCAAGGCCTGCGTCATCGCCCACTTGAACATCATCGTGGCCGGCGGTACGGGTTCCGGAAAGACGACCCTGCTGAATAACCTGTCCACGTTCATCCCCGATACCGACCGCATCGTGACCATTGAAGACGCAGCCGAACTTCGGCTTCGCCAGCCCCACGTGGTTCGGCTCGAGTCGCGACCTGCGAACATCGAAGGCAAGGGGCGTATCTCCATCCGCGACCTGCTCATTAACTCGTTGCGTATGCGACCCGATCGCATCGTCGTCGGTGAGTGCCGCGGCGCGGAAACCCTCGACATGCTTCAGGCCATGAACACTGGCCACGACGGTTCGCTCACGACGATCCATGCCAACAGCGTTCGCGACGCCGTCCAGCGCGTCGAGACCATGGTCATGATGGCCGGCTTCGATCTCCCCATTAAGGCCATTCGCCAGCAGTTCTCCAGCGCCGTCCATCTCGTCATTAACGCGGCGAGACTCACCGGCGGACCCCGAAAGATCATGTCCATCGCCGAAGTGCAGGGCATGGAAGGCGAGGCCGTCACCATGCAGGAGATCTTCAAATTTGAACAGGTCGGCGTCGATGCGGCCGGTCGGGCCCACGGCCGGTTTGTTGCGACCGGTCTGCGGCCGAGCTTCCTCGATCGTCTCAAGGCCGCCGGCGTCGCGCTCGACCCGTCCATCTTCGAACGACAGGTGCTTTCGACCGACCCGGTGAATCAATAGAGCGAGGTGGAAAAATCGATCGTGGCGACCAACCTTTACATACTGGCTGAAGACACAAGCCTCTTCGCACAGGCGTGGATCATCATCCTGCCCTTGTTCGGCTCGGTCATGCTCGCCTACGCCATCTTCAATCTGGTGACCGACCTGCGCAAGGTCGAGTCCAAGAAGGTTCACAATCGCCTGCGCGAAAAGGACGGCCCCGACGGCGAGAACGACCGCGATCGCGCCGTCAAGGAATCGATCCTCCGCCGCCAGAACACGAACGACACAGCATTCAGCGCCTTGCTGGGGAAGCTCAGCTTCGCTTCTGCCCTCCAGAGAATGCTCGATCAGGCCAATGTTCAGATCGGGGCCACCACGGTTCTCATCAACCTGATCGGCGCGGCGGCGATCGGATATATCGCCTGCTACTTCCTCGCCTGCGGTCAATGGACCTGCATCGGCGTCTCAGCCGCCGTCTTTATCACGCCGCTGATCGTTCTGCTGATCAAACAGAAGATGCGTATCAACAAATTCATGAATCAGCTCCCCGACGTCTTCGAGCTGATGAGCCAGGCCCTCCGCGCCGGACACTCGTTGGCCAATTCGATCCAGGTCGTCAGCCAGCAGCTTCCCGATCCGGTCGGAACTGAATTCGCCCGCGTCTTTCACGAGCAGAACCTCGGCATCAAGATCGAGGACGCCCTCAAAGACATGGCGGTGCGCGTCGGATTGATGGACGTGCGGTTCTTCGTGACCGCCGTGCTCATTCAGCGACAAACCGGCGGCGACCTGGCCGAGGTCCTCGACAACATCAGCGACGTCATTCGCGACCGAATCAAGCTGTTCGGCTCGGTCAAGGCCCTCACCGCGGAAGGCCGCCTGTCAGGATACGTCCTGCTCGCCCTGCCGGTCGTCGTCTTCCTCGTCGAGTTGGTGGTCAATCCAAACTACGCGGACGTCATGATCACCGAGCCCATGGGCCAGTACGCCCTGATCGGCGCCGGCATCGGACAGCTCTTCGGGTTGGCGATGATCCAGAAGATCGTAAACATCAAGGTGTAAGAGGACCCGGCCATGGATTGGATCATTCTGGGAGGCATGTTGGCGGTCGCGGCGGGGCTGATCGTCTATTCGTTGATGCCCAAGGACGCCGAGAAGGTCGAGGCGGTCAAGCGGCGAACCGCCGGTCTGTCAGCGACCGAAGACCCTTCCGCACTCAAACACAAAGCCAAAGATCGCGCAGCGATGCAGATGCTGCAAAAGGCCGCCCCCTACCTCTCCCGGCCCGTCATGCCGCAAAACACCGAGGAGCAGTCCAAGCTCCGGGCAAAACTCGCCAGCGCAGGCTTTCGCCGGGAATCCACGCCGATTCTCTTCCTGGCATGTAAAACGCTCGGCGGCCTCATCGGCGGGGCGCTCGCGCTATCGTATGCACTGGGCGTGGCGAAGGAATCAACGGAAGTCCTTTACTATGCCATCGGCGGACTCGGGCTGGGATTCATGCTGCCGCAGTTCTGGCTCTCCAACGCCGTCAAGAAGCGATCCGAAGCCATCCGCAACGGACTGCCCGATTCGCTGGACCTCATGGTCGTCGCGGTGGAGTCCGGCCTGGGACTCGATGCGGCGATCCTTCGGGTCAGCGACGAAATGGGCAACGCGCACGTTGCACTGGCGGAAGAATTGCAGATCGCCACGGTCGAGACGCAGATGGGCGTACCGCGCGCCGAGGCCCTCAGCAAGATGGCCGAGCGGACCGCCGTGCCGGAAATGAAAGCCCTCGTCGCCGTCATAACCCAGGCCGAAAAACTCGGCACCAGCATCGCCAAGGCCCTGCGCAATCAGGCCGAAGCCCTGCGAACCAAGCGGCGACAGCGCGCCGAAGAACGGGCCCAGAAGACCTCGGTCAAGCTGCTCATCCCGCTGGTGCTCTTTATTTTCCCCGCCATCTTTGTCGTGGTCGCCGGCCCCGCGGTGATTCACCTGATGAAGACCTTCAGCGGCGGCACGATCAATCACTGATCGATCGTCGCCGATGCGCGATCACAAGGCGCCGCCGCGATCCACCTGCCATTGCCAGTTCGGGTCGTCGTCCGCCCGCTCAGAGAACTTCTGATCCGGGTCAAACGTCTCCCGCCACCATGCACCGAAGGTCTCAATGACCTGCTCCCGCTGACCGGGATTGCCCGCTCGAACGGCCCCCTGCCGCTGATCCGACAGGTAGGTCGGCCATCGCCCGAGGACGACCGGTATATCGAGCCCCTGTCCGCCGCGTAAAATCTGCGCCGACTGCATTCCTTTTTCATCGGGCGCCTGCGGAATCATCATCCGAATGTTCGGGTTGCGCACAAAGGTACCGCGCCCCCGCCACTTGCCCTCGATCCAGTTCTGAAACATCTCCGCCGCCCCGGTCGCCGGAATCGGCTCCTCATCCAGAGCGACGATCAGATCCCCATCCTTCACCGGCACGTCGATCGGCACGCCGCGCACGCGCTCCAGCAGAATCGCCGCGCCACCCTGCTGCACGCGTGCATCCTGCTCGTGAGTCAACACGCGAAACTCGGCCGGCTCCAGCGTGTTCGGGCGAAATGCCCCGTTCTGAGCCTCGATCAGCTTGATGCCCTGCCCCCCGCGGATGATGCTGATTTCGCACTTCGTCCCCGGCGCCTGTTCGCCGATCCAGCGCGTGAACTCGATCGCCTGGTTCTCCAGCGTCCCCGCCTTGCCGTTCAGCGCGACCACGAGATCGCCGTTCTGTAGTCCGCACCGCTGAGCCGACGAAAGCTTGAACACATCGGTAATGAAAAGCGCCGTCCCACCCGCCGGGACCCGGCCGTCCATCCCCTCGGTAACCGACTGGCCCTTATGAGAAATCCCCAGAAACGCGCGCGGCGGTCCGAGGTGCTCGGTCAGGTAAATCTCCAGCGCGATCTGCCGAATTCGCCGGCGAACATCGTAGTACGGCGTGGAATTGAACGCCTCGCGCAGGGGCCCGTAGCACTCCTGCCCCATCTCCATGAGCAGGGTCATCGCATGATCGCGCTGATGCGCCTCGCGGCTCGAAAGGGCCCGAATCAGCTCCGGCACCTCCGCGGCTCGTTTGGCCTGAGGCGAATCCGCGTCCGAGGCCGTCCCCGACGCCTGCTGCCACGCCGGCAATGCCATCATCATCAATATCAAACCGAGTTTGAGCATGGTGCGCTTTCAATAGCCTCAAGGTGCCTTCAAGCCGCGGGACTCTGCCCCCCCGCTCGCTGCTCTGATTCTAGCCTCGCATCCCGCAAACCTACAGGCGGTTAACCGGTAGTTTGCCCCGCCGGACCCATGTTACAATCCCCGGCGAAGTGGCCAAGTCCGATTCACAGCGTGCCCGACTCGTTGAACAGCAGTCGCTCGGTCAGCGACTTCGTCGCCTGCGCCGCCTGCAGGGCCTGACACAAATCAAGCTCGCCGAAAAATCGAACGTCAATCAGGGCCACCTTTCCTCCATCGAGCAGGGCAATCATCTGCCCCGGCCGGACACGATTCGCGCACTCGCCATAGCCCTCGGCGTGCCGGAGGCGGTGCTGCTCGGCGAAGGTGAAGGCCACGACGCCCCGCAGGCCCTCGACACGCGCGAGCTTCCCCTCTTCGGCACCATCCCCAACGGCCCCCCTTCCGATTCGCAGGAACAACTGGAGATGTTCCCGGTGTTGAGACATCTCTGGCGGCCCGATCGCTACTGTCTCCGCTGCGAGTTCGACTCGATGGAGCCGACGCTCAAGCGCGGCGACATCATCCTCGTAGACTACCGCCCCACCGTCGAACCGCAGTTCGTCCAGGGCCGCATCTGCGCCTGCCTCGTCGACGGCCGCCCCACCCTCAAGCGCGTCAGCGTCGAGCGCCCCGGCGCCGGCATCCTCATCATCCTCCGCGGCGACAACCCCTCCGTCCCCCCAACAGTCATCGACGACACCCGCGAGTTTTCGATACAAGGCGTGGCGGTGTGCCTGGTAAGCCGGGAGTTGTAGGGAAGAGAAGAAGCCAAGGG
>CAZCGF010000074.1:0-17432 GCA_964498115.1 uncultured Planctomycetaceae bacterium | reverse complement strand
AAGTTCTGGATCACCAACGGCAAGCGTGCCGACGTTTTCGTCGTTACCGCCCGGACGAAACCCGAGCGCGGGGCACGAACGATTTCCGCCTTCCTCGTTGAGAAGGGAACGCCCGGCCTGATCATCGGCGAGCCCGAAGACAAGATGGGCATGCGGGCCAGCGACACGGTGCCGGTGAACTTCGAGAACTGCGAAATCCCCGCCGAGAATCTGTGCGGCGAGTTGAACGAAGGATACATCGACGCACTGCGCGTTCTCGATCGCGGTCGCGTCACCATCGGGTCCCTCTCGGTCGGTCTCGCGCGAGGTTGTCTGGAAGAGGCCGTCCGCTACGCCGCCGAGCGAAAGAGCTTCGGCGTGCCGCTTCATAGCCATCAGGCGATTCAGTTTAAGCTCGCCGACATGGAAACTCAGGTCGAGGCCGCTCGATTGCTCGTTCGCCAGGCCGCCTGCACCCATGACGCCGGCCGGCCGGACAAGGAGTTGTCCTCGATTGCCAAGCTGTTCGCTTCCGAGATGGCCAGCCGGGTCGGCTGGGAGGCCATTCAGATTCTCGGCGGCGCCGGCTATACCAAGGATGTCTGCGTTGAGCGACTGCTCCGCGATAACAAGCTTTGCGAGATCGGCGAGGGCTCCAGCGAAGTGCAGCGAATGCTTATAGCACGCGCGGAGTTCAAGCGCCTCAGTGCCTAGTCAGGCCGAAGTGTTACTCGACCTGAACAACCAAGCCGCGACAAAGGGCGGCTCGACTACGATTACCGGAAACGCACAGATAATCCTGAAGGCCGCAACATGATGAAAGAAGACGCCGCGACCATGGAAGACGTCATCGCATTCGGGTACGAGTTGGACGAAGACCATCGCATGTTGCGCGACAGCATTCGCGACTTTGCCCGAAACGTCATCGCGCCGGGCGCGATGGAGCGCGACATCAAGGGCGAGTTCCCCCACGACGTCATCAAGCAGCTTGGTGAGATGGGATATCAGGGCATCTGCGTCCCCGAGGAGTACGGCGGCGCCGGCATGGACGCGCTTGCGTCGGCCATCGTTGTCGAGGAACTGTCCTATGCAGATGCTTCCGTAGGCGTCATCAACAGCGTTCAGAACTCGCTTGTCATCGATCCGATTCTTAAGTTCGGCACTGAAGCCCAGAAGAAGAAGTGGCTGCCGCGCATGGCCTCCGGCGAGTGGCTCAATTGCTTCTCTCTGTCTGAGGCGGGCAGCGGCTCCGACGCAGGTTCGATGAAGTGTCGCGCCGTTCTCAAGGGCAATGAGTGGGTCGTAAACGGCACGAAGCTCTGGGTGACGAACGGCTCGGAGGCCGACATCGTCCTTCTCTTCGTCCGTACAGAGGATGGGGACCGGCGCAATTCAAGCTGTTTCATCGTTCCCAAGAACACGCCCGGTCTGACCGTCGGCAAGCACGAGGATAAGCTCGGCATCCGCGGCAGCAGCACGACCGAGCTCATTTTTGAGAACTGCAAAGTGCCCGCCGAAAACCTGCTCGGCGAGCGCGGCCACGGCCTCAAGATTGCTCTGACCGCGATCGACGGCGGCCGACTCGGTATCGCCGCTCAGGCCCTTGGTATTGCCCAGGCTGCGCTTGACCGCTCGGCGAAGTATGCCCTGGAGCGCCGCCAATTCGGCAAGAGCCTTTCGGAGTTTCAGGCGATTCAGTGGAAGGTCGCCGATATGGCGGTGCGCATCGCCGCCAGTAGAGCCCTTCTTTACAAGGGCTGCTGGGTCAAGGGTCAGAAGGCGCACTCGCTGCATATCCCTGCGATGGCGAAGCTCTATGCCGCCGAGACGGCCAGCTTCTGTGCCAATCAGGCGATTCAGATCTTCGGCGGCATGGGCTACTGCCGCGAGAGCGAGGTCGAGCGATACCTCCGCGACGCCAAGATTACCGAGATCTACGAAGGTACCAGCGAGATGCAGCGCATGACCATCGGCGAGACGCTGGCGGCCCACCCCGAGCGGGTCGCGGAGGTCTAATCGCTATCCGCCTTCGGACGTGCCCGGCCGGCCAACCCGGCAAGCCGAGTCCCCTTCGCGAGACGCTTCAATTCGCTAAGTGAACCTGCCATTCAACCCAGCCGAAGTAACAACGCAGCATCGATTGCGCGGCGGTACTTATCGGCTGAAGGTCAAATGGCAACCACGACAACCACTCGAGTAGTCACGACGGCCGGTCAATCAGCGGACCGTCTGCTGCGGAGTCCGATATATCGGATCGCCGTTCTGGGTGATCGGACGTCGGCGCAAGTTGTCGCGGGCCGGTTGTCGGCGGCGAGCGAGTTTTGCGCTGCCCGATTGGTCGAACTCCCGGCCGAAATTCCCGCCGGCTGGTCATTGCCCGGTTTTGATGTTGCCATCTGGATCGACGCAGGCGAAGCGAAACAAGCGGAATCGACGGGCGATCGTAAACGCCTCAGCGAGTGCTTCGCGGCCCTGGGCGAGCTTCAAATCGGAGTCATTGTCCTTACCGCTCGTCCTGACCGATTTGCCAACGTCGGTGTCGGCTTCGTCTGCCTGCCCGTGGACTCGGGAATGGACGTCCTCCGCGGCGCCATCCTCGCGGTCACGCAGTTCCAGCCCGCACTTCAGGCATTCGCCCGCGAAGTCAGCGGCATGCACCGCCTGCACACCAGTTTGCACAAACACTTCGACGCCATCGATCGCGAGCTTCGCCTGGCCTCTCGCCTGCAGCGCGACTTCATGCCGCGCGATCTCGTTGCCGCTGGGCCGCTACGATTCTCGACGTTCTTCCGGCCCTGCACATGGGTCAGCGGAGACATCTTCGACATCTTTCGGCTCGACGAGAATCATTACGGTTTCTATCTTGCCGATGCCGTCGGCCACGGTGTCGCCGCCGGGCTGCTGACCATGTACATCAAGCACGCCATCCAGCCGAAACGAATTGACGGCAATGACTATGTGATCGCAAGGCCGTCTGAAGTTCTCAGCGCATTGAACGATCAACTCGCCGCACAGGGCCTGCCAGATTCGCAGTTCATCACCGGCTGGTACGGCATCATCAACTGCAAGACCCTGCGACTGGAGTACTCCGTCGCCGGTCACCCGCCGCCCATGCTCATCGACCGATCAGGGCTCGTCGGCGAACTGCACGGCGACGGCAGCCTGCTCGGCCTTTGCGCCGGCCAGCAATTCACGGATGAGTCCATCACGCTCAAGCCCGGCCAGCGAATTGTCGTTTACAGCGACGGCCTTGAATCGATTCTGATCGAGAATCGCCCACCGATGCCTGCCCTGCCCCGCCTCAAGGAGAACATCGCCGAGCAGCTTTGCGGCGGCCCCGACGAATTGCGCGCGGCGATCACGGAAATGCTCGACACGCTGCCCGGCGGACTATCTGAGGCGGACGACGCGTCGATGGTCATCCTCGACATCGTCGGCACGCACTAAGGTCGAGTACCGTCGCCCCTTGTTTGACCCGGTTTTTCCTCACTCATACGATGTTCGCCATGCGAACGTCGATTTGGGCATGCCTGCTTGCCGTTGCCTTTCCTTCCGCGAACTTAAGTGCCGGAGATTGGCCGCACCTCCGGGGGCCGCGCTACGACGGTATCGCTCCGCCCACGTCTTTTCTGAAGACCTGGCCCAGTGACGGACCACCGAAAATGTGGTCCCGCGAAGTCGGCCCCGGCTTCAGTTCGTTTGCCATCATCGGCACCCGGCTCTACACCGGCGGGACAAAGGACAAGCAGCAGACCGTCATCTGTCTCGACACGATCACCGGCGCGGTGATCTGGGAGCGGCCCTTCGAGCCGGAGATGACCGATCCCGATCCGAATCTCCACGGCCCGCGCGCGACGCCGGCGGTGAGTGACCATCGCGTTTACATGATGGGATCGCATGCCCGTGTTTTTTGCTTCGATACTGCGACGGGCAAGACAGTCTGGGAGCACGAGCTGCACGGCAAACCGCACTGGGGTTATTCCGGCTCGGTCCTGATCGACGGCCATCTCGCGATCTTCGCGGCCGGTGGCAAGGACGGCTCGCTTCGAGCGGTGGACAAGACAACCGGCAAACTCGTGTGGACGTGCGGGGAGGACCCGGCTGGATACGCCACACCATACCCATTCGATTTCGAGGGCAAGCGCTACATCTGCGGGTTTATGGCGGAGAGCATTCTTATTGCTGAGCGAGATACCGGCCGATTGGTCTTGCGTCTGCCCTGGCCTTCACACTCGGGCGTCAACGTTGCCGGGCCGATCTTTCACGATGGTCGACTGCTTTTCAGCTCCGGCTATGGCTACGGCGCTGCGCTCTTTAAGCTGCGAAAAGATGGAGACAATCTCGCCGCCGAAGAACTCTGGAAGAGCCTCAAACTACGAAACAAGTTTCAGACGCCGATTCTGATTGACGGAAAGATATACACGTGCGACGAGACTGGCCTCAAATGCGTGGACTTCGCCACCGGCAAGGTGGAATGGCTCAAGCGGCGCATCGTGCACGGTCCCATGCTCGCGGTGGGGCGATACCTGTTCCTGCTTCGTGAATCGGGCGAATTACAAGTCGCTGAGGCTTCGCCATCAGGCTTTGAGCCGATCTCCACGGCGGGCATCTTTGAGGGAAACACGCGCTCGCTCTGGCAGACAGTAACCAAACAGCGACAGGGCGAGCGATGCTGGACCGTACCGGTCTTCGTGGACGGTTTACTGTATGCCCGCGATCACACCACGGTGGTTTGCCTCGATCTTCGCATCGAAGGCGCGGCGAAGGCAGATACAGCTCCCTGATTCTCCCTTGCAGAAGCTGGATACAATTCGATTCCGTCGGAATCAATAAAGCATCAACATTCCCGCCGTTGCCCATGCAATGTTGACCATCCAGATGGCCAGCACAGAAGTTCCCTTCGTATAGTGGCGATTTACGAGGTAGTACAGGGTCAAGACGACGCCAAAACAGATTGCCGCAAGCCACGTCAGTTGTCTCATGGGTAAGGGGTCCAGCGCATCCCACTCGGGGGGTGATAACGCACGCTGGATACAGGTGAACGCGATGATCCCGATACATCCGGCAAGTGTGACAATTGCAAACAAGGATGAGGCGGTGTGTGCAATCGTTCGCGCGTTGTCTGGGCGATCCTGCAGTCTTCGACGTCTTAGTGCCGCAATCTCCGACGCCAGCGAGACCCGCGTTCCGCATTCAGGGCAGACACCGATGGATATGCCAAAAAGGTTGTACCCGCACTTCAGGCAGCGCGGAGCGGAATCGGCGGGGTGCGATTTTCCCTTTTCGCGAGCGCCGTGTAAGGATGATGCCCGAGCAATCGAGCGCATTGCCTCACCTCGGTAATGATTACGGAAACCATGTGTCCGGGCATCAGTTGAATCTGCAATTGAATAAGACGTTTAGCGTGTAGCCCGCACAAAATCGCGAATGCGCTTTTCATCCAGTTCCGCCGTTGTCCGCCCTCCGCGCTTGAGGGCCGTCCCGACGATCACGCCATCCGCGATGTCCAAATAGTCACAAACCGTCTCGGCTGTCACGCCCGAGCCGATCCATAGAGGCGTCTTCGGGACGGCTTCCTTGACTCGACGTACGGCAGCAAGATCGGTTGCCTTGCCGGTGCCGGTTCCGCTGACGATGAGCACGTCCGCGCCGGCCCGGTGAGCCGTCTCCTCGGCGGCCAGGGCGATGTCCGGCTGGCTGATCGGCGTGGCGTGTTTGACGTGAACGTCGGCCGCGATGGCGACATGCGGGGCGATCGACGCTCGCTTCCGCAGCACCTCATTGGCCTTTCCCGTAATGATGCCCTGATCTGTGGCGTAAGCGCCGGAAAGCACATTCACGCGGACGAAGGCTGCCCCCGTCGTGGCCGCAATGGCCAGAGCGGATAATGCGTCATTACGAAGCACGTTGACGCCCACCGGCACGCCGCACGTCTGCACAACCTGGGCGATGACAATGCTCATTGCGGCGATTGTCTCTTCCGGAACGCGGTCCGCCGCAAAGGGCACGTCGCCGAAGTTCTCAACGATAACCGCGTCGTATCCTGCCTTGCCTAATTGCCGCGCCTCAATGACTGCCCGGTCGATGATCGCTGACATGCTCAGTTTCGACCCCGCGGAGCCGGGCAGGGGGGGAAGATGAACCATCCCGACAAGTCGCAACTTGGAAATGTTGAGCGTTCCGCTCGTCCTGCGCGATCGATTTGATTTCGCCATGTCATCCTTACAGCAATTGATTCGTCGCGACAGGTCGCGAGACCTTTGACTATTCCGGCCGCCAGAACTCACACGGGGCCAGGCGGCGTCCCTTCGCTTCGTTAACGCTGATCGTCGCCGGTTCAGTCAGCAGCGCTGCATGGGGGCAATACGGCGAATGATACTCTCGTGTGAACTTGCCGACGATCACCTTGGCCGCGCCATGACTGCCCTTTAGACGCTTCCAGACGCCGCGCTGTCCCCAGGCCGCGTCGTCCTCGCGTCGCAAGTACTCACTCAATTGTGAGAAGTCCGATGAGCGATCTACCCATGCGAGGCCCTCTTGAATCAACCTGCCGCCAATGTCCTCTCGGTCGGATCCAATTGCTGCGTACGCCGCGCGACGGCCATAGCGATCGCGAATGGACTCGTCCTCGGCGGCCCATGCGACCGTCACCTTTCTTCCCTTTACCAGTTTTTCAAGTTTCTTCTGGGTCTCCCGCGCGATTGGCTGCCCGTTAATGGGTGCCCCGATCCCCGTCAGCCGTACGCGCTCGCCGCCTTCCAGCTCAAGAGTGGCGCCAGGCAATACGCGCGCGACTTTCACGATCTCCACAATGCCCGACTCGGCGTCGGTTGTGCTTGCGGGTTGTGCCGGTCTTCGTCCCGGCTCGCTGCCTTCGTCGGATTCTGTCTTACCTTTTCGTGGCTCTGTCTTTGTGTCCTCACCGCCGGGGGTCTCCGGCTTCTTCGGCTTCGACGCCTCTTCCTTCATCTTTTCTTCAATTCGCGCACACGACTTGCACTGCCTGCGTCCCTCGGTCTCCGCCTCCTGCACGGATTTGAAAGAAATGCGATTTCCCGAAGCAATGGTTTTTGCAGCGCCGCAGCGATCAGGTTGGGTGTGATAGACCTTGCTCTTCTGCGCCCCCATCACTTCGGCTACCGCGACTGTGGGCGCTGACGCCGAAAGCCCGAACAAGGTCAGGATGAGAACAGGCCGAAATGGATTCTTGCCCGAAACGGCGTACTTGCGAATGGTCATTGCCGCCTCCCTCGAACAATTACTTCAAGGGAGTATTGTAACCGCGACAGGGCATTCGATTGAAGGTGAAACTTGGAAAGGCACTGAGGGTAGGGGAAGTATCAGGCGCCGGCCTTGCGAAACACGGCAACGACATCCTCCACCGGGACGACGAAGAGCTGGTTGTCGCCCTCAAAATCGACCGGAATGGCGTGCTTCGGATTGAACAGCACCTTGTCGTACTGCTTCAGTGGAAAGTCCTCGTCGTTGTCCACCTGGGTGGACACGGCGACGACCCGACCCGTGATCGTCGGAATCTCAATATTGTCCGGAAGCTGGATACCGCCCTTGGTCTGTTTCTTGTCGGCATCCTTGCGGATGAGGACGCGCTTGCCGATCGGCTCCACGGTCTCCAGTTTCGGTGTTCGCGTCTTGGCCTCTTCACGGTTCATGGGTTGCTCTCGTGGAACGGGAGGACCAGGGTCGAATCTCGCCGCTCAATAGATCATAGCGGCTTGCCTGCCCTTTTACAGCGCGGTTCCGGGGTGACTGCCGCCTCTCATTGGCCGCAATCCACCCTCCAGTTACAATCGGCAACAACGCTGAAAAGGGGATAGAATCCTTGAAAAACGCCCATTTCGCCTTCCTGAAACTCCTCATCTTTGTCGGTCTCGTTTCGCCATCCGAAGCACAGAGCCCATTCGCTCAGGGCGTCGCATCCGGCGATGTGACGGACACGACGGCCATGATCTGGACACGCGCGACCCCGCCCGGCGAGGTTCGGCTGGAGATCGCATCAGATCAGACGTTTTCGACGATTCTCCAATCCTTCAGTGCCACTGGCTCGCCCGACAGCGACGGCACGGTCAAGGTCGATGTCGATGGTCTCACACCGGCGACCCTGTACTTTTACCGATTTGTCGATTTGGCGACCGCAGCGGTAAGCCCACTCGGTACGTTCCGCACGGCTCCGGCCGCCGACGAAGCACGCCCGTTTCGATTTGTCTATACCGGTGATTCAAACGCCGGTCATCAGCCGTTTGAGGTCCTCGGCAAGGCAGCCCAGGAGCAGCCGGACCTGTGGTTCTGGGCGGGCGACACAGCCTACGCCGACGGTGTGGCGGAAGGGCTCCCGAGAGCGTCGGATCTGGAGGGCTATCGCGCCAAGCACCTTCAAAACCGCGACGACCCGTTCCTGCAGACCCTCCTCGGCTCCAGCGCCTCCTATGTGCAATGGGACGATCACGAAGTTGCCAACGACTATGACGGGGGTGACCTCGAGGCACATATTACCGAGGCGCAGCGACAGGCTGGCTATCGCGCGTTCTTCGAGTACATGCCCATCCGTCCGCAAGGCGTCGCTGGTGACGAATCACGCATCTATCGCTCCGTGCGCTACGGCTCGCTCGCTGAGTTCTTCATCCTCGACTGTCGACAGTACCGCTCGCGCGACGTCGGCCGCGAGGGCGGCGGGCCCGACCCGCGGGCGTTTTTGTTGCCGACTCTGGAAATCGAGACGATTACTCGCCTGGCCGATCCTGCCCGATCCATGCTCGGCGCAGATCAATTGGCGTGGCTCAAGGACGGCCTGAGGAACTCGACGGCGACGTGGAAGTTCGTGCTGAGCTCCGTCCCTTTTACATCGCTTCTGTTTATCCCGTACGACCGCTGGGACGGCTACGTCGCCGAGCGGTACGACCTGCTCCGTTATATCGACGTCAACGGCATTACCGGCGTCGTACTCATGTCGGCGGATATTCATGCCAACGTGTACAACCCGGATGTCACCTACTTCTTGCGCAATACCATCCGCCAGGAATTCTCGCCCTGCTTCAAGGTGCCTGAAATCATCGCCGGGCCCATCGCGACCGATACGCTGCAGAATGAGATCGGCGATTTCATCGCGGGATTCGCCGGCGTTAATGGGGCGGAGTTTCGCGGTACGCTGTTGTTCGGTCTTGGTTTCGATTTTCTGCGAAACAAGATCATCGAGATGAACGGGCTGCGCTTTGTCGAGCCGAACAGGTTCGGCTACGCGGTCATCGACGTTTCCGCCGACGCAGTGAACGTGACTTGGCGCGGCATCGAACCGGACGCATCCACCCCGTCACCGCAGCTTCAAACACTGCACACGGCTGTCTTGCCTGATGCGCAGGCAAACCTCTGCGGCCAGGGATTCCTGCTTCCCCTCTGCGCGATCATGGCCATTCCGCTTACCACCCTCCGCCGCTATGGCAGCAAGGCGTCGATGAACGGCTGAACATCGCCTCCGTCGTTGAGAAAATCCCCGTCCATGTCTGCAATGGGGTTGTTCGCGCAGTCCGGGTCGAGCCCCAGCAGCACATTCACAAATACCGGCAGGTCGGCCATATCGACTGCCGCATTCAGATCAAAGTCGCCGCGCAGCCCGTAATACGCACGGAGGACGGTGTCGCTGCCCGGCCCGGCGTTCATCGTACCGCTGATCTGCAATCGTCCGCTTGGCGGATGAATAACGGCGGCGACGTACTGGCAATCGGCCGTCACTGCAAAGACGTTGGCCGTCGTCGGCACGCGAAGCTGCGTCGTATAGTGAAGCGTACCGCCGGTTACATTGGTCAGCGTGTGCGTGTTGAGCCCCTGCTCCTCGTCGCAGCGCACGTTAAATCGCTTGTCCTTCAGTCGCAGCCCGCTGAAGGTCATTGTGTTCCAGCCGGTCGGCAGGTTCGGCTCAATGATGAAGCTGTCCGTCGGCGCCTGTGGCTTGTAGTCCAGAAAAGCCATCAACGCATCGACAAACGTCGACATCGACTCCCAGGCGTTTGGCCATGCAGTCTGCAATACGAAATCCGTCTGCCCCGGATACAGGAGACTTCCGCAGTTCGGGCAGGTGCACGGGTTGCACGACGGCGCCATCTGCTCCGCGCCGAACCCGATCGGCCCCAGCTCGTCAATGCACAGATCGATGCGGAACTTGTGATTGTCGATGTCGACCTTGTCGCCGGTATGGTCGGCGCGCTCCGCGTAGTAGAGCCCGTACCAAAGCGTGCTCAGGAACCACGGGCCCGCGCCCCACGGCGACGCGGGGCTCCCGTTGCCCCAATATGAATCTCCCCAATAGCGGTTGATCAGATTCAACCAGCCGTAGTCGTCATTGAAATTGACCAGTGGGTGGCTGTTCCCCGTTGTGTCGTTCGCCACACCGTTTACGCGGTCGATGTAGTTAACCGCCTGAGGCGAGATGGAATCGAATATGTCGAACGGATAGACGATGCCCAGTTGCGAGATGTCGGTCACCTCGGCGTTGGCGTTGAGCTTATCGGTCAGCCCGCCGCGGATCGTGTCCGCGCGGTTGCCGAAATCCAGCGAGTCGGCATTGTTCCCGAGCGCTCCGGCAATGGCTGCCGCATCCTGCAGGCCGCGCACCACGTTGGCATTCGAGTAGATAAAGAACCCGTACTGATCCTCCCAGACGTTGTTGCTCCACATCAGCCGTTCGGTTGCGTTGTAATTCAGCAATGCATGCAGACCCGCATCTCCCGGGCTCGTGCTGCATGTAAACGCCGCGTCGCGCACCTCGTCATAGTGACTGCCTAGGAACGCCAGATCGCCGGTGATCAGATACTGGTAATAAACACCCCAGGGGAAGACCGCCGTTTCGTCGATCTGCGGCGAGGGCCAGACGACATGACCGTCCATGGTGTATTTCTGCTTCCAGAATCCCTTGCCCCACGATTCGTTGTCGCGATAAGCCACGTCGCGCATCCACTGGTAAACCTTGTCCGCCTCGGGCAGATGTCCCACACGGGCCAGACAGACCGCCGCATACACCGCGTCGCGCGGCCAGCAGAATGGATATGCCCCGTTGTGATAGCCCGCCGCAACCGCGCCGCTTACACCGTCCAGGTGCAGCGCCGTCGCCAGGAGTCCGCGTTTGAAGAGTTCGTCATACGTCGTGTCCGGCGTATCCAGAAGCACGCCTTCGTTAAGCCAGCTTTGCCAATAGGCGTCGGTGTCACCCATTACGCTCGACATCGAGTTCGCAAAGAACCAATCCAGCGCAGGGCGAATCTGTCGATCGCCGACGTCCGCGAACAGCCCCTGCTTGAAACCGCCCGCGATGCACATGTCTATTTCAACCGGCACACCGGGGTCCAAGTTGAGCTGCATGCCGATCCAGCCCTGGCCGTTGTCGGCGCTTGTATCGCGCCACGAATCGGTCGCGGGCGTGCCGCTGGCCCCTCCCACGCTATCGCAGGTTTTCAGCGCCGTGCCGAGGAAGACGGAGACATTCTTCGGATAGTCGTCCGGTGCAAAACGCGGATTGTATTCGCCACGGCTGATCGCCGAGCCGCCTGCGTTGTCATACGCGACCATCGCGCCGTGCGACGCGCCGCCGTCCTGATACATCGCGTCCGAACCGTCGCCGCCGTTGATCGCGAAATCACCATAGGCGTAGAAATTGATCACCTTCGTCGAAGGGCCGTTATTCGTCAGAATCATCCGCTTCACGTACAGCCCGCGATTCGGATTGCCGTCGAGATCGTTCGGAAAGTTGATGCCCTTGGGGCAGAAGTCGTATTGCTGGATGGCGATGTTGTTGCCTCCGCCGTGAAGCCGGGATGAAGAGATCACCGTATTTGAGTCAGGGTTGTATGCCTGTGCGACATTGTCGTAGCCGAGGCCGCTCTCGTTGCTCATCCAGTACGTCAGACCGTCAACGCGGATACCGCACATCACCTGATTGACGTGCATCTGCCCGCGACCGCTGGTAAAGGGCGGAAAGGTGTCATTGCCGCCGGCATAGCCCTCGTTCCTCGTCGCCACGCCGAGCCACGCTCCTGCACCGGGAAAGAAGATGTCGAAGATCGTGCCATTCTGGTCGAGCATCAGGTTGATGTAGTTGTTGCCGACCATGGCCTCTTCTTTCCAGAAGTAGACCGGGGGATACCCCTGGCCGGGATTGGGCGAGCCTGCACCCGCGCCGGGCCATGCAAGCTTGTTGACATATGAGTAGCTTGAACCGCCATTGGCGAAAACCTCACTACCACCGCCGGTGTCCCAGGCGCTGATGCGATACTTAATGGTCTGCCCGTACTCGCGCGCGGAAACAGGCAATGTCGCCTTCCACCAGTCGCGCGTGCCTTCCATGGTGCTTTCATTGGTGACGAAGGTGACCTGACCGCCCGTGTTGCTAAGAACCTGCGTGCCGACCGTGCCCACACCGAAGCTGCCGCCCGGTTCGCTGCCGTCGTTGGTCCAGTAGATCGCCACGCGGTCGTAGGCGAATTGAAACGAGACTCGAAAGTAGACTTCAACCGCGTCGGCCTCACGGGGCGTTTCCGGCTCGCGCTGCGTAACGTCCGGCGCTTGGGAAAACGCCTGAGCGCCGGGCGTATGCTCGACGGCCGTCGGTGCGGCCCACAACGGTGCTTCGACGAAGCCGAAGGCCAGGGCGACAACTAGGAAAACTGCGAACTTGATACTCGCTCGGGTCATGGCAGGGCCCCTCAACAATTGGCTCATCGGCTGGTTACCAAGCCGCCCCCCGGTTTGGGTAGGAAAAACGATTTATTGACCCATTGTAGCGGGAATCCGGCCCATTCCCAAACTCAGAAGGCCCCAAGTGAGAAGTGTTTAACCCTTTAAGGGGCCGCTTCGTAGGCCCCGTGCTCGGCGTGGAATCTTTCCTGGGCGAGGCGATCTGCCTCGGCGAATTGCCGGGCCACCGAAACGATACTGTCGTTGAACGACTGAATGTGCTTCTGCGTGACTCGCT
This sequence comes from uncultured Planctomycetaceae bacterium, assembly GCA_964498115.1. Lineage (GTDB taxonomy): Bacteria > Planctomycetota > Phycisphaerae > UBA1845 > UTPLA1 > UTPLA1. The sequence continues at coordinate 4,477 of CAZCGF010000074.1, read as the reverse complement.
CCGGTGGGATCGGCAGCATCATCGACCAGCGAGTCGGCGGCACCAGAACGATTGCGGTGCGAAGCGCCAGAATCTTGCCTGTCCTGTTGCGATATCCGTTCCACGAGCGACCGATCTGCTCGCGCTTCCAGTAATACTCGACGCGCGATCGTCGGCCGATGCAGCGGGTGGGGTCCCAGTCCTGTGGACCGCTGATGACGGCAACGATCACCGACTGCGACAGTTGAGCATGGCCGAGTTCATGTTCACCGCGACTCACGACACGGCTCTTGTCGAGGGGATCGGCTCGGGCAACGACAGTCTGATCGAGATTGAACTGAACCGGCGCCAGCAGCGTGGCCTCGATACGCGTGCCATATATCTCTGACTCCGGCGCCGTCCCGTCCGGCAGATCGGGCGGAACCTTGTGCAGAGTAAAGAGAATGCGGGCATGGTCGTCGGTGACAAGTTCGTGAAAATGGATGCCCACGACATCGTGCAACTCGCGTGACATCCATTTCTTCCAGAGGATGTCGGGCATCTCGATCACGGGGATCGCGTTTTCGTCCTTGAGCGGCTTGTCAGTCCCGCTTCGTTCGGCGGAAAGGCCGGGCAATGGTGCAAGGGCCTGGCCCTTTTTCCACTCGCTTTCGCCACTTCCAGCGGGCGTGACGATCAGTTCCCACGGCACGCCGTCACGGACAGTTCCCGCGCGAATGGCGCGGTAGGTCCAGTTGCCCAGGGTGATCGGGACCCCAAGCTCGGATTTTTGCTCGGTGCTTTTCTCGGGCGGCCATAGGAGGATGGGGCGGCGCCCCGAGCGCGTCCGCAGGCCCGCTGAATCGCCGGCTTTGGTGATGGTTTGGGTATGCGCAACGAGCGCGGCGACTAGGAGCATGATGAGGGTTGCAGGGCGCGCGCCATTAAACATGGTCGACCTCTGTCGGAATGCAGATTCGGCTTGCCCGTCACGCATTATATCTGAACCAGGGGCCCTCAGCTAACGCGGCATAAAAAAAAATGCTAAGGCGGCATACATGCGAGAAACAGGGGGCGAGTGAATCCGGCGAGAGGGGCTCTATCGTTGCCGCGATCTTGCCTGGTCCAGCCCTTGCGCGGCGGCCCGATTATTCGGCTGAATAATGAGCACGGCCTCAAACTCTCGCTGTGCATCGGCGACTCTGTTCAGCGCGAGCAGGTAGTTGGCAAACTCAATGCGGTCGTTGATGCCGCGCGAGCTTTTTTTGGTGTGGTTCTCGATCGTCCTCGCATAGAAGGCAATCGCCTCATCCACCCGACCGAGTTGCCGGCTGCACCGCGCGCATGCTCGTTGATAAATGATCATTTCGGGATCGATCTTGGCGGCCTGGGCGTAGCGTGGCATCGCCGCCTCGTAGTTATTCTTCTGGTAGTAGTGGTTTCCGAGATTAAATGCGCCGGCGACGCAATCGGGGTTGTGATCGAGCGTGTAAGTCCAGAACGATTCAGGGTCTTTCCAGATGCGATTCTGTCGGATTGTCAGCCAGCCCAGTATGGCTGCGATCGTAAAGAGCATCATCCATGCCGCGCGGCGTCGAATTCCGGGACTTTGAAGCTGAGTCGGGTGAGGCGAGTCGGATCCGGGCGAGGCGGTCGCGCCTGCTGCGTACTCAAGCAAGAGTCCCGCGATGAGCAACAGGCCGGGCAAGCCGAAGTAAACAAAGTGATCGGAGACAAATGAGAATTGGAGGAAGTTAAACTGAATCAATCCCAGGGCGGGTCCCAGTGCAAGTAAGAAGACGGCGATGCTCCACCATGCAAGCGGCGCGAACTTCCGCCTGAACTTCCACGCAAGCCCGCATGCCACGGCAACGCCTGCAGAGGTGATCCAGTACCTGGGCTCAGAAAGCGAAGCAGGCCATCGTTGATATACGGGTACGAGGTCGACCGGGAAGATCGTCTTGACGATGTAATGGACCAGCGAAGCGGCGGCGACAAATGGGCGCAGCAGCCACTCCAAAGGTTCGCCGCTCTTCCGGTTTTGCGATTCAGCGCTCGCGGTCAGCAGTCCCATCGTCAGTGCCAGACCGAAGAATGGCGCGGTCCTGGCCAATGCCCTTGCCGTCCACTTCCCATCAAGCAGCCGGTCGGTCACGAGAAGAATCGGCGCTAGCACGACGCAGGCCGTCTTGGCGAACAGCGAGAACTGGAACGCCGCAATCGCCGCGATGTATCGCCAGATTCCCCTGGTACGCCGAAATCGAACATAAGCGAGCAGCGAGCCCCAAAAGAAAATCGCGGAGAGCGTGTTTTTTCTCTCGGCTATCCATGCGACGGACGCAACGTTGATCGGGTGGACGGCGAATAGGAGCCCGGCAGTCGTCGCAGCCAGGAGCGGCGCCCCCAGTGAGACAATCGCCAGAAAAACTGCGACGGATGCAATCGCGTGCAATACCATTTGCACGACGTGGTAGCCGGCCGGCGAATCCTGGAAGAACTGATACTCGATCCAGTACGACGTCCACACGAGCGGGTAGTACAGCTTGACCGGCTTGTCCCTGAAGACATCCAGCCAGATGGACTTGAGTCCTCCGTCACCGGTGACCAGGGGGTTTCCCATCACGTAACCGGTGTCGTCCCACCGGACGAATTCGCATTCGCGCGTGTTCCAATAGCAGATGACCGCCGCTGCCGCGATGAGCAGCGAAACGGTGAGCTGCCGGAACGCCGTTGCTCGGACCGGAGGCAGAGAAATCGGCTCCACCCCGCGCAGCGTATTACGGGCCCTCTTTGGTGCTTCCGGCGATCGACGTTTTTCGGACTTCTTCGACACGCCCGCATTCTTCCACGACGACCGCGGGCTGTCCAACGTCCTTCACGGCCCGGCGCCGGTCCGCTAATCCCAACGGGTTCAAGGCTTAGGTCCGCCGCGCCGGTATCCGAATAAAAAGATGATGCGCACACATCGCGGTCGATTCCTGGGTTTTGCGCTGGTCGGCACGAGTTTGCTGTCGGCGCTGCACATTCTTCGTCTGCCGAGAATCGTGGTCGACGACGCATTTATCTCCTATCGCTACGCGCTCCAGTGGATTAGCGGCAATGGCCTTGTCTTTAACGTCGGCGAGCATGTGGAAGGTTATTCGAATCCGCTCTGGGTCTGGTTAACCGCGCTCGGCATGCTCCTACGGGCCGACCCCGTCGCATGGACGCGCTCACTTGGCGCGACGGCATGTCTGGGATGTGTCATTCTAACTGCGTGGCAGACCTGGCGCCTTACGAAGTCACCGGCTGCCTGCGCGGCGGCCGGGCTCCTTCTCTCGACTGCCACGGCCTTTTGCAGCTCGGCGCTCTCCGGGCTTGAGACCGGTTTATTCAGTCTCTGTCTCACCGCGACAGTAGTACTCTTCATCCGTCGTCGATATCTTTCCGCGTCGCTGGTTATCGCCGTTGCAGGCATGACACGACCCGAGGGATTCGCGCTCATGTTTGTCGCTGCTGTCTGCCTGGCCTTGTCGCGAAGTCGACGTGACAGGTCGCGGCCGGCTGTCTGGGTCCGACTGATAACCCCGGATTTTCTCGCACTGATGGGACTACTGACATTTCGCCTTTGCTATTACGGCGCGTGGACGCCGAACAGCGTTCTGGCCAAGAGTGCGATGTTCGCGCAGCTCAGGAGCGCGTCGATCATTGAGATGCCGGGGTTGATGCTGAACAAGTCGGGAATGACGTACGTGGCCGGATTTTTCGCCTCGACTCTAGGATTAGCAACTTTGCTTTGCATCCTGCCGCTTCTGCTTGCCCGATCACGGCGATCGGTGGCGATGCTCCTGACTCTCGTTTCACTGCAGGGTTGTGCCGTTGCGGTTTACAACTTTGGCGACTGGATGGCGTCCTACCGACTCCTTACGCCGTATCTACCGATCCTTGTCATGCTCGCCTGCTGGGGCGCGGTGCTCGCCGTCAGACGGGCCGGGACTTCTTTGCCGCCTACAAAGGCGGCCATCGTCACGGCGACTGTCGCTGGGCTGGTGCTGACGACTCCACTTTTCTCATATCAGCGATACCTTCCCGAGCCCTCAGTGCGACCGGACTTTGAACTGGCGAAGTTGCTTGAATCTTCGCGTCAGCCGGACCTGCTCGCCGCCACGGACGTACTCGGCAGATTGGGTTACTACGCTCCAGCTGTGCGCATCATCGATATGGCCGGTCTCACCGACCCCTACATTGCACGGAATGGTGAGCCGAAGCCGACGTTTGGCAAATGGGACATGAAGTATGTCCTGTCACATCGACCCGACTTCCTCATGACCAACGTATTAAGCGGCTGGCGGGACGTGTTGCCGGATGGTCAGTTCCAGCTTGAGTACGCCTGGCTGGATGAGCCGACCTGGCGCATCGGTCCGCATGTTGCCGCGCGATATGTCTTCATCCGCCGGGGAACTGTGCTCGAGAGGGAAATGAAGGCCGCCTATCCCGCCGCGATTTTGCGCAATCCGTCACGCGCGGCGGAAAGCGTCTC
>CAZCGF010000073.1:0-17471 GCA_964498115.1 uncultured Planctomycetaceae bacterium | reverse complement strand
CGAGCAGATACCAGCGCAGGACCGGCGACGCGGTCTTCACCTGCCACGGCTGCGTCGTTAAGTCCCAAGTCTGAGCGCCGACGTCATCCACGAAAACGGCGAAGCATATATTGCCCTCGCCCATCGCATAGAGAATCGGAAAGGTGTTGTTCCCTACCGCCCCACCGAGATACGGCACCTGCCTGTTGCCGAATTTGCAGCCGGGCGTGCGCTGCCTGCCGACCCAGTTCGCATTGGCGGAAGGCGGATCGAAGAATTGCTCGCCCAGGCCGTAGGCATGAGTCATATCCGGCGCATCGATGCTCAGCACGGCATCCCCGCCGCCGAGATGCGCACCGCTGAAGCCGACGGTGCGCCGCTCGCCAAGCCTCGCCCGCTGTGAAACAGTGATGTCCAGCGTTTCGGCGTTCACTTCGATGCGCACGTTTTTGGTTTCGAATGTCCCCGACTCTCGTTGAATCGGGGCGGTCGGCCCGTCGTAATCCTTCTTGTCAACCATCGGCGACGTGTCGATGGGGCTGTCGGGAGAACCGGGCTGGGCCGTCAACTCGAAGTGAACGAGATCGTCGTCAAGAATCTCGATCTTCAAGACGCTTCCGCCCGCCTCGAACGTTGCCCGCTCGACGGGCCACGCCGCTGCGGACATCGCCGTAAAGGCAATCGTCAGCATCCCCATGACGGTACAGCGATACGCAGGCGTCCACGTGCGACCAGGTAATATCTTCATGCGGACAAATGTAGCGGACCCGGGCGAATCGGCCAAAGGCGGCAGACGCGTAGCACGACTCAAGCTAAAATGGGGCCATGAGCGTACTGGTCCCCAACCGATTCCTCTTCAAGTTCGAGTTCCCGCTTCATCGGGCCGGCAAGGGGCTGCCGATTACCGGCGACGTCGCCGCATGGGGCGACGAGTTCGCCCTGCCGCCCCTATGCACGATCGACGGGAATGAGCCCTTCGGCCAAGTCTATGCCGCATGGAACGAGGGTGGGCTTTACGTAGGCTGCAAGGTCGGCGTCAGATCGCGGACGCTGCGATGCGACCCGGCAAACTTTCGCATCTCGGACTGTCTACGCCTGCTGACCGACATGCGCGACACGCGCGACATCCGCCGGGCGTCGCGATTCTGCCAGCACTTTTTCTTCATGCCTTCGGGCGGCGGATCGAAGGGCCGCGAGGCCTGCGCCGGCTCCGCGAAGATTTCCCGTGCCACCCAGGATGCCCCGCTCGTCTCGCCGGGCGACATTCTCACCGCGTCGAAGGTGTCCAAGACCGGCTACAGCCTGACGGCCCACCTGCCAGCGCGGACCCTTGCAGGATTCGATCCGGTCGAGAATCCGCGAATTGGTTTTTATTACATGCTCGAAGACATCGAGCTGGGGCAGCAGGCTTTGACCATCGGCGATGATCTGAACTGGTGGATCGACCCCAGCACCTGGGCGACGGCGGTGATGAGTCGCTGATTCGCAGTGCCGCTTCTATTGTCGAAAATCCCCCGGTAAACCGAAATACCGCCCGATGGGGTACACATCCTTGTTCTCATCCCAATACGGCGAGCGCTGGTAAAAAAACTGAAGCCTCGCCCGGGCGTTGTCCGCCTTGTCGGGGTTCTCCTTCAGCCACGCTTCGAACTCGCCGCGCAGCGACTCGTCCTTTTGCAGCTCCGCATCGGCAATCGGGGCCATGCAGTAGTCCTCGAAGTACTCCTTCTGCTCGAAGATGGTGTCGAAGAAGCCCCAGCGCACGAGGCTGTCCGGCGCATCCGGCTCCAGCATGTGCACCGCGACGCGCGACATCGGCTGATCCAGCATGACCACGGCTGACCCCGCTGGATAGCGCCGCATCTCCGAAGACTTGGTCGTCTTGAAGCTGAGCATGTGCCGCCCCTCGAACGGCCTCTCCGACCAGTGAACGTCCGCGAAGCGATAGACCTCGACGTTCGTCACCAGCGGCTTCTTCAATCGCGTCACTCGAAGCCCGTGAAGCTTCAGCTTTGCGATGACATCGGTCCATTGCGGCGGGATGAGATAGCCGCGCGGCGCCCGCACCGACTCGCTGACGACCGCCTTGGTAAAGATCTTCGTCGGTACGTCGATCGGCTGCGCCGGGTCCCACCTGGGATACGACCCCCCCGCCGCCTCGCTCGACTGCATGGTGTGAGCAAGTCCCTTAAAGGTCACCGGCTCACCTTCGTCCTTCTCGTCAGCTATCGTCGCGAGCGGCACCGCGGCCGAATCGGACTTGGGGTCAGCAAACCGGGACGCCTCGTCATCCGATTCTCGCACCGCATCGATCAACTTCGCGGGCTCGGCGTTTATCAACTCCATTGAGCGGAGCAGAACCTGGTGTGTCGCCCGAACCCGCGTCCCGTAGGGCTTGAGCATGTGGGTCTCTATCAGGAGCGAGGGGCGATTAGTGATGGCCCCGTACATCGTCGAGAACCGGGGGGCGAATCCGCCGGCGCCGGCTGAAATGCCCTTGGACGGATCGAGTCGATCGCGCATGTCGAAAAAGAGCTGCGGACAGTGGCCATCCTCGGCGAGCGTGCGCAGGAGATGCGGGTGCAGCTTGTCCTTCACCCAACCTGCAATGGGCGCGGGGGCCTCTGGTCCGAAGGAAGCGATAAAAGTCACGTCGTATTGCCAGTCCGCGCCGTCGGTGGTGTGCGTGTCAAACCAGAAGTGCGGCCGCCAGGCGTGGTACATCCGCAGCCAGTGCTGCATCTCCAGCGCGTCGGCCTTGATGAAATCGCGATTGAGATTGTATCCCTGCGCCGTGCAGCGCCAGCCCATCTCCTCCGGACCGTTTTGATTGATGCGGTTGTAGCGGCTGCTGCGCTCGTGGCCATCGATGCTGAAGATCGGGACAATCAGCAGGATGACGTGATCCAGCAGGCTCGCGTGAGTCTTGGTGATGGCGATCTCGCGCAGAAGCTGGAGGCTCGCGTCCTTTCCCTCGATCTCGCCGGAGTGGATGCCGTTGTTGATGAGGACGATCGCCTTGCCTGTCGCCGCGGCCTGCTTTGGCGTGAAGGCCCGCTCGCGCGAGACGATGACCAGCGGCATGCCGCGCCCCTCGGGCGTCATCCCCATCGAGACAACGCGGACCCACGGCGAGGCCTGCTCGGCCGCGCGGACGAACGTGACCGCCTCGGCATAGTCGCCCGTGCGGACGAAATCGGTCTGTTCGGCGGTCAGGACGAAGTCCGACGCAGTGGGCCCCGCGCAGCCCGCTGACGTCACAGCGAGCACAGCGATTAAGATTCCGGATGCAATCCGTGGGCGAGAGGGAAGCGCGTTCATCAAAGACTCCGGGCGTTCTGGTTTCCTCGGCGTCGCCAAAAGGTGGGTCGGATCACGCGAACAAGCCGTCAGTCGAAGCTCAACATCGACTTGTACCGGGCCAGGCGCTTTTCAACTTCCGCCGGGGTCGCGGCGGAAATCGATCGCATCGAAAAATCCTCGATGGTGATCGACGCGATGCACGCTCCGCGCGCCATGGCGCTCTTCAAAGCCGGACCGTCAAACCGATCGATGGCCGCGAGATGGCCCATCATCCCTGCGGCAAAGCTGTCGCCCGCCCCGGTCGGGTCCTTCACCTGCCGGGTCGGATAGGCCGGAAGCGTGTAGGCCTCATCCTCCGAGACCAAGAGCGCCCCGTGCTCGCCCTTCTTGATGACCACGAAGATCGGGCCCATCTTGAGCACTTCCATTCCCGCGGTCACCAGATCGTCCTTGCCCGAAAGCAGCCGCGCCTCGCCGTCGTTGAGGATGATGCCGTCGACCTCGCCCAGGGTCTTGATGAGTTCATCCCGATGACCGTTGATCCATAGGTTCATCGTGTCGCAGACGATCAACTTCGGCGATTTGAGTTGCGCGATGAAGGCCCGCTGAATGGCCGGATGGGTATTGGCGAGGAAGACGAATCCCGAATCAGTGAAGTGATCGGGAATCCTCGGCGGAGCTTCCCCCACCACGTTCAGGTCGGTACGCAGGCTCTCCGCGCTGCTCATGTCGCCGACGTACTTGCCGTGCCAGCGAAACGTTTTAGCCCCGGCGCGAGTCTCCAGCCCCGACAGATCAATATCGCGGTCCTTGAACACCTGCAGAAAATCCGTCGGGAAGTCCTCCCCGACCACCCCGACCAGCCGTACCGGCGTTAGAAGGCTCGCCCCCAGCGCAAAATACGCGGCTGATCCTCCCAGCACGTCGCGCGCAACGCCGTGCGGTGTTTCGACTGTGTCGATCCCAATCGTTCCAGTGGCGAGTAGTGACATGTTGCCTCTTTCCGATGCTTGTCGCGTGTCGTCTGACCCAATATTGCTGACTCCATCCATCTAGAATGGGGCTCGATTCTTGCGACCTCCAGAGGATTGGTCAACCGAGCCGATCGTCCTCCACTCTTCGACCCGGCGTTGACACAGATTCTCCAGCCCTGAGAATTACCCGCTATCGTAATGATGAGGACGCTTATTAAGAGGGGATTTCGGGGACTCTTCGCCGCTGCGACTGGTCGGCGGGCCTCCCGGCTTGTGCCGCTCTGCCTGGGCGCGGTCTCGCTTGGCTTTACTGGCTGCGGCGGACCGGCGCCGACGACTCAGCCGGTCGTTGAATCCCGACCCGCGAACCCTGTCCAGCCGATCGCGCGTCAGGAACCGGAGCCTCCACCGCCGGAGGATTACATCGAACCGGGCGCCGGGCTGCCGGGCCGGACCCACTGGGTGAAAAAGGGCGAGACTCTCTACAGCATCGCGCGGCAATACTACGGAACTGAGAATCAGTGGCGAAAGATCTATTACGCCAACGACCGTCGCCTGCGCCACCCCGACGAGCTTCCGGTGGGGATCAAGCTGATCATTCCATGACCCGCCGCCCGGCCGCCCTGCCGCAACTGTCGGACTCGGTGCAGTTCCTCCCCGGCGTCGGCCCACGTCGCGCCGGCCTGCTCGCAGACCTCGGCATTCGCACGATTCTCGATCTGATCGAGTATTTCCCCGCCCGTCACGAGCGACAGGAATCCCGCTTCATCGAGAATCTTGAACTCGGCATGACCGCGACGGTCATCGGCAAGATCGCCGCCGTCACGTCGCGTCGCAGCCGTCAGGGGCCCACCGTCTCCGCGACCCTTCTCGATAACACCGGTCGCTGCAACCTCACCTGGTTTCGCGCCGGGTGGATGGCCGATCGCATTCAGCGCGGCTCCGTCGTCCGCGCCACTGGCCGGGTGACCGAGTATCACCAGCTCGCCCAGCTCATCAATCCCAAGCTCGAAGTCCTCGGCGAAGACGCCGCGCCGATTGATGAATCGTCGCCCGCGACCCTTCAGCCCGTCTATCCCGCGAGCATGGCCCTGCCCAGCAAGACCATCGCCAAGCTCATCCTCGACAACCTGCCGCGCCTGCTGCCGCTCATTCAGGAATATCACGACCCGGAGTTTCTCAAGCAGCGCAAGCTCGCCGGACGCCGCTGGGCCGTCGAGACCATGCACCGTCCCGCGCGCGACAGCGACCTTCCCGCCGCGCGCCGGCGCATCGCCTTCGATGAGCTGCTCGCCATGCAGCTCGCCCTGACCATCGCCCGCCGCAGCCTTCGATCCGACGCAAAGTCGCACGTCCTGCCGTGCAGCGCCGAGGTCGACCGCCGCATTCGCCGCAGATTCGGCTTTACACTTACGCCCGCACAGGACCGCGCCATTCGCGACATCGTCACGGACATGAATCGCCCTCGACCGATGCATCGATTGCTCCAGGGCGATGTAGGCTGCGGCAAGACCGTCGTCGCTTTGTACGCGGCGCTGGTCGCCATCGCCAATGGCAAACAGGCGGCCATCATGGCGCCGACCGACCTGCTCGCCCGGCAGCACTTCGAGTCCACCCGGCGATATCTCGTCGATAGCCGCGTTCGATTCGCCCTGCTTACCGGCCGACTGACCGCCGCCGAGCGCAAGGCCATTTACGCGAAAATCGACGCCGGAGAACTGGACCTGCTGATCGGCACGCACGCGCTCATTCAGGACTCCGTCCGGCTCACGAATCTCGGCCTCGCCGTGGTCGACGAGCAGCATCGCTTCGGCGTCCGCCAGCGCGCTTCCATCCGCGGCAAGGGGCTCGACCCGCACTATCTCATCATGACCGCCACCCCGATTCCGCGCACCCTCGCCATGACCGTCTTTGGCGATCTGGACATCACCACCATCGACGAAATGCCCCCGGGCCGTGTGCCCATCGTCACCCGCGTCTGCCCGCCGAGCGAAGCGGGCACAGCCTGGGACTTCGTGCGCTCGCGGATTGCCCTTGGCGAGCAGGCATACGTCGTCTACCCGCTGGTCGATGAAACCGACGGCTCGCAGCTTCGCGACGCCACCACGGAGTATGAACGCCTCAGCAAGAGCGAATTCGCCGGCATGCGTGTCGGCCTGGTCCACGGTCGCCTGGAGAATCGCAAGCGCGAGGCGGTCATGGCCGACTTCGTCGCCGGCCGCGTGCAGGTGCTCGTGTCCACCACGGTGATCGAAGTCGGCATCGACGTACCGCAGGCGACCTGCATGATCGTCGAGCACGCCGAGCGCTACGGCCTCTCGCAGCTCCACCAGCTTCGCGGGCGCGTCGGTCGCGGCGGCGCTCGCGGCTACTGCTTCCTGATGACACAGAGCCAGACCGCACAAAACGAGCGCCTCGCCGTCCTTGCAAGAACGACGGATGGATTCAAAATAGCCGAGGAGGACCTGCGACTGCGCGGTCCCGGCGAATTGCTCGGCACTCGGCAGCACGGCCTGCCCGACCTCCGCGTCGCCGATCTGCTTCGCGATGGCGATCTGCTCCGGTTGGCCCAGCGCGATGCGGCGCAGATCATCAGATCCGATCCGGCCCTGGCTTCGGCCCGGCACGCGGCGCTGAAGGCTATGATCCGGCAAAAGTTCGCCGATGTGGTCGGCTCGCTCAGCGCCGGTTGACCCGACGTGGCCGGACGAACGCGAATCGATTGAATTGACTGGGAGAAAAGAAGATGCTGACTCGATGGATCCTCGCCGCCTTAATGGCCGCCGGACTTATCTGCAACGCCGCCGCCGCCGTGACGCCGTTCGCCAAGGCGACCGTTTTCGTCACGCTCGATGTCAAAGGATCGTCACTGTCCGGCACGCTCTGGATGGACCGCGACGCCGTGGAAGTGAAGTTCCCCATCGATAAGAACGGCGACGTCAACTATACCGAAGGCGAGTTAATGCTCGTCCGCGGCCCGCTCACTGACTACATTAATGCAAACCTGCAGATCATGTGGGATGGCCGGGTCCATGCCATCTCCGCTACCGAATTCGAATATGCCGCTCATCCTGTCGAACGCAACAACGGCGTGAAGTTTCACTTCATCGTCAGCGGCTACAAGGCCGGCACGCCGATCGTCGTCTACTCCCGGCTGCTCACCGACCTCTGGCGTCAGGCGCAAACCGTCGTTGCGATTTCTAACGAGGGGCAAAAGGAAATCTGGTCGCTTGCCGCCGGAAACTACTACGACTCGCGGCTCAGTCCTTCGCATGGAAAGTCCGCCTCGTCGCAACCGTCGGCGACCACCGGCGCGATCAAGCCCCGCTACGGCTGCGCCGCCATGTGCCTCGGCGTGGATTTCGACGCGCCGATTGAGAAATGCCCGCGATGCGCCGGCCCCGCCGCGAGCCTCTTTGGCGCCAACATTCCCGGCAAAAACTACATCGGCCCGATGGGAGGCGTCGTGACCAACTTCGTTCCCGGCGCATACAAGCTGGAGGCGGTGCTGGTGTCTCGAGGCGAGCTTCGCTTCTACCTGTGCACCGAGGGACTTGTCGTGCAGCCCGCCGCCGCGCTGACAGGAAAGGTGCAGTTGTGGCCCGCAGGCAGCCAGTCGGTGACGCCTGCTGTTGAGTTGAAGCGCTCGTCGGACGGCGCGTACCTGGCCGTCGCCGTGCCGGATACCATCTCCGTTCCTTTCCAGGCCCGCTGCACATTGAACTCCGCGGAGTTCCCCGGCAACCGCATGGTGGAGTTCTACATCCCGACCATCGCCGGTTTGAAATAGGCGCAGTCGCCGGCTCAATGCCGAAAGTGGCGCGTCCCCGTGTGGATCATCGCCACGTTGCGCTCATCGCACGCGGCGATGGTCTCGTCGTCGCGTTTGGAACCCCCGGGCTGAATGATTGCCGTGACGCCTGCCTCCAAGAGAATGTCCGGCCCATCGCGAAACGGGAAGAACGCGTCCGACGCCGCGACGCTGCCTACGAGCTTATCGGCGTGGCCGTTCTCCTTCGCCAGCCACGTAGCGATGCGGCAACTCATGACGCGTGACATCTGCCCGGCCCCGTTGCCGATGAGCATGCCGTCCTTGCAGATGCTGATGGCGTTGCTCTTGGTGTGCTTGGCGACGAGCCATGCGAGACGAAGGTCGGCCATTTCGGCGTCGGTCGGCTTGCGCTTTGTGACGACCTTCCACTCGTTTTCATTGAGTCCGACAAGGTCGCGCGATTGAACGAGCATCCCCCCGGCGATGCGTTTGTAATCCAGCTCACCCGGGTCGGGCTCGACGTCCATCGGACCGACGGCCAGCAGACGAACCTTCTCGCCCCACTTCTTTCGTGTACGGATTACCTGAATCGCGTCGTCCTCAAACGAGGGGGCAACAAGCACTTCGACGAAAAACGCCCCCGCCCCGGCGTCCTTGCCCCACTTCTGAAGCGAGTCCATCACCACTTCAGCAAACGCGGCGGTGACGGGAAAGTTGACGGCAAGGATTCCGCCCATGGCGGCGTTGGGGTCGCCGAGGTAGGCGCGGCGGTAGGCTTCGATGGGGTCGGAGGCGATGCCGATGCCGCAGGCGTTGGTGTGTTTGATGAAGACGCAGATTCCTGGCTCATGGCTTTGCCGTGCGAGTTCCGCGCAAAGCGCGAGCGCAGCGTCGGCGTCGACGTAGTTGTTAAAGGAGAGAGTGCCTACAGCTTTTTTCTCTTCGCCTTCTTCCCGGTCCAGCTTCGGCCCCCTCGCAGCGGACATCAAACCGGCCTTCTGCGCACGCTGGTGGGGATTCTCACCATAGCGGAGCGGCTCCGGAATACACGAGAGCATCGGCACATCTAGAGGGTGCGTAAGGGCATCACGTTCCTCGGCAGTCAGATCGCGCCAGCCTTCGACCCCTGCTGTCAAATCCTTGGCATGGACCGACGCATTCAGCAAATAGGATTTGATGTGGTGGTCATACGACGAGGTCGCGTTGAAAGCGTCTATTGCCTGCCAGATTCTTAGTGACTTGTCGTCGGAGCTGTCCCGACCGGCCCGGAGCGTCGCAACCACATTGGAGTAGTATCGACGGGATAAGACCGTCAGGACGTGCTTACGGTTCTTCGCCGCCGCCCGCAGCATGCACGGGCCCCCGATGTCGATCATCTCAATCGCCTGCTCAAACGTGCAGTTCGGGTCCGCCACCGTCTTCTCAAACGGGTACAGGTTCACCACCACCATGTCGATCGGTTTGATGCCGTGCTGCTCAAGCTGCCGCATATGCTCGGGTTTATCGCGGTCGGCAAGAATGCCTGCGTGAATCTTCGGGTGCAGCGTCTTGACGCGCCCGTCGAGCATCTCGGGAAAGCCGGTGACCTCCTCGACCATCGTGACGGGGATGCCCGCGTCCTTGAGGTGCTTCGCGGTGCCGCCGGTGGAGATGATCTCGATGCCGAACTCATCGACGAGGGCACGGGCAAACTCAACGATACCTGTCTTGTCATAGACGGCGATGAGGGCGCGGCGAATGGGCATGTCGGCCATGGAAAGCGTCCTTTCTTCCACGCGGAGCAGAGCCTGATAGGGTAGCGGATCGCCCCGACCAGACAATACCGAGGCCGGCACATTAAGATTCGATTATTGAAATGGGTGCAAGTGAGAGCCGATGGTCGCGGCGAATGTTCCCGCCGGGCATGGGGCGGCAGAGTTACTCGTCCTCCGAGTCTTCGTCTTCTGAGTCCTCATCCTCAGAGTCTTCGTCGTCCGAGTCGGCGTCCTCATCGCCGGAATCTTCATCCTCGGAGTCAGAAGAATCGGCCTCTTCGTCGTCTCCGCTGTCCTCGTCGGCCGAATCTTCGTCCTCCGAGTCATCGGACGCTGATTCGTCGTCTGAGTCTTCCGCGGACTCATCTTCCGCCGATTCCTCATCGGCCTCGTCCTTGGCGGCCGACTCGGCCTTCTTGGGGGCATCCTCACCGGCATCGACCAGCCCGCGTCCTCCGACCGGCTTGGCCGTATTGCGGCTGGAGAGGAAATCATCTTCGAGCAGCCATTCCGGCAGCCGCGGCTTCTCCTCCGCCGGTGCGACGGCGGCGGCATCGGCCTTGGCCTTCCGCTCGGCATCCATTCGCTCGGCGATCTTCATCTTGGCATCGCTTCGCAACACCTCAGCAAGCTGCGCGGGCTTCAGATACGGCGCCTTCTTGGATCGAAGACACAACAGCTCACCGCTAGCGCTGGCGAGGATGATCGCCTGGCTCTCACGATCCGCCTCGGCGAATCGAACGTCGGCGACGTCGGCCAGTTCCCGAACCTGCCCCGTCTTCGCGTCGATTCGAACGACCTGCCTCAGGCTGTCGCCGACCAGCAGGAGGACGTCTTCCTCGAACTGACAGAGAAACTGCCCGCCCGACTCGCGCTTCCACAACTCGTCACCGGTGGCGAGGTCGAGCACAACAAGGCCCAACTCAGGCACCTGCTGATACACGCGACCACCCGACAAGACGGGCGGCTGGTTCAGCGGTCGGTCGAAGCGGACCCGCCAGCGTCGCTTGCCGGTCACGCGGTCGAGGCAGTAGAGCGAACGATCGCTCGATGCCGCCATCACGCTTTCAGCCGTCACAACCAGATCGGCAAAGATCGGAGCCTCGGTCTCAAACACCCAGTTCCTGACCCGGTCCGCGCTGGTACACGAAACAACATCGCCGTCCTGACCCGCGAAGTAAAGATTGGGGCCGCGAAGTACGGGCGTGGCGGACACCGTCTTGGGCGTCATCAGTTGCCAATGCTGGAAGCCGCCGATGATGTCGAGGGAGTAGAACCGCTGATTGGCGGCGCCGACATAAATCCGATGCTCATCCGCGACCGCGGCGCAGCTCGCCGCAAACGGAAGCTTGACCCGCTCGAGCGGCAGCTCGATGTCCGCGAGGACATGATCGCCGGACTGAGCCTTCAAACCTGAGTTCAATCGAAAGAGCCGTCCCCGGGACGTTCGGTTGCTCGTCGTCTCGATGCGCAGCTGCGCAATGGGATCTCCGGAAGCCTCGCCCGACTCACCCACCCGGTAGACCTGGAGAACATCCTTCGGCCGAACGCCGTGATCGCTGCCCTTGCTGATGGTCGCCGTGTCGTGGCGGACTTCGATGATGACGCCGTTGAGCGACCGCGGCTCGGCGGCGGCATCTCCCGATCGGCGATTCAACACCGACACCGTGCCGCCCGTGGTAAAGAAGACGTATTGATCGTTGTGAGCCGGACCGCGCACCGTCTGGCCGGGCTCCGCGATGATGCGCGACCAGCGCACCACGCCGGTCAATGCATGAATGGCAAAGACGCGGTTGGCGTCCGTCATGACGTAAAGATTGTCGTCCAGGAGTGCCGTGCGCTGGACCGTCTCACCCCCTTCAAGCGGGAGCGAGGCTTCCCAGTATCGCTGCCCCCCCATCCGATCGATCGAGTTCTGGGGCATCAGGTCGGTGCCGAGTACCGGCAACGCGGCGACGGTCAGGAGCGCTGCAAACGCCAGACACGACGACTTGATCGATTGATTCGACATCCTCATGCTCCTTGGGCCTCTCGTGTGCCGCCGGTTCATCGCCGGGTAAATTAAGTGCGCGACCATTCCCTTGACCGTGCGGGCCGTTCACCGCGCTGGGAAGCCTCCGCGAACCTGCACTGATCCGTGTGATCGGTCAGCAAACTCCGCTTGGGCCTTGAGGCGGTTGGATATCTTGGGCCACGCGGGTCAGTTTTCTCTCATGGACAACGCGCGTGGTCGGACGACCGCAGGGTCGTCTTTGGCGGGTACCCCTAGGCTGGCCTTCTAAATCTAATGGATTAAGTTGCCGTGGGTCAAGAAATAATGCTCGGGACAAGGTTTTCGGCTGTCGCCGCCCGGCGGCGCGGTTTGACGACAGTGCTTACCATTCTCGGTCTGATGATGGCGGCGGCCGCGCCGTACCGGACCCTGGCACAGACCATGTGCCGCCGTTTGAAGATACTACCCGGCATCTACTTGCAAAACGGGGCGGACCGGGGGATAATTTGATATCTTCATTGGGCGGCCAAGGTGGAAAACCTGACCCTCGGTGAAGCCTCACCGGCGCATGCCTCGCACAATTGATTGTGCGGCATGTGCAAGCAAGAAAGCATTGACGGCCAAGGCATCCCCTGGGGGCGGGTGGATAGAAGCAGACTCCGCGAAGATTCCTGCCGGCCGTTCGTGCTCTTAGTAGTGAAATCTCTCAGGAGGTACGGTCGTGAGCACCTTGACGAAATCGCTGGTCATGCTGCTGGCTCTAATGTCGGTAGCCTTGAGCATGCTCGTTGTATCGGCCTTCGCACAACAGCAGAACTGGAAGGCATCCGCCGAGGAGTGGCAGCAGGCCGCTACCTCCGCCCAGTCTCAGGCTCGTGCGATCAGTTCCAACGCCGCCCTCGACAAGGCCCGGGCCCTGGATCGCCACAAAGAGGACATGCAGCGCATCGACGACCTCAAGACCGAGCTGGCCTCAGCCCAGACCTACGTCGCCGAGCTCGAGCGCGGCGTCGCTGAAAGCCAGAGCAAGCTGACCATCGAGCAGGGTCAGGTCTCCAGCGCCGGCGAGCAGAACAAGCTCATCTTCGCCGCACTCAACCAGGAAAAAGAATTCGCCACCAAGCTCGCCCGCCGCAACAGCGAACTCGAGCGAGCCAACATTGATCTCACCGATCGCGTCAAGGAACTGACCACCAATGTGGAAATGGCTCGGGCACAGGTCCGGGCCCTCCAGCAGCAGCTCGCCATGGGCAGTTCGTCAGGTGGTTCAGGAGGTCTGATGCCCGCCACGCAGATCCCCGACGGCCGGGCCGTCGTCGAGTCCGGCGTGCCCTCCGTCTCGACCCCTTCGACGCCGATGCTGGCCACCCCTATCCGGGCCGAAGTCACCAGCATCCAGGGTGAGCTTGCAAGTATTTCTGTCGGTAGCGCCGACGGCGTGGCCCACGGCATGAGCTTCCTGATCTATCGCCGCGACGGCGATGCCGGCCGCCCGCAATACCTCGGCACCCTCAAGATCTCCCGAGTCGATGCCAATGAGTCCGCCGGACAGATTGAGCAGTCCGAGGGTGACATCCGCGTCGGTGACAGTGCCCGCGATGAAGCCAGCTTCGCGATGCGGGGCTGATCGTCGAGCCTGTGAATTGTTGACCGCCTCGGCCCAGCGCCGAGCCTGAGAAGTTCGCCAGACAGTGCAAAGTTAAGGATTCGCTTATGGCCGCTGCAAAAGCCAAGTCGCCCGCAGGACCCCGTGCCCGGGCGGAAAACGATATCTACACCGTCCTGGTGGCGGTCGCCCTGTTCTCCGTAACCGGCGCTTTTGCCTTTGCCCTTTACCGATGCGACCAACTCCTGGGCAAGCTCTTCCCCGGCTTCTAGCCTTCTCGCTTGTGATTTCCAGAGTACGCTAACAGACTGATTGTCCCCTCCGGGCGACAAAGCGGAGCCTTGGCTTCCCGCCTGACTTACCCGGCCCGCTAACGAGCGATCCACCCCTCTCCCCTCCCTTTCGTCGAAATCGAATCGAGTTAAGCTATCGCACGGTTGATCAATCCGCCGAGTGACCTCGCGGCGGACTCCGTGTAGAATGCCGCCGCGTCATCGTGCGCGGCCGCGCCGATTTCTTGCGGCCTCAATAATGTGGATTCGTCTCAAGCGAGTACTCTGACTACGAAGGGATACCTGCTTTGTTATTCGACTCGCTTCTCGGCATGGTCAGCGTCGATATGGGAATCGACCTCGGCACATGCAATACGCTTGTCTGTGTGCGCGGCGAAGGCATCGTCCTGAACGAGCCTTCCGTCGTCGCCGTGCGCAAAGGCACCAATCAGGTTCTCCAGAATGGAAACGCCGTCGGTCTCGTCGCCAAGGAAATGCTCGGCAAGACGCCCGGCTCCATCGCCGCCGTCCGCCCGCTCAAGGACGGCGTCATCGCCGACTTCGACATCACCGAGGCGATGCTCGGATATTTCATCCGCAAGGTGCACGGCGGCAGACGATTCATTCGTCCGCGCGTTGTCATCGCCGTCCCATCGGGAATCACCGCCGTCGAAAAGCGCGCCGTCTATGGTTCCGCCGAAAGAGCCGGCGCTCGCAAAGTCTATCTCATTCAGGAGCCCATGGCCGCCGGCATCGGCTCCGGCCTCCCCATTGCCGAGGCCCGCGCCAGCATGATCGTCGACATCGGCGGCGGAACGACCGAGGTCGCCATCATGTCCCTCGCCGACATCTCGGTGAGCGAGTCGCTTCGCGTTGCCGGTGACGATCTCGACGAGGCCATCATCGCCCACATGAAGCGCACCTATAACATGCAGATCGGTCCGCAGACCGCCGAGCAGATCAAGATTCAAATCGGCTCCGCCGCCCCGCTCGATGAAGAAGAGATGACCATGGACGTGCGCGGCCGCGACATGATCAGCGGCCTCCCGCGCAAGACCATCGTCACCAGCCAGGAAATCCGCGAGGCCCTGCGCGAGCCGATCAGTCAGGTTCTCGATGCCGTGACCCACACGCTCGAGCGCTGTGAGCCGGAACTGGCCGCAGACCTCGTCGACAATGGTATTCACCTCTGCGGCGGCGGCGCCCTGCTGCGGGGCCTCGATAAAGTGATGTCCGACGGAACCGGTTTGGAAGTCCGCGTGGTCGATGATCCGCTCTCGTGCGTCGCCCGCGGCACCAGCGTCTATCTCGAGAATCTCACCGAGTGGCGCAAGACGATGGAGACCGACGACCTGAACGTCTAAGCGCGGCTGATCCGTCAGTCTCCTTCGACAACCCAGTTTTCAGGGTGGAGTGCCCTCATGGGCGACGGTCGACCCAGTGTCGGCCGTCGTCATTTTTTTTGCGCCGATTTAGCACGCCGGAATGTCGCGCCGTCGAAAGATCGCCAGACCGACAAGCCAGAAGCCCAGCCCCGACCCCAGCAAGACCATCATGCTCCGCCACGCGAACGCCTCATCGCGAATGATCACCAGCGGCGCGTAATAGCTGAGGAAACTCGTAAACGCCAAAGGCTCCAGCGCCGGCCACATCGTCCGCAGGAAGTTCACGACGAATCCATAAAAGACGATCACGAACACCCACGTCACCGCCGGCCCGCGACGATTACAGATTCCCGACGCCGCCATCGCCAATCCCGAAACCGCCATCACCGCCGCGCACAGGTTGCACGTCACCATCGCTAGCAAACTCATCCGCGCCGCGGTGAAGCCCGTCAACGTCACCCCCAGCTTCGCCCCCAGCCAAACTCCCCAGCAAAGCGGCAGCACCATCATCACCAGCGCCAGACTCGTCGAGCAATAAACCGCCGTCCGGCTCACTGGCAGCGTCATCAGCAAGTCGATCGTCCCGCGATCGACCTCCCCGGCAATCACGCCGCTCGACAGCGAAAGCGTAAACGCGACCAGCAGCGTCCACACCAGCGGATGATTGAACGCGATGCTAAGCAGCCCCTCCGGTTTGGAGAGTTCCAGTACATCGGCTCCCGCCAGCGACGCGATCAGCCGCCGAATCCACGGAATGCTCAGCCAGTTCTCCGTCTGCTCGCGCGGGAACGAGTTCAACGCAAAATTAAAAATCACCACGAACAGCGTCACCAGCAGCATCGCCCCGCCCCACAGAAGCGCATAGTCCCGCAGCGTCCGCTTCACGATCGGCCAACTGATCATGCGCCACCCCCGCGCTGCAGCGCCGGCCCATCATCGCGGTAATACGCCGCGAAAAGATCGTCCAGGTCCGGCGGCCCAATCGTCACGTCCTCCAGCCGCAGCGTCGTAAGCCACGCCGTCAGCCCGTCAATCGGCCCGGTCCAGCTCAAATTCACCGTGCCGTCCAGCGTCTCGTGTGGATGGGCGCCCTCCGGCAGCTCAAGAATGGCCGATTCGCCTTTGCACAGCCGCAGCGTCACGCGCCGCACGGCCCGCC
Organism: uncultured Planctomycetaceae bacterium; assembly: GCA_964498115.1. Lineage (GTDB taxonomy): Bacteria > Planctomycetota > Phycisphaerae > UBA1845 > UTPLA1 > UTPLA1. The sequence continues at coordinate 1,274 of CAZCGF010000073.1, read as the reverse complement.
GCCGCAGCGCCTCGATCGTGCTGTCCTCGATAATCTCCCCCCGCCGGATGATCGCCACATGATCGCACAGCACTTCCACCTCGCCGAGCGTATGGCTGGAAAAAAGCACCGTCCGCCCCTCGCGCGCCGCAGTGCGCAGCTCATCGTGCAAAGTCAATTGCACCAGCGGGTCCAGCGCCGTCGTCGGCTCATCGAGAATCAGCAGCTCCGGCCGGTGCATCAGCGACGCGATCAGCGCCAGCTTCTGCTTCATCCCGCGCGAATAGCCGCGAATGCGCCGGTCGATATCCAGATCGAACCGCCCGCGCAGCCGCTCGATCTCCCGCGCCGCCCCCCCGCCGCGCGCCGCATCGCAGAAACTTAGAAACCGCCGGCCCGTCATCCATTCATACAGCCTCACATCGCCCGGCAGATATCCCACCTTCCGCCGAATCTCCCGCGACTGCCCGATCATGTCGAGGCCGAACACGCTCGCCCGCCCCGCCGTCGGTCGAAGCAGCCCTACGAGGATGCGCATCGTCGTCGTCTTCCCCGCGCCGTTGGGCCCGAGAAATCCGAAGATCGTCCCGCGCGGCACGCGAAGGTCGATCCCCACCAGCGCTCGAATCGCGCCGTAATGCTTCGCCAGTCCGAAAGTCTCAATGACGTACATGCTGCCTGCTATTCTAGATGCGCCGCCGCGCGACCGACATCGCCAATTGTGAACGCCCCGCCGCCGGTTAATAATGTCCAATCATCAAAGAAAGGACTCCCACCGTGACCGCTCGTCTATTCCTCATCGCTCTCTGCCACGGCCTCCTGCTCCTGACCGCCTGCGCACAGCCGCATCCCGACGCCAACATCGTCGTCTACAACGCCAAAGTCTGGACCGGCGATCCCGCGAACCCGACCGCCGACTCCTTCCGAATCGAGTCCGGCAAGTTCGTCGCCGTCGGCAACGGCCTGGAGAAGGACCGACCCGCGCAGCCTGAGACACATACGAAATATCTCGACGCCCGCGGCGCTCGCATCGTGCCGGGCCTCATCGACGCACACCTCCACCTCCTCGGCGGCGGCCTGCAGCTCTCGCGCATCAACCTCCGCGACGTCCCCGACCGCGCCGCCTTCATCGCCGCCCTTGCCGAGCACGCCAGGCAGACTCCCAGGGGCCAGTGGATTCAAGGCGGGCGCTGGTCCACCGAGAGCTGGCCCGACCCCGCGCAGCCGACGCGCCATTGGATCGACGCCGTCACGCCCGACAATCCCGTCCTCCTCTCCCGCATGGACGGCCACGG
>CAZCGF010000072.1:0-17815 GCA_964498115.1 uncultured Planctomycetaceae bacterium | reverse complement strand
GCATGTCGCCGACGTCAGGGTCGGTCGGCGCGGCGATGTTGAGGGGGTTGTCCTGCGAGTCTTCGTCGACGTTCAAGACGGATGGCTTGGCGACGATGGGTTCGTCGTTGGAGCCGTTAACTGTGACGGTGACGGTCGCGGTGCTTTGCGCGCCAAAGGTATCTTCGATGGTGTAGGTGAAGGTGTCGGTGGTCGATTCTTCGTCGCCGAGATCATTGAAGAGGCCTGTGAAGTCGTAGATGACATCGTCGCCGACGATCGAGACGGCGGCCCCGGCCATGGAGTCGGTGACGTTTGAGATGAAAAATGTGTCGCCGATGTCGATGTCGGAGTCGTTGGAGAAGATCGTCACGATCGGGATGACGAGCGGCGGAGCGTCCTTGAGGACTTCGACCATGTCGTCTTCGGCGACGGGCGGGTCGTTGATGCCGGTGACCAACATGGTGACGGTCGCAGAGGCGGTGAGGCCGGCAAGGTCTTCTATCGTGTAGGTGAAGGTGTCGGTTGTATTCGCGCCGGCAGCGAGTTCCTGGAAGAGGCCGGTGTGGTTGTAGATCACGTCGTCACCGACTATGGAGACGACGGCGCTGGCGGCGGAATCGGTGACGTTGGAGATGGCGATGCTGTCGCCGATGTCGATGTCGAAGTCGTTGGCGAGTAGGTCTGGGCCGAAGAGGGTGACGGGGTCGCCGTCTTCCGTCGCCTGGCCCTCGTCGTCCATCGCGACGGGAGGATCGTTGACGCCGTTTATCGTGACGGTGATGAAGGCGGTGTCCTGGCCCCCACGGGCGTCGTCGATGGTGTAGGTGAAGGTGTCGGTGGCGTTCTGGCCGGCGCCGAGTTCGAGGAAGTTTTCGCCGGGGTCGTAGGTGATTTCGTTGCTGTCGAGCGAGACGGCGCCCGTGGCGCTTGTTGCGTCGATGGAGACAATTGTCAGGACGTCGTCGGCGTCGATGTCTGTGTCGTTGGCGAGGAAGAAGGAGGCGGGCTGCATCGTGGCGGGACTATCGGCGTCGACCGCGAATTCGTCATCCACGGCGATGGGGTCGTCGTTGCGTCCGGTGATGTTGATCGTGACTGTGGCGATGCTGGTAGAGCCGGCCAAGTCTTGCATGGTGTATGTGAAGAGGTCGGTTGTGTTTGCGCCGGCGGAGAGGTTCTGGAAGAGGCCGGTGTGATCGTAAATCACGTTTGTGCCGACGATGGTGACGACGGCCCCTAAGAATGAGTCGGTGACGTTTGAGATGGCGAGCATGTCGCCGGTGGGCAGGTCCACGTCTGTGTCGTTAGCGAGCAGGGCCGCGAAGGGCAGGCTGAGGGGCGGATCGTCCTCGAAGGTGGCGCCGACATCGTTGAACGCCATGGGCGGATCGTTGAGCGGGGTGACGGTGACGGAGACGACCGTCGTGGCGCAGAGTGGAACCGCCCCGGCATCGCAGACTTCATAAGCGAAGGCGTCGGGGCCGTTGAAATCAGTGTTGGGTGTGTAGGTGATCGCGCCGGTCAGGGCGTTGACGCTCGTCGTGCCGCCTGCGGGTGCGAGGACGATGCGCACGGATGAGACGGCGAGACCGAAGTCGGCGTCTTCATCGTTGGCGAGGACGTCGATGGTAACGGGCGTGTCTTCCGGAGTCGTGGCGGCGTCCGGCCGAGCGATCGGGGGCGCGGGGGTTGGGAGAGGTTGAGAGCCGCCATCGCCATCGTCCCCGTCGTCGCCGTCATTGGGCTGCTGAGAGAGGTAGTTGAAGATGACGTCGGCGATGATCTGGAAAATCGTGAACAACAGAAGATAGCCAAGACAGCCGGGACAAAACTGGAAGAGAAACGCGAGGAGGATGACGGTGGGGTCAATGACGAGTTGGGCGCTGTTGTCCTTGCCGCTGAGGCTCAGGACTTCGTCGACCTTCGTCGGATCGACGACAAGACTCATCAGCTCCGGGTTGGCAGCGACATAGGCGTCTACACCGGTAAGACCGACGGGCAGTTCTCGGGCAGAAAGGACTTTTTCCGGCTGCCACTGGTCGCCACGGGCGGAGATGACGCGGGTGACCTGTTTTGTCTTGGGATTGAACTCCATGGAGGTGTTCTTGCCGCGGCGGCTGGTGGCGAGGTTTGTCAGTGCGAGGCCGTCGCGCCCCTCACCGTAGCCGCCCTGGATGATTCGATCGGGTTCGGGATAAATGAGTCGAAACTGGTTGGAGGACGGGTCGATTTCGAGAGCGATGGCGCCGCCGAAGGCGGTGTTGTTAAGTTCGAGGGTCAGCGGATGATCTGGGGTGAGGTTGATCCGGATGGCTCGTGCGGCGTCAAAGCTGCTTGCGCCGCAGCCGGCCCAATAGTTGATGTTGAGGATGAGGGCGGCACAGAGCAGGGCTTTGAGCCGATAGAGGAAGCGGCGCCGTCCAGCGAGCATGATGCAATTCTCCCCTGTCGCAATAGCGATTGAGCGCATGAGCGCGGTTGCGAGGCGGCAATGTCGCCGTCGGTCGCCAGGCCCCCGGTGTGCGGGATGAGTTTCCCCCTCCGCCTGCGACTAGTTCACAGTCTAACGGAGTTTGTAAGATCGGGTCAAGAAAGAGGGCCGGATTTGAAGGGGAAAAGCGGAAGTGCGCGGCGTGCCCGACGGCCCTGTCGGCGTGATGACTGAGTTGTTATGACGAACTGTTACGCACTTCCCGCCACTTGACGATTTTCGTCTTGGTGGATTCGCAGTCGGAGGGCGAATCACTCGGTGCGCAGGAACCGACGACGGTCCAACCGGAGTTGCCCGCGAGGCCGGAGACATCCGAGGCGGTGTGTGAGGGGAAGAAATAAGTGGCGCCGTCGTTGATTTTCACCATGCTGCCGCAGCGCAATTCAGGACAATTCGTGTTGGTCGTGACTCTGGAGGCGGCGTCGAAGCGGAGAATTCCGCCGGACTCAACTATGAGTTTGCCGGCGCTCCCATTGACGGTCAGATTGTGACCCTGAAGGTCGAGCGTGCCTTCGGCGATGATCAGGTCCTGCGAGTATTGGTTGAGGACGAGATCGGCGTTTAGCTTTACGGAGCCGGCCACACAGCGGCTCTTGTTAATGGTGATATCGCGTGGGAGCTTGCCGGCGCCGCCGTTGGTGTCGATGGTCTGATCACCTTCTCCATCGAGGACAAGGGTGACGGCGTTCCAGCTTTGGACTGACGAGTCCGCGGTTGAAATGTCGCCGGCCACGTAGATCGTTCCACCCTGGAAGTAGTTGACGCTGGTCAGGGTAAAGCTGCCGTTTACATCCATCGGCCCGTTGACGGTGACACTGTTACCACCGGTGCTGATTTCTACATTGCCGTAGCTCATGGTTCCGGCATTGATCGTCTTGTCGAAGCCGACGAAACGAAGCGGCTGCGACCCGGCATCAACATTCCCGGCGGTGTGGGTCCAATGGTTGAAAACCCCGATGGGCCCGGCGATGGTCAGGGTTCCGCCCGGCTTATTGATGTCTACCGTTGGAACCAGTGCGTTTGGAACACCGGCGGTGAGAGTCTGATCGCCGGCGCCGTCGAAACGAATGACTGTGCCGGGATAACCAATGAGCGCGGTGTCGTTGGTGGTGACATTGCCCGCAACATTGATGGAGCCGCCGTTCATGTAATTGACACTCTGAATTGTGAAAGAGCCGTTCACGTCCATCGTGCCGGAGGTGGTAATGCTGTTGCCGCCAGTGTTGAAGACGACATCGCCATAAGTCATGGAGCCCGGAACGATGGTCTTGTCGAAGCCGACGAAATGGAGCGGCTGGGTACCGGGATCGACGAGACCGGCGGTGTGGGTCCAGTGATTGAAGACGCCGATCGGTCCATTGATGGTGAGGGTTCCGCTCGGCTTATTGATGTTTACGGTTGGAACAAGGGCATTGGGTACGCCGGCGATGAGGGATTGGTTGCCGGTTCCGTTGAAAAGGATGACGGTGCCGGGATAGCCAATCAGGGCGGTGTCGTTTGAGGTGACATTTCCGGCGACGGCGATCGTTCCGCCGTTCATGTAATTGACGGAGCTGATGACCAGATTTCCGGCGAGGGTGATGGTTCCGGTGGTCGTGACGCTGTTGCCGCCCGTGGCGATGGTGAGGTTGTTGAGGACGGCGGAGCCGACGTTGACCGACTTGTCATAGTTGCCGAGGGTCACGGTCCCGCCGTTGTGAAGATAGGTGCCGCCGGAGATGGTGAGATTTCTAAGAACAGACAACGTTCCGGAGGTCGATCGGAAGGCGCCGTCGCTTTGGGTGAAGGGGCCGTTGCAGTCGATCATGGCGTCGCCGCCGCGAAAGGTCCCGTCGGCGAAGAGTATTCCGGTGCTGCCGACGGTGAGTTGGGCCCCTGCTGCCTGGGTGATGGTGCCGGTGTAGCCTGCCTTTACGTCCAGGCCGTTGATGCTGACGTTGGTGTTGATCGTGACGTCACTCGTCCCTGATCCACTGAATTGGGCGACGTCGCTGGTGGTCGGCAGCCTTCCACCAGACCAGTTGGCGGCGGTACTCCAACTGCTTCCTGAGCCGCCGATCCACGAGACCACAGCCGCCGGGCACCGATGTGCGGTCATCGGAATCGTGCAGACGAGAGCGAGGATCAAAGCGAACGGGGTTCGGCGAATGCCTATCGACGGTCTCGGCGAGTTGGACGGTGCTGGTGTATCAATGATCATCTGGTGTCACTCCCTATTGCTCCGGGGCCCGGGAGGCGACGGACTGTGCTCACGCAGCGAATCTTCGCCTGGCAATCTTCTCGGCCATGACGGGGTCCCGGCACAGATCGGGCCTCCGCCAACCAAAGCATCGGAAACAAATCTCGAAGTGCAAAGGACATAGTTTCGCAGACACCCGTGGTGGTCTGGGGGCTGAACGGCGACTGCCCGATAGAAAGGCGGAGGGGCTGCGAGGTGTGGGAGCGGCGGTTGTGGGAGGTAATCGCGGGGGCTTTTTCTCGGACGAAGGTCAATTTTTTGTTTGACGGGTGATTTATGGACCGGATATACTAAGGGGCTCGGCCTTAACCAGCCGATCAGACCGCCGAATCGATTCTCCCCCTTTGAAATAGCAAGGGAAGATCGTCGCCGAACCGCAAAACGTCGCGGAGCGGCAAGGTTTCGGCTCCGCATCTTCGGCGGCGGGCTGAATTGGAATGAAGGTGCATGTCGAGACATGCGGAGTTGACGAGATGGCCGTTTCGACGAAAGTCAGGACTACGACCGAAGGTGATGAGATGAATGCGTCGCCCCTATCACATCTGCGCAACGTCGGGATTTCCGCCCACATCGATTCGGGCAAGACCACGCTGACGGAGCGCATACTGTTTTACGCCGGCCGAATCCACAAGATTCAGGAAGTGAAGGGTAAGGACGGCGAAGGCGCGACGATGGACTATATGGACCTGGAGCGCGAGCGCGGCATCACGATCACCAGCGCCGCGACGCGCGTCGAGTGGAACGAGAACCCGATCAACATCATCGACACGCCGGGTCACGTGGACTTCACGGTGGAAGTCGAGCGTTCGCTTCGCGTTTTGGACGGAGCGATCCTGGTGCTGTGCGGCGTCGCCGGTGTGCAGTCGCAGTCGATCACGGTCGATCGGCAGATGAAGCGGTACCGGGTACCGCGTATCTGCTTTATCAACAAACTCGATCGGCAGGGCGCCGATCCGGTCAACGTGATCAAGGGCCTTGAAGAGAAGCTCGGCCTGACGACCGTTCAGATGCAGCTCCCGATCGGTCTGGGCAACGACCTGCAGGGGATCATCGACCTGGTTCGGATGCAGGCGGCCTACTTCGACGGCGATCGCGGCGAGAAGATTCGCTGGGAGGCAATTCCGGCGGAATTGGCGGATGAGGCCCAGAGCGCGCGAGCCGGCATGCTGGATGCGCTGAGCCTTCACGACGACGAACTGCTCTCCATCATGCTGGAGGAGAAGCCGGTTCCCGAGGAACTCATTCACAACATCGTTCGGCGCGGCTGCATCTCTGGCGATTTCTCGCCGGTGCTGATGGGCTCCGCATATAAGAACAAGGGCGTCCAGCTTCTGCTCGACGCGATGATTCGATATCTGCCGAGCCCTCTGGATCGCGAAGTTTTCGCATATGACATGGACAATGGCGAGGCCGAAGTTCCGCTGGAGGCGAACCCGGACGCACCGTTTGTCGGACTGGCGTTCAAGCTGGTGGATGAGACGTTCGGCCAGCTTACGTACATGCGAATCTATCAGGGCAAAATGACGCGCGGCGAGCGATACACGATCACGCGAACGGGCAAGCCGGCTCGCTTCGGCAGAATTCTGCGAATGCATGCCAACGACCGCGAAGATATCGACAACGCATCGGCGGGCGACATTGTGGCGGTGGTTGGAATCGACTGCGTCTCGGGCGATACGTTCTGCGGCGAGGGCGCGAGCTACTCGCTGGAGTCGATGCACGTGATGGACCCGGTGATTTCGCTCGCCGTGTCACCGGCTCGGAGCGCCGACCGCGACAAGTTCTCGAAGGCCGTCTCGCGCTTCGCGAAGGAAGACCCGACTTTTCACGTGAGCAGCGACCCCGAGACGGGCGAGACGATCATCTCCGGCATGGGCGAACTGCACCTTGACGTATATTGCGAGCGCATTCGCCGTGAATACAAGGTGGAACTGGTCGTCGGTCAGCCGCGGGTGAGCTACCGCGAGGCGCCGTCACAGACTGTGCCGTACAACTACAAGCATAAGAAGCAGACCGGCGGATCCGGCCAGTACGCTCACGTCGTGGGAACGCTCGAGCCGCTTCCGGATGACCACGAGACCGGCTACGAGTTTGAGAACAAGGTCTTCGGCGGACGCATCCCGACCGAGTACATTCCGTCGGTCGACAAGGGATATCAGTCGATGCTGGCGAAGGGGCCGCTCGCCGGGTATCAGATCACTGGCGTAAAGATGATCCTCGAAGACGGATCGAGCCACGCGGTGGACTCGTCCGACATGGCGTTTCAGATTTGTGCGCGCGACGCCTTCCGCGAGGCGTTTCTGGCCAGCAAGCCGGTCCTGCTTGAGCCGATCATGAAGGTCCAGGCGGAGACGCCGTCGGAGTTTCAGGGGTCGATCATCGGCGATCTGGCGAGCCGGCGCGGACTTGTTCTGGCAACGGAGAACCGGGGCCCGCTGACTGTGATTGATGCGGAGGTTCCGCTTGCGAAGATGTTCGGCTATGCGACGGACGTTCGGTCGATGTCGCAGGGCAAAGCATCGTTTACGATGGAGTTCCTGAAGTACAAGCGCGTCCCGGCGTCGATCCAGTTGGAAATCGTCGAGGCGGCGAAGAAGGCCAAGAAGTAGTAACAGGCGACGCGGAGTCGTCGCCGCAGTCGGTAGAGCGCGATCTCGCGGCTCACCCTCGTATAGATTCGTGATTCATCGCACATTCGGAGGTCGCCACCATGCACGAACGATTCAGCGATCGAGCCCGCCGGGCGTTGGCGCTGGCCAACCTTGAGGCCATCCAACTTCATCATGAAAACCTTGCCCCAACGCATGTGTTGCTTGGCCTCCTAAACGTCGGCGGCAGTGTGGGCGTATTGGCCCTGCACAACCTGGATGTAGATATCGAGGCAATGCGGGCGGACCTCGCCAAGCGGGTCGAGCCAGGCAACAAGGAGCTTCACCAGGCGAAACTGGCGCAGAGCGCCGAGACGCGCCAGGTGATTCACTTCGCAATCGAGGAAGCGCGGAAGCTGGGGCACAAGTACATCGGAACGGAACACCTGCTTCTGGGCATCCTTCGCGAGGGCTCGAATCTGGCGGCGACGGCGTTGGTTTCCCGCGGCGTCAAGATCGAGGCATTGCGGGAGGAGATTCTCACGTTGCTGCGATCTGCCACGGACGAAAGCCACATGGCAACGGCGTCCGGCCACGATAGTCACGAGTGGGTTCATCAGCAGGAGCTGGCCAAGGCGTTTCGGTCGCCGAAGTTCTGGCATCGGCTGATTCAGGCGGTGGACTCGGCCAATCGACTGGGCCACGGCGAGATCCGCGACGAGCACCTGCTGCTTGCTCTCCTTCGAGAACCGGATGGGTTCGTATCGCAGATGCTCAATGAGAAGGGCGTAACGCTGGATTGGGTGCGCGATCGCGTGACTCGGGCCGCGGCGCTTTAGACTTCGACTCTCCAGCACAATGCGCGAACGACCGCAGATCGATACAAGCGGGATCAGCCCGTGCTTTGCATCGCGGCTGCTATACCATTGACGCTTCTCTGCAGCATGAGGCGAAGAGCCGGGCGGGCGGTGTCGGCGGCACTTCGGTATCGGCGTAGCAGCTCCACTTGCAGGATATTCAGCACGTCGGTCGCGGGATTGCGCGCGGAAATCAACGATTGAATGACGGGGTTGTTGTCGAGCAACCGAGACTGCCCGGTGATTGAGAGGATGGCGTTTGCCGTGCGCTGGAATTCCGCGCTGATGCGCTGGTGAATTTCGCCTGAAGACTTGTCCGCCGCTGCATAGAGGCGGGAGGCGGGCAGGCGAGCCCTGGTCATTTCCTGCTGCATGTTGTCGATGATGGTCTTGAAGAACTCCCATTCCTGATACAGGCGGCGAAGTGAGTCGGCGGTCTCGGGCCGATCGTGGATCAAAGACTCAACCGCTGAGCCCACGCCGAACCAGCCGGGCACGTTGTAGCGCATCTGGGTCCAGGCGAAGACCCAGGGAATGGCGCGGAGGTTTTCGAACGACAAGCCGCCGGCATTTCTCGAAACGGGTCTTGAGGCGATCGGAAGACCGGCGATGTGCTCGATCGGCGAGACGCCGCAATACCAATCCCAGAATCGATCGTCATCAATCAACTCGCGGTAGGCCTGCATCGATCGGGTGGCGAGTTCGCCCATGGTTTTTACTCGCTCGTCAACAGAGATGTGTTGCGGGCCGACGACGCCGGCGAAACCGACCATGGTTGATTGATCGGCCTTGGCTCGCGCCGTGCCGACAAGCATCGCAGAGACGATCTGCTCGAGGTGGCGACGGGTGATCTGCGGGAGGCCGTAGCGGAACGAGATGACTTCGCCCTGCTCGGTGAAGCGGATGCGTCCATTTCTGCTGACGGGCGGCGATGAGAGAATCGCGCGATTGGCGCGGCCGCCGCCTCGGCCGACCGTGCCGCCGCGGCCATGGAAGAAACGCAACTCGATGCCGGTCTGGTGACACGTCTGTGCGATGACTGACTGGGCTTTTTGCAGGGCCCAATTCGACATCCAGTAGCCGCCGTCCTTGTTGCTGTCGGAGTAGCCGAGCATGATCTCCTGGAAGTCATTTCGGGCGCGCAGGTATGCTCGATAGGCGGTCGATGCGAAGAGGCGATCCAACAGAACCGGGGCGTTTTCGAGATCCTCCACGGTCTCGACGAGCGGGGCAACGTCCAGTGAGGCAGTGAGGCAACCATCCCGGGTATCCCAGAGGCCAGCCTCCTTGATGAGCAGGAGCACTTCGAGCACGTCACTGACCTGGTGGGTCATGCTGACGACATAGCTTCCGATGGCGTCGGGGTCGATGGCCATGGCGGACTTGAGGACATCGAGGACGTCGAGAATCTGCCGGGTGTCATCGGAAAGCGGCATCGACGGCCCGTGCAGCGGACGCGGGGTAGCCAATTCCTGCTCGAGAATCTCGATGCGACTGGATTCATCGATTGATTCGTAGTCCGGGCAAACACCGGCCACGCGGAGGAGTTCGGCGACGGCGGACTCGTGGCGATCGCTGTGGCGTCGGACGTCCATCGCGGCCATCGAGAGGCGGAATGTCTTGGCACAGCGTTCGACGCGGGCGAGCCTTCCACTTCTGGCGAGAGACGGCAGGCCGGCTTTCTCGAGTGAGTCGCGGAGATGATCTATGTCCTCGATAAAGCGGGCCGCGGTGTAGGTCGAGGCATCGCCGAAGGCGAGGCGGAGCTTGCCAATGATCTGCGCAACACGGTGACGGAAGGGCTCGTGAGTGAGGAAGCGAAGGAGTTCCTCCGGGACGAGATTTCGATTGGCATCCTGCGCAATGGTCCGCAGCAACTCCCCGGGGACTTCGACGTGGCGGTCGGAGACGCTGAGCTCGGCGAAGACGTCTTCCAGGGCGCGGATGTGCAACTGGACGGCGGCCTGGTGCTGCATTCTGAGTGCGGTGCGGGTGACGTCGGGGGTGACGTTTGGATTACCGTCGGCGTCGCCGCCGATCCAGGTTCGATAGCGGAGAAAGATAGGGAGCGGGCCGCGCCAGTCGTAGTAAGTTTCCAGAGCGGCGGCGATGTCTTCGTAGAGCAGCGGGACGGTTTCCCAGATGGTCGAGGTCAGGAAGTGGAGGCCGCTTCGCACTTCGTCGAGGACGGTGGGCCGTTCGCTGCGAATGTCCTCGGTGACGTAGAGGGTGAGCACCAGGGCGCGAAGGTCGTCAACGAGTCGCTTACGCTCGGCCGGGGCGAGGGATGCGTCGTCCAGCTGGAGAAGGACTTCGGCGATTGCCTTGTGTTTGCGAAGGATGGTTCGCCGGCGACCCTCGGTGGGATGGGCGGTCAGCGTAGGACGAATATCGAGCCGGGCGACGACGGCGAGGACGTCGTGAATGTTCAGGCCCAGGTCCTTGAGTTGGCGGACGGCGTCGGCGATCGACTCGGCGCGAGGGCTTGCATCGGTCGCGGCGCGCTGGCGGGCACGATTGACCCGGATGATCTCGCACTTCTCGGCCTGATTGAGCAGGTGGAACTGAAGGGTGAGCGAATTGAGCAGCCGGTCGATTTCTGCGTCAGACAGGGCGGCGATCATTGAGAGGACTTCCGCGGAAGAGGCGCCGGCCTGATCAAGCGCCTCTGAGGCGCAGCGATGCCGCAAGTCGTTGCACATCGTGACGTGCTGGCTGCCCGATCGTTCGAGCATGATGGACTCCATCATGCCGGCGAGGAGTTCATTGTCTGCTTGCATGGTCATGGGGCTTGGGCTCCTATCCTCGCTTGTCGCTTTGCAGCCGGTAGTCTAACGTCTCCTCGAAATCGGTTTAGTGGAGAGACGGACGATGCTCACTTATGTTGAATCGCGACGGTTTTCCAGCGCGGTCATATTACTCGTTGCAGCGCTGGGGGGTATGGGCGGCGTTGCGCGAGCTGACGTCGGTGAGGCAGCCGTATTCGAAGTTCGATTTGACCGGAAAATGCGGGACGAGCCGTTTACCGGGCGGGTGCTGATCTTTCTCTCCGCGGAACGAAGCGGCGAGCCGAGGCTGGCGCATCACTGGCTGAGCCGGGAGCCGATACTCAGCCAGGATGTGAGCGACTGGGCACCGGGAAAGCCGCTTCTACTCAAGCACTTGAAAGGGTATCCATACGAACTAGCTGAGATTCCTGAGGGCAAATACGCCGTGCAGGCGGTCATGCACACGAATGTTGACCAACCGCACTCGGGCAAGGCGGCGGGAAATCTCTATTCGCGGACCAAGACAGTCGACTTCGATGCTAATACAAGCGGCGTGATTCGAATAAAGTTCAGCCGGAAGGTTAAGGAGGACCGACACGACGTCAATTCAGAGAACGCCAAGAGCGTGCGGATTCGCAGCGAGTGCCTTTCGAAGTTTCATGGGCGGGATGTGTTTCTGCGGTGCTTTCTTTCGCTGCCGACGGCCTATCTTGAAAATCCGACGAAAAAGTTCCCGGCGCTTTACGTGATTCCAGGTTTCGGCGGGGACGATCGCATGGCGATGATGTACTCGAGCTTTCTGGGGCCATCGAAGACGCCGTTTGTGCGGATCGGCCTGGATGCGATGTGTCCGCTTGGGCACCATGTGTTCGCCGACTCGGACAACAATGGGCCATATGGGCGGGCGCTGGTTGAAGAACTGATTCCACACCTCGAAAAAGAGTTTCGATTGATACCGGAGCCGACGGCTCGCTTCCTGACGGGGCACTCGTCGGGTGGATGGAGCAGCCTTTGGTTACAAATCACGCATCCCGACTACTTCGGTGGGACGTGGTCCACGTCGCCGGACTCGGTGGACTTTCACAACTTCTCGGGCCTCAACCTCTACGACGCCAAGACGAACTTCTTCACGCAATCATCGGGGACGCCGTGGCCGATCATGCGGCAAAGCGGCGCCATCAAGCTGCTCCTAAGAGACTTCGCGACGATGGAGGACGTGCTGGGGCCGGGCGGCCAGATGCATTCCTTTGAGGCGGTATTCGGCCCGCGCGGTGAGGATGGCGCGCCCGTGCCGCTTTGGGATCGGCGAACTGGGAAGATCGATCCCGAGGTGGTCAAGGCGTGGCGGCGATATGACATCACCGACAAGCTGCGCCGGGAGTGGAAGACACTGGGCCTGAATCTAAAGGGCAAGATCACGGTCATCATCGGGGACGCCGACAACTTCTATCTCAACGGGGCGACTGAATTGCTGAAGAAGGCGCTGGCCGAACTGGGCTCGGATGCCCGGGTGATCATCGAGCCCGATCGGGACCACGGGTCGATCATGTTCGCACCGTCGTTTCGGGCGATGACGGACGAGATGAGCGCGAAGTTCGCGGCGTCTCATCCGGAGTTTGAGATCGAAACGAAGAGCGCGACGACGCAGGGGACGTCGAGCGATGACTAAGAAACGAGCAGCAGGTTCAGGGGGCTCTCGAGGAAACCCATGACGGCGCGAATGAACCGGGCTCCGTCGGCTCCATCGATGACGCGATGATCGAAGGAGAGGAAGAGCGGCAGGACTTTTCGCGGGACGACCTGGCCGTTACGAACGACGGGCTTCCACTCAAGCTTGCCCATGCCGAGGATGGCGACTTCTGGCCAGTTGATGATGGGGGTGGCCATCGTGCCGCCGAGAGCGCCGACGTTTGTGACGGTGAAGGTGCCGCCGCGCATGTCAGCGATGTCGAGCTTGAAGTCGCGGGCCTTGTCGGCGAGCTCCTTGAGCTCTTTGGAGATGGTCATTAGGCCTTTGCGATCAGTGTCGCGCAGGACGGGGACCATAAGGCCCTTGGGGGAATCGACGGCGATGCCGACGTGGACATATTCCTTGAAGATCATGGTGCCGGACGGCTCATCAAACGACGAATTGAACTGCGGGAACTGTCGGAGGGCGCCGGCGACGGCTTTGACGACGAAGGCCGTGAGAGTGAGCTTCGCGCCCTTGTCAGCGAAGATGGCGCTCTGCTCTTTGCGGAACTGCTCGAGGTCGGTGACGTCGACTTCGTCGCAATGGGTGACGTGAGGAATCGTCGTTACCGAACGGACCATGGCGCGGGCGATGGTCTTTCGAATCTGGGGAAGGGCCTCTTTGCGGACGGGGCCCCATTGGGAGAAATCCGGCATCGGGTCTGCGCCGGCGGGCACGGCCACGGGGGCCTGTGCGGCTCGCTGCGGCGCGGACGGTGCTGAGGGCGCGGCACTGGGCTGGGCAACGTCCGGCGCACGGCCGGAACCACTGGGACCGGCAATGGCAAATCGCTCGATGTCCTCGCGGACGATGCGGCCGCCGGGACCGGTGCCGCGGACGCTGCTTAGATCGATTCCCATCTCGCGGGCCTGGCGACGAATGGCCGGGGCGGCGGGGATGGGACCATTGCCGGAGCGCGGGGCTTCGGCGACGGCGGTGGAACCGCGCGGCGCTGGGACATCGCGCGGACCTGCGACTGTCGCTTCGCTGCGCATGGAGGGCGCGCTCACCGAGGCAGCGGGTGCACTGGATGTCCGGGCCGGGGCGGAAGAGGCGGCCGCCGGCGCGCTTGCGGCGGCACCGGGCTCGTCCACGACGAGCAAGACGGCGCCCACCTTGATGGTGTCGCCCTGCTTGACGTTGAGTTTTGAGACGACACCGGCGTAGGGCACGGGAAGCTCGACGGCGGCCTTGTCGGTTTCGACTTCCATGACCATCTGGTCGGCCGTCACAGTGTCGCCCTGCTTGATCTTGACGTTGACGACCTGGGCCTCGTGAATGCCCTCGCCCAGATCCGGTAGTTTGAATTCCTTGGCCATGTATCGCCCTGTCTCAGAGTGCCGAGTTTATCTTAATCCTGATGCACAACGCGCGCCTGCGCGAAGGCTCCCTTGATTAGTAGCTGACGACTTCCCGCACCGCCGTGATGATCTTTCGCGGATCCGGCAGATAGGGCTTTTCAATGTTGAAGTATGGAAGGACGAGGTCGTAACCGGTGACGCGCTGGATCGGCGCTTCGAGGAACATCAGCGCGTTCTCAACGATCCGGGCGATGATCTCCGCGGCGGGACCGCAGTTTCTCGGGGCCTCGTGTACGACGACGCATCGACCGGTCTTTTTGACGGATGCGGTGATCGTTTCGGTATCCATCGGGACGAGCGAAAGCAGGTCGATGATCTCCGGATCGATCTGGTATTCGTCGACGAGGTCGTCGGCGGCCTCGAGGACCGGTCGCATGGTCGAACCATATGAGATGATGGTGACGTCGCTGCCGGAGCGTACGACATTCGCCTTGCCGATCTCCATTGTCTCCGGTTCTTCGGGAACTTCTTCCTTGAAGGCGCGGTAGCAGGCCTTCGGCTCGTAGAACATGACCGGATCGGGATCGAGAATGGAGGCCCGCAGGAGAGCGCGGGCGTTACGCGGACCCGAGGGGATCACGACCTTCAGACCGGGCAAATGGGCCCAGATGGCTTCGCGGCTTTCGCTGTGATGCTCGATGGCGCGGATGCCTCCGCCGTAGGGCATGCGAATGACCATCGGACAGGTGAATCGGCCGCGCGTACGATTTCGAAATCGGCTGGCGTGGTTTTCGATCTGGTGAAAAGCGTGATAGCCGAAGCCGGAAAACTGCATCTCAGCGATGGGCTTGAAACCCGCGAGGCAGAGGCCGACGGCGACGCCAGCAATGGCCGACTCCGCGACCGGAAAGTCGACGACTCGCTCCTCTCCGAACTCTTTGAGCAAGCCCTCGGTAACGCGGAAGACGCCCTCATCCTGACCCACGTCCTGACCAAGGATGAGAACGGAGGGATCTTCGGCGAGTGCCTCGTGCATCGCCAGATTGAGGGACTTGGCCATCGTCATTAGTGCCATTTGCAATCTCTCTCCACGTCAGTCGTCAATGAACATTTCCCGAAAGCTGGGAGTCGTGGCCTGAGCCCCTGGTCTCTCCGGCTGATGAATCCACAAAAGCCTGGAACTCGGCAAACTGGGCTTCCAGGTAGTTCGGCATAGTCGCGAAGCAGTGCTTGAACGGTTCCATGAGATCGGGCTGGTACTGCTCGGCTCTTTCGACGGCCGCGCCGATCTCGGCGGCGATCTCGTCTTCGAGGAGGTCGCGGGCCTTGTCGTCCATGATGCCGTTCTTCTTCAAATACTTGTAGAAGCGCGTGAGCGGATCGCGGCACTTCCACTGCTCGACTTCTTCTTCGGTGCGGTACTTCTTGGGATCGTCGGCGGTCGTATGGACGCCGAGGCGATAAGTGACGGCCTCAATGAGGGTCGGGCCGCCGCCCCGCCGGGCACGTTCGACGGCCTGATCGGCGGCGACGATCATGGCGAAGATGTCGTTTCCATCGACCTGCATCCCGTTGAAGCCGAAAGCGATGGCCTTCTGGGCGATCGTCGCGGCAGCGGTCTGCTTCTTGCGCGGCAGGCTGATGGCCCACTGGTTGTTCTGCACAATGCAGACGAGCGGGAGATTGAAGGCGCCTGCGACGTTCATGGCCTCATTGAAGTCACCTTCGCTGGTTCCACCGTCGCCGACGAAACAAAGGGCGACCGTGCCGTCGTGGCGAAGCTTGCAGCCCCAGGCGATGCCGGCGCCATAGAGACACTGACTGGCGACCGGGACGCAGATGGGCGTATCGCGGATGCCTTGCGGCGTGGATGAGCCGATCTCGTTGCCCCCCCACCAGAGCATCAGTCGCTCCATCGGCCAGCCGCGATAGATCATGGCGGCGGGCTCGCGGAACGAGGGGACCATCCAGTCGTTCTTGCTGAGGACATAGGCGGGGCCGAGTGATGCGGCTTCCTGACCCAGTGCGGGGCCGTATGTGCCGATACGTCCCTGCCGCTGGAGCTTGAGCATGCGCTCGTCGTAGCGACGCGCCGTCAAGAGGGAGCGGAGCAGTCGGCGAAGCTCCTGAGGTTCGAGCTTTGGCACCAAGGCCTCGTCGACATTGCCATCCTCATCGAGGATGTAAAGCGACTCGACGTAGTTTTCCAGTTCCAGCTTTCCTCGGGGCACAGGTCCTCCTTTCGGAGTCGATCAGCGGTGCGGGCTCCATGCACGCAGCCTTGCGGGTTCAAAATCGGCCGGCACCTGTCGGCACGAAAGCCGAGGGTCCAAAGGCCTGAATCCGGGCAGCAGGTCGCTACCTGGGATCAACGTATCGATTCTAGCGTTGGAACCGGATTTGCGAAACAACGCACCGGGGACGACAGCCTGTGAGTTGTCAGCCGCCTTTATTCTGGCGGGCCCATTGTCGCCACGCACCCTCGTCAAAACCGAAGTTCTGGCCGGTGATGGCGATCAGGGCTTCCTGCACTTCGGTGCGGTGGACGGAGACGATCTGATCTTCAAAGTACGACAGATTCCCCATGGGGTACGCGGGGCCGATGACCCCGATGTATTGCGGCCGGTAGAAGACTGTTCCGCCGCCGCATCGGTATCGGCGAGCGCATCCAAATGTGCCGTACACGCTGTCCAGAAATACGGGGAGGGTGACGCGTACCCGCTGTTTTTCCAGCGTGGAGAGGAGCGGAATGAGATCGCCGATTGCTTCACGGGCCTTGAGGGCGCCCAAGGCGGCGGCGGCATTTCGGAGTACAAACTCATCCTCATCGGCCAATGCGCCGCGCAGCTCATCTATGACTCGCTCATCCTTGCGGGGAATCAACTCGGTTGAGGCCATCTGCCGGATCGTGACGGAGGGATCCAGGACGGTGACGACGACCAGATTCATCGTCGATTCGTCTTCCTCGAACTGCCCAAGGGCGTCGACCATGAGGCGCCGGGCCGCTGGATTGCCCTGACTAAGAACCTTGGTGATGGCGGGGATGGCGAGCGGATCTTTGATGTCCATGATCTGTCGCCGGCCATCGCGAAAACGCTCGGAGTGCCAGCCCTCGCCTTCCAGTCGGCCGCGATGAATGGCGGCAATTTTCACGTGCCATTCGGCGATGGCTTTACGGACGATCTTTTCGTCGCGCTTGGCCTGGCGCAGTGCCTCGAGCTCCTCGGGGGAAGGGGCTCGGGAGGAGGGCTTCGCTCGCTTCACCCATTTGCCGTCTTGCTTGACCTCGCCAAGCGCGGCACGTGCTTTTTTATGCTCGGGATCGAGCTCGATTACCCGCTCGAGGTGCTTTTTCTGCTCCGTATAGAGGCCCTGACGGCGACACCACTGGGCAAGTTCGAAGTGACCTTCGGCGGTGTCGGGGGAATTCTTCCTTTCCTTCTCGTAACGCTCCCAGGGAGATTCGGACTTGGTTCTCTCGGCGATCCGGGACTTCTCAATTTCAAAGATGCCGAGAGTCGTTTGAACCTTCAGGGTATCCTCCGACTCTTCTACAACCCTGCCCTCGATGACGCCGCCTTCGGTCAATCGAAACGTGTCAGCCAACAAGGAACGCGTCGCGCTGAGCAGGAGGACAGCGACGATATGAATCGTCCACGATGTTCGATGTGTTGCGAACATGCACATGATTATACGCCCTTTCTTGCCCCCATGGCCTCCTTCATCTACAACCGTCCCCCCCCTACCGGGCTTTGTGTTGCCCGAGACGGCCCCGTGGATCAGTCCATGCCTGTATTGCCCGTATTGCTGAAACCTGAGTCGTATCGCCCATGCATTCAGAACCTTCTGACTGACGG
>CAZCGF010000071.1:0-17836 GCA_964498115.1 uncultured Planctomycetaceae bacterium | reverse complement strand
AAATTGTGCGCGGCGGCGGGGTCGCGCGGGGGCAATCGATACGTGACCCCTCCCTAACGGTCGGGGCTCTGACTGGCGCGCGGCATCGATGATTTGCCCGGTGACAATAGGCGAAAAAAGTCTGCGCGAACGCTTGCAACTCTTTCGATGGGCATGTGTTGGGGCGGTTCGAGTTTTCGGTGGTTTTGGGTGACATGGGCCTGAATCCTGACCGCCGGTCGATGACTCGCGATCGCTGCATGCCGGACGGCGGTTTTTTGTATTCATTCAACAATCTCCATTCACCATGCTTGCTCCATGTGCGCGCCCCGGCGACGTCTGACGAGGCCCATGCAGATGGTGGTGGCGTTGGGAAGGGCGATTAGACTTACGGCCGAGTTGAATTTCGCGCGGGGGCGCTTGATGGCTCGGTCTTGGCGGATGCGGATTCTGCAACGCCGGGATCCGCGCCCAGGCGGGCGAGTTCGGCTTCGATGAAGTTTCGGGCCTTCCAGTAGTGATAGTGATCGAAGCGCAAGTCCAGTTGCTTGCCGGGGCTTGGCTTGTCGTATCGGCCTCGCAGACTCGCGAGAATCTCCCGCCACGAATCGGCCTGCGTCGCCGGATTCGTGACCAGCCGGATTCGCATCGGGTTGCGCTCTTCTGTTTCGAGCCAATAGCGCACGACTGCATTGCTGCCGGGAACGAGGATGATGACCGTCGGTGTGCCTGCGTAGTGGTCGGTGATCGGCCACGCAAAGGGCACCAATCCAAGAACGGACGGCATGACCCCGACAGCGCCCCATGTAGAGCTGATGGCCAACTCCATGGGAATCGTCGCCTTGCCGTCACGGATCGGGGCGATGGCGTTCGACGGCGCGCCGGGGATTTTGTCGATGCGGTAGTCGCGGTTGATGATCAATAGGCCTTCCGTGTGGACCGGCTTGCCGGATTGATCGCAGATCTCAACGGTTGCGCCGCTCCCCGGCTTTATTTGCGGGAAGATGGCAAGCGGGGCGGGCAACAGGCAGGCCGACTGGGTCAATGTCAACAACCCGATTAACGCAATTGGGATGGCGCCGCGCGCGATGCCAATACTTCGCAGCCGCAGCCATAGGATCGGCCGGAGTCCGGCGCGGTTTCTCCATGTGGCGTCGTAAGGAGCTTTGCAATCCCGCACCCGGCTTATGCGATTCATCACGCGATCATGCCTCTTGGTTTCTCGCGGCTTGCTGACGGCTGAAAGGGATTCACCCTCCGGCCGTTTGATCGTAGGATACCCACCGATTGGCCGAATGTCGTCGCGCGCTTATCTGTCCAAACGGCGATCAACGGACGATTCGGTGCAAATCCGCGTTGCATAGGGATTTGCGAGGGCGACGTATTGCCCGGGGTGGTCGGGATCGCGCGTCCTCGCCACCCACAAGGGGTGGCGCTACAGAGGAGCCGCACGAGGATACGTGGCCCCGCGTGTCGGTGCGGGCGTGGTGGTGGGCAGAGCCCACCCTACTTGTGAGGCGAAGAGAAGCAAATTCATAGCTGGAGGTAGATACGTGATTTCTCGATTACTGCGGATTCATTTGGCCGTTCTTGCCCTTGCAACGAGTGTCGCCATTGCGGCACCGACTGATGCGCATCGTCCGCACGCCGGGATGCTGCGCTTCCCGGATGTCAGCGCGACGCACATCGTCTTCGCCTATGCGAATGATCTGTGGATCGTGTCGCGCGAGGGCGGCCTTGCCCTTCCGCTGGCCGGTCCTCCGGGGCAGGAGCTTGCGCCGAAGTTCAGCCCGGACGGGAAGACGATTGCGTTCGTCGGCAACTACGAGGGCAATCGTGATCTGTACACGCTGCCGACGGGGGGCGGGGTTTCGCAGCGCGTGACGTATCACCCCGCGACGGAGCAGCTTTGCGACTGGACGCCGGACGGCGCACTCTTGTACATGACGAGCGGGTTCGCGGGATTGCCGCGGCAGCAGCAGCTTTACACGGTGCCGGTGACGGGAGGATTGCCGACGCAGGTACCTGTGCCGTATGGGGCGAATGGAGCGATCAGCGATGACGGAACGTGGCTGGCGTATACACCGCACAGCCGGGACTTTCGCACGTGGAAGCGATATCGCGGCGGCATGGCGACGGACGTTTGGCTGTTTAATCTAAAGACGAACGAGTCGAAGAAAATCACCAACTGGGAGGGCACCGACACGCTGCCGATGTGGCACGGGAAGACGGTGTATTACCTCTCAGACGCGGGGGCGGAGCATCGGCTCAACATCTGGTCGTACGACACGACGAGCGGCAAGACCGAGCAGGTCACGAAGATCGCTGACTATGACGTGAAGTGGCCGTCGATGGGGCCGGGGGCGAATGGGCAGGGGGAGATTGTCTATCAGAAGGGCGCGGAGCTTTTCCTGCTCGACCTCGGAACGAAGACGAGCAAGGCGGTGACGGTGGATATTCCCGGCGATCGCCCGAAGCTGCGGCCGAAGCAGGTGGACTCGGGGGATTTCGTGGGGTCGTGGAATATTTCGTCGACGGGGAAGCGGGCTGTGCTTGAGGCGCGCGGCGACATCTGGACGGTGCCCGCGAAGGAGGGTGCGCCACGACGACTGACGCGGACCGGGGGTATTGCGGAGCGCGACGCCATCTGGAGCCCCGACGGGAAGCAGATCGCGTATCTGTCGGATGAGACGGGCGAGTACGACGTGTATGTGCGGTCGGCGGACGGCAAGGGCGAGTCGCGGCGGGTGACGGCGGACGGCAATTGCTATCGGTACATGAATGACTGGTCGCCGGATTCGAAGCACATCACCTTCGCGGACAAGACGGGCGCGCTTTATCTGTGCGAGATTGAGAGCGGGGCGACGAAGCTGATCGATAAGGACCCGTGGACGAATCGGCTGGGGGCGGCGTGGTCGCACGATTCGCGATGGATTGCGTATTCGCGGTCGGGCGATAACCAGCAGGGGGCGATCTGGCTCTACAACGTCGAGACGGGCGAGAAGCATCAGGTTACGAGCGGCATGTTCAACGACAAGTCGCCGACGTTCGATCGCAAGGGCGAGTTTCTTTACTTCGCGAGTAATCGTGAGTTTTCGTCGCCGATCTATGAGGACCTGGGGAATTCGTGGGTGTATGCGGAGATGGACCGGCTGCATGCCGTGCCGCTGCGGAAGGATGTGAAGTCGCCGCTGGCGCCGAAGAGCGATGAGGAGAAGCCGGAGGAGAAGGACGCCAAGGACAAGAAGGACGGCGACGAGAAGGATGGCGATAAGGCGGATGAGAAGAAGGACGCCGAGGATGGCGACGACGATGCCGAGGAAAAAGGCAAGGATGATGATAAGGACGGGGAGAAGGACAAGGACAAGAAGAAGGACGACAAGCCTGTGGTCATCGACTTCGACGGCTTCGAGGCGCGGGCGTTTCAGCTGCCGGTCGATCGCGGGAACTTCGGCGGCCTGTCGGTAAATGACAAGGGGCAGTTGCTTTACATTCGCTCCGGGGCGCGTGGGCGAGCGGATTCGAAGGCGTCGCTGCGGCTCTTCGACATGAACGACGATAAGGCGGACAAGAAAGAGGAGAAGACGGTCGCCTCGGATGTTCAGGGATACGGCATCAGCGCCGACGGCAAGAAGCTGATCGTGCGCAAGGAGGGCAAGTCGTTTTACATCGTCGATGCGGCGGCGGATCAGAAGCTGGAGAAGGGCGTGCCGATGGCGGGGATGGGAATCGACGTCGATCCGCGCGAGGAGTGGCGACAGATCTTCACCGAAGCCTGGCGACTGCACCGCGACTTCTTTTATGTGGCGAACATGCACGGGGTGGACTGGCCCGCGATTCGTAAGCAGTACGAAGTGATGCTGGCCGATTGCTCGTCGCGCGAGGACCTGACGTACATCATTGGGGAGATGATTTCGGAGCTGAACGTCGGCCATGCGTATGTGCGCGGGTCGGGCGATGGCGAGAAGGAGCCGAGCGTTGCCGTGGGCCTATTGGGATGCGACTACGCTCTGGAGAACGGGGCTTACCGGATCACGAAGATTTACGAGGGCGCGCCGTGGGACAGCGATGCGCGGAGTCCGCTCAAGCAGCCGGGAAGCGTGGTGAACGAGGGAGACTATCTGCTGGCGGTGAACGGCGTGCCGGTGGATGAGGCGCGCGATCCGTGGTCGGCGCTGGAGGGGATGGCGGGCTTGAACGTGACGCTGACGGTGAGCGAGAACGCAACGCTGGACGACAAGGCTCGCGAGGTGGTCGTGAAGCCGGAGGGCAGCGAGGCGGGGCTGCGGTATCGCGCGTGGATTGAGAAGAATCGGGCCTATGTGGCCGAGAGGACCGACGGGCGGGTCGGTTACATCTATGTGCCGAATACGGGTGTCGATGGGCAGAACGATCTGGTGCGTCAGTTTTATGGGCAGGTCGATCGCAAGGCGCTGATCATTGACGAGCGGTGGAACGGCGGCGGGCAGATACCGACGCGGTTCATCGAGCTGCTCAATCGTCCGAACACGAATTATTGGGCGCGGCGCGACGGCAATGACTGGCCGTGGCCGCCGGATGCGCAGCAAGGGCCCAAGTGCATGTTGATCAACGGGCTGGCGGGCAGCGGCGGCGACATGTTTCCGTGGCTGTTCCGGTTCAACAAGATGGGCAAGCTGATCGGCATGCGCACGTGGGGCGGGCTGGTCGGGATCAGCGGCAATCCGTCGTTTGTCGACGGCGGTGACACGAATGTGCCGACGTTTGGTTTTTATGAGAATGACGGGACGTGGGGCGTTGAGGGGCACGGCGTCGATCCGGACATCGAGGTGATCGACGACCCGGGCAAGATGGCGGGGGGGAAGGACGTCCAACTGGACGCGGCGATCTCGCACATGCTCGAGGAGTTGGAGCGGAATCCGTACACGCCGCCGAAGCGGCCGCAGGCGCCGGATCGCAGCGGGATGGGGCTGAAGGCGGAAGATCAATAGCAAGGATAGTAAGGAGCGTTTTGGCAGCCAAGACCGGCGTGGGAACCGAGAATCTCTTGCATGGAGTAGTTGCCACTGGCGAAGTTTCCGCGCAGAGCCCCTATTAAGCACATAAATTGTCCCGGTTTGGACTCCAGAAGACTTAAGCTGGTACAATAAGCATCGTCATGTGGATGCAATTCATCTTGACGTGGTCCGTCATTCTGTATCCGCCGCTGGTGCAGCGGGCGGTTGACGCACATCTGCGCGCTGCGGGCGAATCGAACGACCCGGATTATTGTTGCTGCGTTTCTGTTAACTCGGACTCGGGCTGCTGTGTTTTTTACTGCGTGGGTGTTCAATGTGACGGGATGCTTGCCTGCGCGCCGGCGCCCGTAGCGCCGACGGGTCCGAATCCGCATTCACACCTTCAGGTCGCGGGAGCGAACGAGAAACGGCCGCAGGCCGAGCCGGCGCCCGTTGTTCGGATGATTGCACATCTCGTCGAATCGGAGCGGCCGAGCTTTCGAGGTGCGGTCTCAACGCCGATTCGGGCTTCGAGCACATCGATCCAGTCCATTCTTTGTGTCTGGCGGAATTGATTCAATCCTTGCGCCCGCGCTGCGCGCGCGACGCTCAGATCGTGTCCAACCATTGAACTGAGATGGTGTCGCTTGTCGTGCGGGCATTGGTGCTGCGCATCACGTTCACCCGCTCTACGCCGACGGCTGCACAATCCGGCCTCGGCGAGAGTCGCTATGTACGATTAATCAAGTGAATTAAGTTTTTTGGAGAATACTCATGAACTGGAAGAATCTGTTTGTGTTCGCGATCGTCGGGATCGTCATGATCGGCGCGACGTTTACCATCTCGACGGCCTCCGGCGGCGTTAACAAGTCGATGCCGGGTTGCATCGGGGATGACGCGTCATGCAAGACGACCTGCGATTCGATGCAGGCATGCAAGGTGGTGGCCTGTGATGCAGACGCCTGTGCGCCATGCGAATGCTGCGAGTCGTGCGAGTCCTGCGAGTCGTGCGAAGACTGCGAGGACTGCGAATGCTGCGAGGACTGTGAAGATGGCTGCTGCGTTGTCGTGTGCTGCGACGGGGAGAGTCCTCCCGCCTGCTGCGGCGATGACGATCCGGAAGCCTAATCAGAGTCGGTAGTTCTTCCCGGTCGGGCCGTCCTTCAACAGGGGCGGCCCGACCATTTTTTTTTGGCGTCGTTGATAGGAGGTTTATCGACGCGACGCGCTGAAGCAGGTCAGGGCCATGAGCTGGAAGCCGATGCCGGCGAGGAGGCGGATGGTGGCGGTGGTGGCGGCGGCGGCGAGGGTATCGGGGGTGGCGTCGATCCAGGCGAAGAGGCCCCAACCGATCGAGCAGAGGGCGAAGGCCTGGGCGACGGCACCGGCGAGTCGGGCGATGGAGAAGTCCTCGTGCTGCTGCTCGCGACGGAGCATGCGGATTTCTTCGAGGATGGATTCGAGCAGTACGTCGCGCTCGGGCGTTGAGTCGCCGTGAAGCGGGCCGGGGCGCATTGATGGTGTCGTTGTCGGTCGCTCTGCAATCCCTGCATCGTTCATCGATCGAGTCCTCCCGTCGCCGGTCTGGTCAACCGGTTCGACACGCGATGAAATCACGTCCTGTGAGAATCTGACAATACTATTTCGACGGCGGAGGGCAAGTCCGCCGCGACATGATCGGCTTCGCAGGCCTGTGAATCGGCCCTGCCGATCAGAATCGTCCGGCAGCCCGCCGCGCGACCGGCCTGGATGTCGCGGGTGGAGTCTCCAATCATCCAGGATCGACTCAGATCGATTTTCAAATCCTTTGCCGCAGTAAGAAGCATTCCGGGCCTGGGTTTGCGGAGTTCGCTATCCTGCCGGTACCGCTCGACGATCGCTTCGTCGCCGGGCAGATACGGGCAGTGGTAAATGGCGTCGAGGGCCGTCCCCTCGGCTTTGAGCAATTCCATCAGGCGAGCATGAACGGCCGACAACTGCGACTCGGTGATGCGGCCGCGGGCGAGGCCGGATTGATTGGTGACGACCACGGCGAGGTAGCCGGCGGCGCGGAGTTTCGAGATCGCCTGACCGACGCCGGGCAACAGGATGACCAGCGACGGGTCGTTGATGTAGCCGGGGTCTTCGATGAGGGTGTGATCGCGATCGAGAAAGACGGCGGGGCGATGGGAGTCGTGATGGCTGGAATGGGCCGTGTTGGAGGTCATGGATCGTCGCGACTGATTCTAATGCGTCCGGCCGTCAGCGTATCGGCGGCCTTGAAATGGTCCACGTATAGCTGGATTTGACGCAAAGAATGGTCGGGAGCCGCGTTTTTTACTAGGATATGGCAATCACCCTGCCCCGGACCCTGTTTCCGGGTCATGCTTTGTGTCTGAGGTCTCCGCCCGATGGTCCGACTGCCGCAATATGAAGACTCCGCCGCGCCTGCGAAGCCCACGGAGGTGGGGAGCTATTTCGTGGCGAATTATCCTCCGTTTTCGGTGTGGCAGCCGGAACAGGCAGCCGAGGCGATTTCGGCCCTGAACACGGCGGGCGAGCCGGACAGGCCGCTCGGGCTGTACCTGCACATTCCGTTTTGCCGGAAGCGGTGCAAGTTCTGTTACTTCCGCGTCTATACCGACAAGAACGCCGACGAGGTGGACGCCTATACCGACGCCCTGGGGCGAGAGATCGGGCTCTATGCCGATCGGGCGGGTCTGGCGGACCGGCAATTCGAGTTCGTGTATTTCGGCGGTGGGACGCCGTCGTTTCTATCCAACGAGCAGCTTCGCCGGCTGATTGAGAAGATTCGGCGGCACTGGAACTGGGACGCGGCGCGGGAAGTCACCTTTGAATGCGAGCCGGGCACGCTCAAGGAGAGCAAGCTGGCGGTGATCCGCGAGATCGGGGTCACGCGGTTGTCTCTGGGCGTGGAGCATTTCGACGATGAGGTGCTGGAGACCAACGGGCGGGCGCACAAGTCTCCGGAGATTTTCAGGGCTTACGACTGGGCGCGGAACACGGGCTTCGCGCAGATCAACATCGACCTGATCGCCGGGATGGTGGGGGACAACGACGCCAAGTGGACGGCCACCGTTGAGAAGGCGGTCGCCCTCGATCCGGACAGCGTGACGATTTACCAGATGGAGCTTCCGTTCAACGCGGTCTTTTCGCGCGAGGCGCTGACGGCCGGCGGCTCCACGCCGGTCGCGGACTGGGAGACGAAGCGTCGCTGGGTGGATGAAGCCTTCCGCCGGTTTGAGGCGGCGGGCTACGAGGTATCCAGCGCTTACACGCTGGTGAAGAAGTCGCGGCACGCGGGATTCATCTATCGAGATTCGCTGTGGCACGGCGCAGACATGGTCGGCACCGGCGTTGCTTCGTTTTCGCACTTCGGCGGTGTCCATTATCAGAATGCCGATCAGTGGGCCGATTACATCGGCGCGATCGACCGCGGTGAGCTGCCGATTTCGCGGGCGCTGCGCGTGACGGACGAATCGCTGATGATCCGCGAGCTGATCCTGCAACTGAAGACCGGCCACGTCGATTCGGCATACTTCCTGACCAAGTTCGGCGTTAAGATCATGGACCGTTTCCGCGATGCGATCGCCGGGCTTCGCCGGGACGGCTTTCTACATGAGGCCAACGGCGAGCTGCGCCTCAATCGTCAGGGCATCCTCCGCGTCGATGCCCTGTTGCCCAGATTTTTTGAAGACGCCTATCGGGATATTCGCTACACATGAGTTCACCACAACAGCTTCACGCACAGACCGACCCACAGGCCGCGCTTGTCGAGTTTTGCTCCCAGTTTCTGGGAAAAGACGTCGATCTATCCGGCGCGACGGTCGTCACGTCGGCCGAGATGCCCCGCGTGTATCGCCGCCTTCTGGTCCACAACGAGCACATGACCGAAACCCTTCGGGCCCATCACGGCGAGGACGTTCGACTGAACGTCATCAAGTTTGAGACCACGCCGCCGATTTACCGGCGCTACATCAGCCTGTTCCTGCCGGAGGGCGATCGGGTGGTCGAGTTGGGGATGATGAAAATCGACCTTCGCTACGCGACACAGGACGTCCGGCAGCAGATCGTGGCCCAATCGGCCCCGCTCGGGGAGCTCCTGGTCAAGGCGAGGGTGATGCGGCGCATCGAGCCGAAGTGGTACTACCGGTTCGATCGATCCTGCAAGTTCCTGGACGACTTCGGCGACGATCAGATGACCGAGGCGTACGGGAGACTGGCGACGATTTTCTGTGACAATGCACCGGCGATTGAGTTGCTGGAGGTGGTAACGGATCGATGGATTCGGGAAGCCTGAGCAACCAATACGACGTCATCATCATCGGCGGCGGGCCATCGGGTTCGACGGTCGCCACGATCCTCGCGGACCACGGGCATCGCGTGCTCGTGCTGGAGCGCGGCAAGTTTCCGCGCCATCACATCGGCGAGTCGCTGATTCCGTACACATACTGGACGCTCAAGCGCATCGGCATGCTTGAGAAGATGAAGGCCTCGGACTTCACGATCAAGGAGAGCGTGCAGTTCGTCAGCCCGAGCGGGAAGGACTCTGCGCCCTTTTTCTTTCCCGACTGGGACGCCGACGAGTGGACGCGCACCTGGCAGGTGGATCGGGCGCGATTCGATCTGATGATGCTCGATAATGCACGGGAGCATGGGGCGGAGGTTGTCGAACAGGCGAATGTCCGCGAAGTGCTCTTTGAGGGTGATCGCGCCGTAGGCGTGAGCGTCGTGAGCGGAGGTCAGACGCGGGAGATTCGTGCGGCGGTTGTGGTCGATGCCTCGGGACAGTCGAGCATCATCGCTCGCAAGCTCAAGCTGCGCTACGGCGATGAGAAGCTCAAGAACGCCGTCATCTACTCGTATTACAAGAATGCGCTGCGCGACGAGGGTCGAAACGCCGGCGCGACGCTGGTCATTGCCCTGCCGGAGTCGGGCGGCTGGTTCTGGTTTATTCCGCTGGCCGGCGGGATCACCAGTGTCGGCGTCGTGGCGCCGCCGAACTATCTGTACAACGGCCGCGGCGACGATCCCACCGCTATCCTCGACGAGGAGATCGCAAACTGCCCGGGCTTGGCGCGGCGCATGGAGCGTGCCGAGCGGACGGCGCAGGTTTATACGACGTCAGATTTTTCCTATCGCTCACGGCGCTGCGCCGGCGATGGGTGGGTGTTGGTGGGCGACGCGTTCGGATTTCTGGATCCGCTTTATTCTTCCGGGGTGATGCTGGCACTGAAGAGCGGCGAACTGGCGGCGGACGCGGTGCATGAGGCCCTGACGGCGGGCGATACTTCCGCGGCGCGGCTTGGCACATTCGGCGGACCGGTCGCCGAGGGGATGCAGCGCATCCGTATGCTGGTTTATGCGTATTACGATCCGAACTTTCGCATGGGGGCGTTCGTGCGGGAGTTCCCGCAATTCAAGGAGCACATCACGCGCATTCTCATCGGCGACGTATTCAACGATGAGGTGGCCGAGGTGTTCAGCGCGATGAAGGGGCGCATCGACCTTCCCGAGGCGATCCGGGTGGAAGAGGGCGCTGCAGCCGGATGAAACGCGTCGTCATCGGACTGGTCGTGTTGCTGCTCGTCGCTCATCAGGACTACTGGGCCTGGGATCGCATTCAACCGCTTGTCTTTGGCATCGTCCCGATCGGGCTGATGTGGCATGTCTGCATTTCAATTGGTGCGGCGATTGTCTGGGCCCTTGCGGTGACATACTGCTGGCCCGCTGACGTGGACGAGCAGGCAGCGGAAGGGTCGCCGCCGACGAGGGATACCGGCGAATGATTCTCGCTGCGCTGAACAACGGCCAATTCGTGGTCGCCGTGATCGTTGCATACCTGGTGCTGCTGCTGGGCCTCGGGGTGGTCAGCAATCGGTTCTTCAGGGGGACGGCCGCCGATTATTTTCTCGCGTCGCGCGGGATCGGGTCGTTTCTGCTGCTGATGTCGCTGTTCGGCACGACGATGACGGCGTTTGCCCTGGTGGGTTCCACCGGGCAGGCTTTCAAGGACGGCATCGGCGTTTACGGGCTGATGGCTTCGTCGTCGGGGATCGTCCACTCGATGTGCTTTTTTCTGGTGGGGATCAGGCTTTGGTCGTTCGGCAAGCGATTCGGCTACACGACGCAGATCCAGTTCTTCCGCGACCGATTTGAGTCCGACAAGCTGGGGCTGGTGCTGTTTCCGATTCTTGTCGGATTGATCGTGCCGTATCTGCTCATCGGCGTGATTGGGGCCGGGGCGACGATTGAGCGGGTGACGGAGGGGGCGTTTCCGAGTGTGTTTCCGGCGCATGGCGTCGGCGCGGCGGCGGTGCAGGCGGGGGCGATTCCATTCTGGATCGGCGCGGGCGTTGTTTGCTGCGTGGTGCTGATCTATGTGTTCTTCGGCGGCGTGCGCGGCACGGCCTGGGCGAACACATTTCAAACGCTCATCTTCATCATTCTCGGTCTGGTGTGCTTTCTGGCGGTGGCCGATCGCTTTGGCGGGATGCGCAATGCCACCGTGATGGTTGCCGAGCGGAATCCGGAGAAACTCTGCCGGACGGTCGCGGAGGATGGGCCGCAGGTGCGCTATCGCGTGGACAAAGCGCTGTATGAGAAAAAGCTTGCCGCTTGGGAGGCCGCGCCGGAGTTTGAGCGCGGCGCCAGGCCCGCTCCGCCGAAGGCGCCGGTGACCATGAGCCGGGTGTATTTTCTTTCGTACCTGCTGATCCCGCTGTCGATTGGAATGTTCCCGCACATTTTTCAGCACTGGCTGACGGCGAAGTCCGCGAAGTCGTTTCGGCTGGCGGTGGTGGCACACCCGATATTGATTTTGCTGGTGTGGCTGCCGTGCATCCTGATGGGGGTGTGGGCGACGTCGGCTATGATCGACGGGCAGCCGGCGATTCCCTACGGGTTTGCCAATCCGAACGCGGTGCTCGGGAAGCTGGTGGCCGATCTGCATAGTAATCTGTTACCGGGTTTGCTGACGGCGGGGATTCTTGCGGCGATCATGTCGTCGCTGGATTCTCAGTTTCTTTGTCTGGGCAGCATTTTCACGAATGACATTGTCGCGCACTACTTCGGCCGCGATCGGTTGACGGATCGCCAGCGCGTTGTGACGGGGCGCGTCTTTGTCGTGATCGTTGTGGTGGTGAGCTATCTATTGGCGCTGACGCGGCCAGGTGGTGTGTTTACGCTGGGCATCTGGTGCTTCACGGGCTTTGCGGGGCTGTTTCCGCTGGTGATCGCGGCGCTGTATTGGCGGCGGGTGACGAAGGCGGGGGCTTATGCCTGCATCCTGACGACCGGGGCGACTTGGTTTGCGCTGTTTCGCGCATCGGGCTGGGCGGGCGATGACGACTACATGTACATGGGCGTCCCCCCGGTGGCGATTGTCGTCGGCGCATCGGCGCTGGCGCTGGTCGTTGTGTCGGTTTTGACGAGAGCGCCGACGGCGGCGACGATTGAACGATTCTTCGGAAGGACGGCAGATGCTCGCAGAGTTTAAGATGACGCGCCGGGTACAGTTCGTGGACACCGACATGGCCGGCGTCATGCATTTTTCGAATTACCTTCGCTGGATGGAGGAGATCGAGCACGCCTGGTTCCGATCTCTGGGCATGAGCGTGATCCAGCCGCATGCCGTGGGGACGGTGAGCTGGCCGCGCATCACGGTGAGCTGCGAGTATTTCGCCCCGGCGCGATTCGAGGACGTGATGGAGCTGCATCTCGAATTGATGACGCTGAGCGACAAGTCGATGACCTACGAAGTCGCCTTCTACAAGGATGGGACGAAGACGGCCCGCGGCCGCATGAAAGCGGTCTGTTGTCGGACATTCGAGGGCGGACGATTCGAGTCCATCGCTATTCCGGCGGACATACGCGAAAAGATGCTGAAGAGCCCGCAGTAAGCCTTGTTCGGGCCGAGTTGGGCGGATAACTGGAGACACATAATGAAACAAATGCTGCCTTACCTTTTCATCATGATGGCCGTCGTTTCGTGGGGGGCGTATGTCCCGACGATTCATCACGGCCAGCTTGGCTTCGGCGAGCCGAAGGGACCGCTTCGCGCGTTTCTTTTCGTCGGTCTGGCTTACTGCCTCGTCGCGGTGCTGATCCCCGGCCTTTTCATCATGGGCAAGGCGGAGCCGGCGAGCTTTCCGATGAAGGGCGTGTCGCTGTCCACGCTGGCCGGCGTCTTTGGAGCGCTCGGGGCCCTGGGCGTGATCTTCGCCTTGAAGACCGGCGGCAAGCCGATCTACGTCGCGCCGCTGGTGTTCGCCGGCGCGCCGATCATGAACGTGATCGTCACGATGTTCTGGGACAAACCGGCGAAGTCTCCGTCGATGCCGTTTTATTTCGGCATCCTCCTGGCCGCTGTGGGTGCGGCCCTGGTCCTGCGCTATAAACCTGCATGATAACGGCGGTACTTCATCAATTTGTAGCGATGTGGCTCGGCCTGTGCGCCGGGTTTGCGCCGCCGTCGACGCAGCCCGCATCGGATTGGCCGATGTTCCGGGGGAATCCGCATCTGACCGGCGTGGCCACGGGTCGGCTGCCCGACAAGCTGGAGGTGCTTTGGCGCTTCGAGACGGGCGACATCATCGAATCCACCGCGGCCATCGCCGACGGCGTGGTCTATGTCGGTTGCGACGACGGAAAGCTGTATGCCCTTTCGCTCGCGGACGGCAAGGCCCGATGGGAGTTCGATACCAAGATCAGCGTCAAGTCTTCACCGACGGTTCACGACGGCCTGGTCATGTTCGGCGACGGGGACGGCGTGATGCGTGCCCTGGACGTGCGTGACGGCAAGGAGAGGTGGTCGTTCAAGTCCGAGGCGGAGATTATCTCTTCGGTGAACTGCGAAGGCGACCGCATTGTTTTCGGGTCGTACGACGGTTCGCTTTATTGTCTGAATCGGCGTGACGGGAAGCTCCAATGGAGGCACGAGACGCAGGGCCGCGTCCATGGCACACCGTCGATCGTGGACGGTCGTGTGCTGGTCGCGGGGTGTGATGAGCGGCTGCACGTCGTCCGGCTTGAGGACGGCAAGGTCGAACGGCAGATCGAGATGGGTGGCGTCTCCGGCGCATCGGCGGCCGTGGAGGGCGATCGGGTCTTTGTCGGCACCTTCGGCAATCAGGTGTTCTGCTTCGATTGGCGGACGGGGACGAAGATATGGGTCTTTGAGAATCCGGATCGCGAGTTTCCATTTTATGCATCCGCTGCGATCGGCAGTCGGCTCGTCGTCATCGGCGGCCGGGACAAGTCGCTGCACGCGCTGGACCGTGCGACGGGCAAGGAAGCATGGTCGTTTAACGCCCAGGCCCGCATTGACTCGTCCGCGGTCATCCTGAGCGACCGAGTTTTTTTCGGATCGGGCGATGGCAACGTGTACGAGGTGGACCTTGCGACGGGCAAGGAGCGATGGCGGTTCGACACCGGCGCGGGCGTGGCCTCATCTCCGGCCATCGGTGAAGGGCGGCTTGTGATCGCGGCGGATGACGGCGTGGTTTACTGCTTCGGGGCCGGGAAGTCCGAAGCTCGGCCGTAAGAATGATGGATTCTCCGCACGATGATAGCAGTCGCGGAGAAGCGTCGATCGGCGATCCGTGAAGTCGGTTGCCAGCGCCCGTTGAAATGGGCACTGGCGGAGGGGATCTGCGGGCCGGAAATCCGTTTTTCCGAGTCGCATAAACCCCCTGTAAGTGCTGTATAGGTTTCCGGCGCCATGGCCGCTGCCGGGTATGGCGGAATCGGCCCACTGGCATTATTCTGTCTGCATTGGCTGACCGGTCAGTTCGGCGAGCCTGACAATAATCTGAAAGGAGACATTTGAATGTCATTCGTATCCAAGATCGCTTCGACTCGATTCGTGCAAATCTGTGCGTGCACAGCCGCTATGTGTCTGGCGTCGGTCGCACAGGCTGACCTCATCTCGCTGAGCGCCACTCAGAACCCCAACCTGCAGAGCAGCTTCACATTCGACTTCGGCGCCTTCGGCGGTCCGCGATCGGCGTTGATCTCGCAGACCGACTTCACCCTGAACATCGATCCCACTGCGGCGCCCGGCAGTTCCGCCGTCTTCGCGTCGTATTTCCAGATTGTCGATTCCATCGGCCTGCCCAATCCGCAGGGCGGTGCTGACCTGCCGACCGGCGTTCTCAATATCTCCATTGAGGAGTCCTACGGCGGCACCTTCGACGAGCTGACCGGCGTGGTGACGACGAGCGACCTCTACAAGATTGAGTTTTCCGGCGACTTGTCGTCGCTCGGCATCTTTTCGCCGGTCTTCCTGCCGGGCGAGTCGCTCGGTCAGGTGGATTTCGACACGCCCACCTCCGGCGCGATCACCCTCAACTGGGACGGCGTCGGCAACATCAGCGGCCTCGATTTCTCCTACGTCTGTGTCACCAACACGACCTTCACGCCCGAGCCGGCTTCGCTGGCCCTGCTCGGCCTGGCGGGTCTGATGATTCGACGACGTCGGTAATATCCGCCCGCGGCCTTGGCCGCCACGGATTCTTTGAGATTGTGCAATACATCGGCGTGCGGTCCTTTCCTGAAGGATCGCACGCCGATTGTCTTGCGCCTCCTTATAATCAGGCGTCGCCATGAAAGTCGCATATCTCACCGCCGGGGCAGGGGGCATGTACTGCGGAAGCTGCATGCGCGACAACACCCTCGCCGCCGCGCTGATTCGCCAGAAGCGCGACGTCGTGCTGATCCCCATGTATTCGCCGATCAAGACCGACGAGCCGTCGGTCAGCACCGAGCGGGTCTTCTACGGCGGGATCAACGTATTCCTTCAGCAGAAGTCCTCGCTGTTTCGGCTCGGTTCGCGTCTACTCGATCGTGTTCTCGATGCGCCTGCCGTTTTGCGACTGGCGATGCGCCGGGCCGGGGCGACCACGCCTGAGGGGCTGGGGCCGCTGACGATTTCCATGCTGCGCGGCGAGGACGGGGCTCAGCGGCGCGAACTCGACAAGTTGATCGAGGGTCTCGCCGCTTATCGCCCGGACGTCGTGCATTTGCCTGACGCGCTGTTTGTGGGTCTTGCGAGGCCGCTGCACGATGCGCTCGGCGCGGCGATCGTCTGCACGCTGACCGGCGAAGACATTTTTCTCGACGCTCTGCCGGCGGTGCATCGGGCCGAGGCGCACGATCTGATTCGTCAGGCGGCGCCGGACGTTCACGGATTCATCGCCGTATCTCGTCACTACGCCAATTACGCGAGCGACAACTTTGGCGTGCCCGGCGATCGGCTGCACCATGTGCCGATGGGAATTCGCATTGAGCCGCACGAACGGGGCGCGGAATCGGTGGGGGCTCGGCCGTTTACAATCGGGTACCTGGCGCGCATCTGCCCTGAGAAGGGGCTGCACGTTTTGTGCGATGCCTTCATCGAATTGCACCGGCGGGGGCGGCCGTGCCGCTTGCGCGCTGCGGGCTATACGCCGGAGACGAGCAAAGGCTACGTCGCGGAGATCGCTGAGAAGCTGGAGAAAGCGGGGCTCCGAGATTCGGTGGACCTGCTCGGCGAAGTCGATCGCCGGGGGAAGCTCGAACTTCTTCGATCCTGTGATGTTTTTTCCGTGCCGACGGTCTATCGGGAGGCCAAGGGCATTTACGTTCTCGAAGCGATGTCGCAGGGCCTGCCGGTAGTTCAGCCGGCGCACGGTTCGTTTCCCGAACTGATCGAGGCGACGGGCGGCGGTGTGCTGTTTCCGCCGAACGATGTGTCAGGACTCGCGGATCGCATGATTGAGCTGATGGACCAGCCGGAGCTGCGAGGTGAACTCGGTTCGCGGGGCCGGCGAGCGGTCGCTGAGCTTTATCATGAGGATCTGATGGCCGAAGGGGCGTGGAACGTATTCGCCAAGGCCGTTGATTTGCGTCGCTCGCTCGTCGAATCGAGCCAATCCGCGTAGGATGCAGGCCATGTCACTGGCGCTCGATGCCAAGTCGATCTGCAAGCAATACCCGACGCGATCCGAGCCGGTGATCGTCCTGCGGGATGTGTCGCTGAGCCTGTCCGAGGGCGAGGCGGTCGCGATCGTGGGGCCATCGGGCTGCGGCAAGAGCACGCTGCTCAACATTCTCGGCACGCTGGAGCCGCCCACCAGCGGCGAGGTGCAGCTCGACGGCAGGAACCCGTTCGCATTGGATGAGCCCGCTCTTGCAGGGTTTCGCAACACCCACGTCGGGTTCGTCTTTCAGGATCACCATCTGCTCCCGCAATGCAGCGTGATTGAGAACGTGCTGATTCCGACGCTGCCGAATGACGGCGCCGCCAGGCTTATCACGCGGGCCGCGAAGCTGCTCGATCGCGTGGGCCTCTCGGCACGGCTGGATCATCTGCCTTCGGAGCTGTCCGGCGGCGAGCGGCAGCGCGTCGCCATCGCCCGCGCGCTGATTAACAGCCCGCGACTCTTGCTCGCTGACGAGCCGACCGGCAACCTCGATCGGTCCTCGGCCGAGACGGTCGCGTCACTTCTTCTGGAATTGCAAAAGGAGGAGGGCACGACGCTGGTCGTTGTCACGCATAGTACGTCGCTTGCGGATCGGATGCAGAAGTGCTTCGAATTCTCCGACGGTCGTCTTGAATCGCGCGCCGCATGAACGCCGCCCCTCTCACGCCCAGTACGCTTCGCCATCGCAGCCTGAGGTTTCATTGGCGCGCCGGACTTGCCGTCGTCTTCGGCACGATGGCTGGCGCGGCGGCGCTGATCGGGGCACTGTTTGTCGGCGATTCGATGCGCGCCAGCCTTCGCGAGCAGGCGCTGGCGCGGCTGGGGCCGGTGAACTATGCGGTGGACGGCGGGCGGTTCTTCAGCGAGGCGCTGGCCGAGAGATTTGCTGCGGATGGCGAACTGAAGCAGGTGATTGAG